>JBIIOJ010000023.1:0-21785 GCA_044337015.1 Pirellulales bacterium
CTTTTGATTCCAAGCAACCTCGGCTACGGAGCCCGGGGCACGCCCGGCGGCCCGATCCCGCCCAACGCCACGCTCCACTTCCTCGTCGAGCTGATCGACGTGAAGTAGGCCGGAAGCCGCGGACGCCGGGGGCGTTTTCATGAGGCATGCGCCGATCGACCCTTCGCTCTTCGTCGCCCACAGGGACCGGTTGCGCGGGATGCTGCCAGGCCGATGTGTTGCCGTCGTCCACGCCGCCGACGTCCTGCCGACCGGCGAGGATGGCACGATGCGGCTCCATCCGGCGAGCGACCTCTTCTGGCTGACGGGCATCGAGCAGGAGGAGAGCGTCCTCGTGCTCGCCCCCGACGCGATCGATCCGGCGCAGCGGGAGATGCTCTTCATCAAGCAGCCGAACGAACAATCGGCCCAGTGGGAAGGCGAGTCGCTCACCAGGGAGCGGGCCGGGGAGATCTCCGGCGTCGCGAAGGTCCGCTGGCTCGCCGACTTCTCGAAGGTGCTCCACTCGCTGATGTGCGAGAGCGACCTCGTGTTGCTCGACTCCAACGAGCACGAACGCGCGACAGCCACGGTGGAGTCCCGCGACCTGCGGATGGCCAGGCAGCTGCTCACCCGCTATCCGCTCCACCGCCACGACCGGCTCGCGCCGCTCATGCGGAGGCTGCGGGCCGTGAAGGATCCGAGCGAGATCGAACTCGTCCGCACGGCGGTCGAGATCACCGACGCGGGCTTGCGGCGGGTGCTTTCGGCCCTGCGGCCGGGCGTCATGGAATTCGAGCTCGAGGCGGAACTGCTCGCAGAGTTCACCCGACGCCGTGGAAAGATAGCTTACAACCCGATCGTCGGTTCAGGGAAGAACGCCTGCGTGCTGCACTACCACGACAACGACAACGAGTGCCGTGACGGCGATCTCGTGCTCATCGACGTGGGGGCCTGCTACGCCAATTACAACGCCGACCTCACCCGGACCTACCCCGTGAACGGCCGGTTCTCGCCGCGGCAGAGGGCGGTCTACGAGTCCGTCCTGAGGGTGCTCCGGAAATCGATCGCGCGGACGGTCGCCGGCACCACGCTGCGGGCGTGGAAGCGGGCGGCGCAGCTCGACATGAACGCCGAGCTGACGTCGCTGGGGCTGGTGTCGTCCGAGGAGCTCGCAAAGGACACCGCGGAGGAGCCGGCCTGCAGGAAATACTTCATGCACGGCCTCGGCCATTCGCTCGGCCTCGGCGTGCACGACCTCGCACCCCTTGACGGACCGCTGGAGCCCGGCTGGATCGTCACCGTCGAGCCGGGGATCTACATCCCGGAGGAGGGCATCGGCATCCGCCTGGAAAACGACGTCCTCGTGACCGAGCGGGGCCCGGTCGACCTCTCGAGCCACGTGCCGATCCTGCCGGACGACATCGAGTCGATCATGGCGGGATCGCGATGATTTACCTCGACCACGCGGCGGCGACGCCGCTCGGCCCGGAGGCGGCCGAGGCGATGGAGCGGGCGCAGGCCTACGCCTTCGCGAATCCGTCGAGCCCGCACGCTGCCGGAAGGCGGGCGAAGCAATCTCTCGAGGATTCCCGCGAACGCATCCTCGAACTGCTCGGGGCGACGGCGTCCGGCCGGCACCGCGACCGGCTCGTCTTCACCTCCGGAGCCACCGAAGCCAATCGGCTCGGGATACTCGGATTGGCGGCCGCCGCGGCGAAGAACGGGCCGTCGGATCGGACCACGGGCTCGATCCTCGTCTCGCCCAGGGATCATGCGAGCATCCTCGCGGCGGCCGTGGCGGCTGGCCACCGTGGGTTCAGGATCCGTTCGCTCCCGCTCTCCTCCGCGGGCATTCCCGACCGCTCGGCCCTGGGCGAGCGGAACGCCGACGGCTCCTGCACGATCGCGACGGCCACCATTGCGTGCGGCCAGACGGGAATCGTGGATGATCCCCGCCAACTGGCCGCGGAATACCCGGATGTCCTCGTCCATGCCGACGCGACGCAATCGGTCGCGTGGCTCGACATGCCGTTTTGCGACCTCAACGTCGCAGCGATGGTGGTCGCCTCCCACAAGTTCGGCGGACCCCGGGGGATCGGCGGCCTCGTGGTCGCCCACGGCCGGGCCATCGAACCCGTCACCACCGGCTCCCAGGAATCCGGTCTCCGCGGTGGAACGGAGCCGGTCGTGCTCGCCGCGGGGTTCGCGGCGGCGCTCGCGGCAGCCGTCGGGAGGCGTCAATCCGAGGCGACGAGGATCGCCGGGCTCAGGGGGGATTTTGAGCGGCGCGTTGTCGCGGCCTCACGGGAATGCGGCGTGGCCGCGGTGCCGATCGGCGGTGCCGGCAGCCGATCGCCGCATATCTCGACCATCTCGTTTCCCGGCCTCGACCGGCAGGCGATCGTGATGGCGGCCGACCTCGCAGGAATCGCCTGCTCGACCGGAACGGCCTGTTCGAGCGGCTCCGCCGAGCCGGCGCCGGCGATCACGGCGATGTCGCCCTCGGCCGAGATTGTCCGCGGCGCCGTGCGATTCAGCTTCGCGACCAGTTCGACTCCCGAAGAGATCGACCGGAGCGTCGAACTGCTGACCGCCGTGCTGCGACGCGTCGCGCAAGGCCTCGCACGGAAGTCGGCGGGCGGAGAGAGCACGTCGAGTTGAGCGGAGGTCGCGACCAACGGTTTGCATTGGCGATATCGATCGCTACGCTGTGTCGATTCGGCAGGGAAGCCCGGCAGTCATTCCACCGGAGGAAGTTCCGATGCCCGCCGAGTTTCCCGTTCTCGGGCCCGAGAATTCGCTCCTTCGGCATGGACTTGAATGCGTCGTAGCGGGCTCCGACCGCTACGTCCCCCTCGTGATGGTCGGCCGGTCGGACTGGGGAAAGGCCGATTGCCTCGACTACCTCGAGAAGGCTACGCTCGAGCGGTCCCCTCCCGGCAGGGACCACGTCTCGGTGGAGCGCTGGGACGGGCGGACGCTCGAAAAGGATCTCGCGTCCGCTCTGGAATCGGATTCGCTCCACCGGCTCCACCAGCGGTTCGTCGCCGCCGACCTCGTGATCGTGGACGGGCTCGACCGGGCCACCAAACAGGTTGTTTTCCAGGCGTTTTCAGCTCTTTTGGACAGGGTCATCGAGTCCTCCGGGAGGGTCGTTGTGACCCTCGAGCACTTCCCGACGGACGTCAAGGCTTTTCCGCCGTCGCTCGTTTCCCGGCTTTCCGCGGGACTCGTCGTGGCCGTGAGGATGCCGGACGGTGAATTGCGGATCGATCCGCACGGCCCCGTGCCGTCTATCCGCAGAATCGCCTCCACGACGGCAAAACGGTTTTCCATGCCGCCTGCCTGCCTCGTCGGCCCCTGCCGCCGCAAAAACGTGGCCCACGCCCGCAGCACGGCGATTTTCCTCGCGAGGCGGCTCACGGGAAAGAGCCTCGTGGAGATCGGCAGGTTCTTCGGAGACAGGGATCACACGACGGTGCTCCACAGCATCCGCGTCGTGAAAAAGAGGTACGAGACCGATCCGGGATGCCAACGGGACATCGACGCGATCACGAAATCCCTGGGACTCGGCGGGATCGATGGCTCCGAGGCCGCGACACGGGCTGGCGATGCTGTCGATTCACTGTCATCGCAGCCGTCGAAAACAGGTCGACGATCGGCCACGTCGCGACATCGCCGTGCCGCCGCCACGGTCTGACCAACGGGTTGGCATCCCACCGACCATCGACTGGCAAATTTCTGAGGGCGGATGGACCGAACATCGGCATCCGACGCCCATCTCCCTGCACCGCTCCAGACTGGAAACCGACATCGAACCGCTGATCGATGCGACTGGTTTTCCACACGCGATTTCCCGGCCAAGGGATCGTTCTCACAGCCGGATTCATGGCTCCTGTGCAACCCTGGCAGGATCGTGATCTCACCCTCAAGAGAGCGTCGTCGCGAGGAGCCTTACTGGTTTTACTGCCCCCTGATTTCAACCCTGTTTTTTCAAGATAAATACAAGCAGAAAACAGGGGGAAAGCCTCGAACGAACGTACCGCGGCCGTGACAGTCGGACACCTGCCTCGAGCCCCCGCCAGCGGGTACAATCCGGGCCTCGAAATCATCCCCGGAAAGGACGATCCTGCCCGATGAAGGTGCGTTGCAATCGTGAGCCTCTTTTAGCGGCTCTCCAGTCGGCTTCCGCCGTTGTCCCCTCCCGGTCGACCAAGCCCGTCCTCACGAACGTCAAGCTCGAAGCCTCCACGAGCGCGGATGGTTCCCCGAAGGCCGTGCTCCTCGCGAGCGACCTCGAGGTCGGCATCCGGGTCGAACTCGGTGTCGTCGACGTCACCGCTGCAGGATCGGTGCTCCTGCCGAGCTCACGGCTTTCGGCGATCGTGCGCGAGAGCCCGTCGGGAGCGGAGTTCGAGATCTACTCCGACGGCAATGCCACGGTCGTCAAGGCGGCGCGGAGCCAGTTCCGGCTCCCGGCCGAGGATCCGATGGAGTTTCCCTCGGTGGCGACGTTCCCCGACGAGGCCTGCTTCGAACTCTCGACACCGCTTGCCCGCGAGATCGTCCGCCGTACCGTCTTCGCCACCGACAACGAGTCGAGTCGCTACGCGCTTGGCGGTGTGCTCGTGGAGTTCGCCGAGGGCCGTGCGATCGCGGTTGGAACCGACGGGCGGAGGCTCGCGAAGATGGAAGGGCCTGTCGCCTCCTCGGGCGGGTCGCCGTCGGGGGCGCAGCCGATCGTGCCAGCCCGCGCGATGCAGCTGGTCGAGCGTTGCCTCGGATCACAGGATGCTCCGGTCCATGTCGCCGTGAGGCCGAGCGAGATCATCGTGCGCACGTGCGGTACGACGATCTCCGCGAGGCTCGTGGAGGGGCGGTTTCCGAGGTGGAGGGACGTGTTTCCGGATCGGCCGGATGCGACGCGTGTCTCGGTGACGGCCGGGCCGCTTTTGGCGGCTGTCCGCCAGGCGGCGATCACCACGAGCGAGCAGTCGAAGGGAGTCGATTTTTCCTTCGAGCCCGGTGTGCTCGTGCTCTCCGGGCGTTCGAGTGAAAGTGGCGAGAGCCGCGTGGAACTGCCGATCGACCACACCGGCGAGACCGTGCGGATCAAGATCGACCCGCGGTTCGCCAGTGATTTCCTGCGGGTGCTCGATCCGGGCACGAACGTGTCGATCGAGATCACGGATGCCCAGAGCGCCGCGGTCTGCCGCACCGACGACGGCTACGGCTACGTGATCATGCCACTGGCTGCCGACTGATGGAGCCGATGCGCGTGGACGAGAGGTTTCAGGAGAGGCGTCGGGAATCCGCGGGGCCGCAGCCGGTCTCGCGGGTGATGTCGCGGCTGCTGTCGAGCCGTGGCTACGCCCGAGAGCAGTCGGCCGACCGGCTGGCGACCGCCTGGGAGGAGGTCGCGCCTCCGGCCTTCAGGAACCGGTCCCGCGCGGGCGCCGTCCGCCGCGGAGTGCTCGAGGTCGTCGTGTCACATTCAGCGCTCGTTCAGGAGATGGGATTCCACAAGGAGGAAGTGCTCAGGAGGCTCGGCGAGGCGGTTCCCGCGGAGGGGATCGCCGACATCAAGTGCCGGGTCGGCGACGTTTCCTAGGAGACAATTTCTGATGGCGGAAGACACACAGCGTGGCTCGACTGGACGCGGCTCGAACGAGCCCACTTCGAACGAGCCCACTTCGAACGAGCCCAACGGCGACGCCTCGCGGCAGGAGGGCTACACCTCTGCCGACCTCAAGCACCTCTCCGACCGGGAGCACGTGCGGGAGCGGTTCGGCATGTACATCGGCGACAACACGTCGCGGGGCCTGCACCATCTCGTCTACGAGGTCGTGGACAACTCGATCGACGAGTGCATGGCCGGGTACGCCAAGCACGTGAGCGTGACGGTGAACGTTGACGGCAGCGTGACGGTCGAGGACGACGGCCGCGGCATCCCGGTCGACCGACACCCGCAGCTCTCCGAGGAGATGGAACGCGACGTCTCAACGCTCGAGGGCGTGATGACGGTGCTCAAGTTCGGCGGCAAGTTCGAAAAGGGCGCCTACCAGACCTCCGGCGGCCTCCACGGCGTTGGCGTGACGGTGGTGAATTTCCTCTCCGAATGGTGCGAGGTTGAGGTCTCCCGCGAGGGACACGTCTGGCAGCAGGAATACCAGCGTGGAGAGCCGACCGGGCCGGTGCGGAAGATGGGCACCACCACGCGGGCGGGCACGAAGACCACGTTCAAGCCCGACCCGCAGATCTTCCCGCAGACGAAGTTCTCCTGGGACATCCTCTCCCGCCGGCTGCGGGAGCTCGCCTTCCTCAATTCAGGCGTGCGGATCTCCTTCACGGATGCCGCCAGCGGAAACACGGAGGAGTATTTCTACGAGCGGGGCGTGGAGGAATTCGTCGAGCACCTGAACAAGGCGAGCGACCCGATCCACGGCGACGTGATCACGATCAAGGGCTCTGGAGAGGGCGTGAGTTGGGACATCGCCCTGCAGTACACCGGCGAATACACCGAGAGCCTCCACAGCTACGTCAACAACATCTCGACGACGGAGGGGGGCACCCACGTGTCGGGATTCCGCTCCGCCCTCACCCGCGCCCTGAACGCCTACGGCAAGAAGACAGGCATCTACAAGGATCTCGTGCCGACCGGCGAGGACGTTCGCGAGGGGCTGACGGCGGTGATCAGCGTCCGCGTGCCGCACCCGCAGTTCGAGGGCCAGACCAAGACGAAACTCGGCAACGGCGAGGTCGAGGGGATCATCAACTCGGCCGTCGGCGACTACCTCGCCAAGTACCTCGAGGAGAATCCCAAGAGCGCGAAGGCGATCGTACAGAAGGGCGTGCTCGCCGCGGAGGCCCGTGAGGCCGCGAAGAAGGCGAAGCAACTGCTCCGTGAGCGAAAAGGCGCCCTTTCCGGCGGTGGCCTGCCCGGCAAGCTCCGCGACTGCACCAGCCGCGATGTCGAGAAGTGCGAGCTGTATCTGGTGGAGGGCGACTCGGCCGGCGGAAGCGCCGAAGGAGGCCGTCACCGCGAGTACCAGGCGATCCTGCCACTGCGGGGCAAGATCATCAACGCCTACAAGAGCCGCGACGACAAGGTGCTCGCCAACGAGGAGGTTCGGAGCGTGATCTCGGCGATCGGCGCCGGGATCGGCGAGGAGGCCGACCTCTCGAAGCGCCGCTACGACAAGGTCGTGATCATGACCGACGCCGACGTCGACGGCTCACACATCCGCACGCTCCTGCTCACCTTCTTCTACCGCCAGATGTACCGTCTCGTGGCGGAGGGGCACGTCTACGTGGCGCAGCCTCCACTGTTTCGCGTGCGAAGCAGGAAGCAGACCTACTACGTGCAGACCGAGGAGGAGATGAAGGGCCAGCTCCTCGACCAGGGCCTTGGCGAGGGGGTGTTTCTGCCCGGCGACGGCCGCGAGATCTCGGGAGCCGACATGCAGCGGCTCTGCCGGACGCTCTCCGGGCTCGAGGATGCGCTCGTCGCGCTCGAGAAGCGGGGGATCAGCCTCCGCGACCATGCCGGCCGCCGCGACGCTGCCAGCGGCAAGCTGCCGATGTATCACGTCTACTACGGGGTCGAGGAGCGGTGGTTTACGAGCCGCGATGAACTCGAGGCCTTCGTGAAGAGCAAGGAGAAGACCGCGGGCGGCACGCTCGCCGTGGGGCGGATCGAGGAGTCGGTCGCGGCGGGCGACGCCACCCCCGGCACGGCCCACGACACCGGGCACGACCAGCTCGTGGTCATCGATCTCCACGAGGTGCGGAGCATCAACGCGGGGCTCAAGGAGCTCGAGGCGATGGGCTTCGGGATCGAGTCGCTCATGCCGGAGGATCGCACCGGCAGCGAGGCGCCGAGGTACATGCTCCGCCGCGGCGAGAACGAGATCGGCCTCGAGGATCTCCGCGGGCTGCTCACGGCCGTGCGGCGTGCGGGCGAGAAGGGGCTCTCGATCACCCGCTTCAAGGGGCTCGGAGAGATGAACGCCGAGGAGCTCCGCGACACGACGCTCGACCCGGCCAACCGCACCCTCCTCCGCGTGACGATGAGCGACGCGGCGGCCGCAGACGACCTCTTCCGCGTGCTCATGGGTGAGAAGGTCGAACCCCGGCGGGAGTTCATCGAGCGGCACGCGCTCGACGTGAAGAATCTCGACGTCTGACACAGGAAACCCCCGGAGCCTACCCATGCCCAAGAAGACCGTCGCCGACATCGATCCCGCCGGAAAGACGATCCTCGTCCGCGTCGATTTCAACGTGCCGCAGGATGATTCCGGCGGGATCACCGACGACCGGAGGATCCGGATGGCTCTTCCGACGGTGAAGTCGATCCTCGACCGCGGCGGGAAGGCCGTGCTCATGTCGCACCTCGGTCGGCCCTCAGGGAAGGGGTTCGAGAAGGAGTTTTCGCTCGAGCCCGTCGCGAAGCGGCTTGGGGAACTGCTCGGCAAGCCCGTCGTGCTCGCGGGCGACACCGGGGGGCCGGATTCGGCCGCGAAAGCGAAGGCGTTGCCGGCCGGAGGCGTTCTGCTGCTCGAGAATGTCCGGTTCAACAAGGGGGAGAAGAAGGGGGACGACGCCGCCTACGTCGGCGGACTTGCGGCGATCGCCGACGCCTATGTGAACGACGCCTTCGGCACCTGCCATCGCACCGAGGCGAGCATGCACGGCGTGCCGGCCGCGATGAAGAAGGCCGGCAAGCCGGCCGTGGTCGGCTTCCTTGTGGAGAAGGAGATCGCCTACCTCGCCGACGCGATCCACTCGCCAAAGCGGCCGTTCGTCGCGATCCTCGGCGGGAAGAAGGTCTCCGACAAGATCGCCGTGATCACGAATCTCCTCTCGATCTGCGACCACGTGCTCATCGGCGGCGCGATGGCCTACACGTTCTCGCTCGCGCAGGGCGGCAGGACGGGGAAGTCGCTCGTCGAGGCAGACAAGGTCGGTCTCGCGAAGGAACTGCTCGCCAGGGGCGGCTCCAAGCTCGTGCTGCCGGTCGACACGCACTGCGCCGACGACTTCTCGCCGACGGCGAACCGCCGGATCGTGAAGGCGGGCGAGATACCCGAAGGCTTCGAGGGCCTCGACATCGGCCCCGAGACGTCGAAGCACTATGCCGCCATCATCCGCTCGGCTGGCACGGTCGTCTGGAATGGCCCGATGGGGGTCTTCGAGATGCCCCCGTTCGACGCCGGGACGAAGGCCGTCGCGGAAGCGGTGGCGGAGGCCACGAAGAAGGGCGGCGTGACGATCATCGGCGGCGGCGATTCGGCGGCCGCCGTGGAGCAACTCGGCTTCTCCGACAAGGTCAGCCACGTCTCCACTGGTGGCGGCGCGTCGCTCGAGATGCTCGAAGGACGGGCGTTCGAGTCGGTCGCCGTGCTCGACGAGAAGTGACCGCACGTCATGCGTGCTTGGTTCGGGGGTTTCCTCAGAGTCCGGCGGTGTCGTTCGGCTTCGGCTGCTGTGCGAGTTGTGATTCGACGCGGGCGGCGGTAGCGCTCGCGTAGAGCCGGTCGTGGTTGCTCAGCCGGGAGAACGGCACGGTCGAGAATCTGCCGTTGGCCTTGAGGAGCCGCACGCCATCGGGCCGCACTTCCACGAGCCTGGCGACGGTCCGGTACCGCCCGGTGTCGTCGATCCAGGTACGCATCGGCTCGTCGGGCGTCTGGAGGACACCCGCGAACGGATCCTCCTCTTCCTCGTCGGCCGTGTCCTCGTCCTTCTCCTCGGCGGGCTTTTCCTCGGTCGGATCCGCGGGAGCGGGCTCGTCGACGGGCTCGCCTACGGGCTCCTGCGACGGTTCCTCCACGTTTTCGTCCGCCGGCCGAGCATCCTCCTGCCTCGGCTCGTCGCTCGAGCCGAAAAGATCTTCCTCCGGCTCGTCCGCAGCCGGCTTCGCGGGAGCGGGCTTCGCCGGCGGCTCCGCATCGGGATCATCGAAGAGATTCTCCTCGCCCGCCTCCGGCGTCTCCGTCTTCGGCTCCAACGCGGGCTCGGCAGCGGGTTCTTCCTCCGCTTCCGCCTCTTCCTCCTGCATCTCCGGCTCCGCCGGTTCCTCCGGGGCTGCCGCCGGCGGTTCGGCCGTGGGCTTGGCCGGCGTGTCGCTGCCGAAAAGATCCTCTTCGGAGGGGCGCGGCTCAGGCGTTTTGGGCTCTTCGGTCGCCGGCTTCTGTTCCACAGACTTCGGCTCTTCCGGGAAGAGGTCCTCGGGCTCCTCCTTCATCTTCGGCTTCTCCGCCGGCTCGGCGGGCACGACTGGTTCAGCGGGTGGTTCAGCGGGTTCGGTTGGCTGCGGTGGCGTCGCGGGCTCGGCGGGAGGCTCGACCGGCTTCGTGGCGGCAGCTGGCAATTCGAGCGGTGGCTCCTTGGCCGGGGGCTCCACCGGGGCCGCGGGCTCCACCGGGGCCGCGGGCTCCACCGGCATCGGCTTCTCCTCGATGACGACGATCGGCTTGGGGACGACGATCGGCTTGGGCGGTTCGGCGGCGGGCGTCTCTGGCAGCTTCACGTCCGGCTTCACGTCCGGCTGCACGGGCTCGGGCTTCGCGATCTCGCCCTTCGCGGGCTCCGTTTCAGGCTGCACGACCGACTCCGCGGGGGCCGCCGGTTGCGTCGTCTCGACGACGACCTCACCGCAGCACTCCTCGGTCACGACCGACCCGCACGCCGGTGCGTGGTGGTACACGATGCACGGCATGCACGGATGGCACACGCTCCGGCACGTCCGCCGCCAGCCGCGGCAGGCCGAAGCCGAGTTGATCGACATCCCAACGGTCAGGATCCCAACAAGCAGGATGTGCATCCAACGGCGCATCGATCACCTCGGTTCGAGTACGGCAGCGGTTCGAAAGTGGGGCGGCAGAGGCGGCCGAGCGGATCCGGCCTGCGATCACCGTACGCCACACCTCAGGAAAATCCTAATTTCCCGGAGATGCGGTTCAAATTCCCGTTCCCGACAGCCGTGTGCCACCGGCGAAAAGCCCGGAAACAGCGGGGAAAACAGGAAGGGCCGTGGCAGCGCTTGGCTGCCACGGCCCTCGAGAAACGTATCCGCGAATGCGACGGGGTGATTGTTGCGAGAAGAGTGCGGGGCGGGTCGTGACGGGCACGGCCTTTCGAGGCCCCGGACTAACGCATGGTTTGTGGCACCACCGACGGAAAGCGGATGACGGTTTGTTCGTGTTCGCCTTCGGCCGCTGCTTGGGCGTGCGACTCGTCGGCGACCAAGGTGATCGGCCGGCAAGACGGGGAATCTGGAGTCGTTCTGGGCTGTCCGCAAACCTTCGCGGACCGTCGAAGTCGCCGCCGTCGGCAAGGTCTGCCGGACGCCTTCGGAGCGAGTCGACGTCAGCTGTGCATCCGCGGGAGCGGCTCCCCCTCCGCGAGGATCCCGGCCTCAGCGGCAGCGAGTTCCCGTAACCGTTCCCGGACGGCCGCCTCCGGCGCGAAGAGCCTCGCGAGACGCACGTACGTCGCGTGGTGGCGGGCCTCCGACTCGAAGAGACCGCCGTAGAACGCCGCAAGTGCCGGATCGCACGACGGCCCGGAGGCGAACCGGCGGGCGAGCAGGTCGAATCGCTCGCAGCTGCGGGCCTCGATGATTCCGGCCACGAGTAGCCGGTCGACCGCCTTCCAGGGCTCCTGCCGGCGGACGAGATCATTGAGCTTCCGGCCGTACCCGCTCGGAGAGAGCTTTCGGAACGGGATGCCACGCCGCTCGAGCAGGTCGAGCACGAGATGGAAATGCTCGAGCTCCTCACGGACGATTTCGGTCATCTCCCGGGCCAGCTCGACCTGGTCGACGTAGGCGAACAGGAGGTTCATGGCGGTGCCGGCCGCCTTCTTCTCGCAGTGCGCGTGGTCGATCAGGATCTCGTCGAGACCGCGATCGACCTCTGCGAGCCACCGCTCGGATGTGCCCGATTCGAGGTTCAGCATTCCGCCGAGAATACACGCTGCGGATACGCGCTGCCGGGCGAGATCCGCCCGGCGATCGCGTCACGAACAGCCCATCGAGTTGCCGCAGTTGTGGCAGAGGTAGCAGTTGCCATTCCGCACGGTGATTGCCCCGCAATTGTCGCAAGCCGGGGCGTCGATCTGGAAGTTGGCGAACTGGCTCTGCCGGTCCACGGCGCTCGCCGAGGGATCGACGGCCATCTTGATGCCGGCCCGCTCGAGGAGCGCTGCCGAAGCCGCGACCGTCTTCGGCTTTGCCGCCGTCTTCAGGCCGCTGCCGTTCGCCGATCCATTCGCGCCGTTCGCGTGAGAGCCACCAGCGTGGCTGCTGCCGTTTGCACCGGCTGCCGGAAACCTGCCGCGGCTGGTCACCTGCTCGCCCGTGCTCTTGGCCTTTCCTTGACCATCGGCCAGCCCGCTCGCCGTCGTGGCGGCGGGCTTGCGCTCCGTTTCCGTGTCGTCGCCTCCGCCGGGTTCGCCGCCGCTGCCGGAGTGGCTGTCGCCGGAGTAGCCGCCCGGACGATTGGCCTCCCGGTAGCCCGGGATGAACTCCGTTCCCATCCAGCGGAAGATGTAGTCGACGAGGCTCTTCGCCACGGGGATGTCGGGGTTCTTCGTGTAGCCCCACGGCTCGAATCGGTTGTGGGAGAACTTCTTGACGTACACCTCGAGCGGCACGCCGTACTGGAGGCTCATCGACACCGCAGTGCCGAAGGCGTCCATGAGGCCGCCGATCGTGCTCCCTTCCTTGGCCATCGTGATGAAGAGCTCACCGGGCCTTCCGTCGTCGTAGAGGCCGACGGTGATGTAGCCCTCGTGGCCGCCCACGTTGAATTTGTGGGTCACGCTCCGACGCGTGTCGGGGAGCCGCTCCCGTCGCGGGGACGCGGTCACCTTGGCTGCGGCCTTCTCGGTCTCGGAACTCGTGTTGAGCGGCTGGCTCTCCTTCGAGCCGTCTCGGTAGATCGCCAGCGCCTTCAGTCCCAGCCGCCAGCCCTCCATGTAGGCGCCGGCGATGTCGGCCGGCGTGGTCTCGCGGGGCATGTTCACCGTCTTTGAGATGGCCCCCGAGATGAACGGCTGCGCGGCAGCCATCATCTTCACGTGAGCCTCCCAGGCAATCGACCGCTTACCAAGCCGCGGCTTGAACGCGCAGTCGAAGACGGCGAGGTGCTGCTCCTTGAGGCCGGGAGCGGACTCGATCGTGTCGTTTTTGTCGACGTAGGCAAGGATCGCCTCGACGGCCGGCTCGTCGTAGCCGAGCGTCCGGAGGGCGAGCGGAACGGTCTGGTTCACGATCTTGAGCATGCCGCCGCCGGCGAGCTGCTTGTACTTCACGAGCGCGATGTCGGGCTCGATCCCGGTCGTGTCGCAGTCCATGAGGAAGCTGATCGTGCCGGTCGGGGCGAGCACCGTCGCCTGGGCGTTGCGGTAGCCGTGCTGGCGGCCGCCGGCGAGCACGTCGTCCCAGATTGTCCGGGCCGCATCGCGGAGATACTGCGGGCAGGCCGGGTCGATCCTATCGACGGCGGCACGGTGCATCTGCATGACATTGAGCATCGGCTCGCGGTTCACGGCGAAGCCTTCGAAGGGGCCGACCGCCGCGGCGAGTTCGGCGCTCGTGCGGTTGGCGGTTCCGTGGAGGATCGCCGTGAGGGCTCCGCAGAGCCCGCGGCCGGCGTCGCTGTCGTAGGCAAGCCCGTCGGCCATGAGGAGGCTGCCGAGGTTCGAGTAGCCGAGCCCCAGCGGCCGGAAGAGGTGGCTGTTCTTCGCGATCCGCTTCGTCGGGTAGCTCGCGTGGTCGACGAGGATTTCCTGGGCGACGAAGAAGATCCGGCAGGCGGCGGAGAACCGCTCAACGTCGAACGTGCCGTCGGCCCGGCGGAACTTCATGAGGTTGATGCTCGCGAGGTTGCAGGCCGTGTCGTCCAGGAACATGTATTCGCTGCACGGGTTGC
The DNA here is from genome assembly GCA_044337015.1 of Pirellulales bacterium. Lineage (GTDB taxonomy): Bacteria > Planctomycetota > Planctomycetia > Pirellulales > UBA1268 > UBA4655. Next base: position 13,920 of record JBIIOJ010000023.1, read on the forward strand.
TCGCGTTGATCCGCCCGGAATTCGGGCAGGTGTGCCAGCGGTTGATCGTCGTGTCGTACTGCACGCCCGGGTCGCCGCACTGCCAGGCGCACTCGGCCATGCGGCCCATGAGCTCGCGGGCCTTGTAGCTTGGCCCTGCCTTCGAGGGATCGGTGACCCAGCGGGTCGTCCAGGTGTCGTCGCGGTCGGCGGCCTCCATGAAGTCGTCGGTGAGCCGGACAGAGAGATTGGCGTTCTGGAAAAGGATCGAGCTGTAGGCCTCGCCGTTGAAGTTGGAGTCGTAGCCCCCCTTCTCGATGAGCACCCGCGCCTTCTTCTCCTCTTTGCTCTTGCACTCGATGAATTCGAGGATGTCGGGGTGCGTCACTTTGAGCGACTGCATCTTGGCAGCGCGGCGGGTCTTGCCGCCGCTCTTCACGACGGCCGCGACCTGGTCGTAGACCCGCATGAACGAGAGCGGGCCGGAGGGCTTTCCGCCGCCGGCGAGCTTCTCCCGCTGGCTGCGGAGCGTCGAGAGGTCGGTGCCGGTGCCGCTGCCGAACTTGAAGAGCATGGCCTCGCTGCGGGCGAGGTCCATGATGTCTTCCATGTTGTCCTGCACGCTCTGGATGAAGCAGGCGCTCCCCTGCGGAAACTCGTAGGGGTTGTCGGGCATGGCGACATCGTGCTTGGCCTCGTCCCATCGCCAGTTGCATGGGGCACCCTTCACGCCGTACTGGTTGTAGAGGCCGACGTTGAACCAGACCGGCGAGTTGAAGGCACCGTGCTGGTGCACGCAAAGCCAGGCGAGATCCCGGTAGAAGTTCTCGCCGTCCTGCTTCGACTTGAAGTATCCGTCCTTGATACCCCAGTCGGCGATCGTGCGGGCGACGCGGTGCACCAACTGCTTGACGGAGTGCTCCCGCTCGGGCGTGTGGATCTCACCGTAGAAGTACTTGCTCACGACGACGTTGGTGGCCAGTTGGCTCCAGGCGGCCGGGATTTCGCAGGCCGGCTGTTCGAAGAGCACCTTGCCGTCCTCACCCTTGATGGCAGCCGTCCGAAGCTCCCACTCCGTCGTGTCGAAGGGGCTCGCGACGTCCGTCGGGCAGAAGGTCGGCCGGACCTCGATCGGCTGCCGGGGGCCGGCGGCCGCGGTGCGGGCTTCCGGCGGGCTTGTGGAAGCGTGGCCCGTGGAAGCGTGGCCTGGGGCGGACGATCCTGCGAAGGCTGTGGACGACGCGGACTGGCTCATGCGGGGCTCTCCTTGCTGGGGTTCGTCTGCTGACTAAAAGTATACGTGCGTACAGTTTCCTGTGCAACTCGTATCGGCCCTTGCCTCGGGCCGACTGGAGCCGGCCTGTCAGGGGTTCATCGGCGGATTCGAGGGAATTCGAGAGGGCAGGTCCATCTGCATGCTATCGCAAGATATTGTGGTGGGCTTCCGTGCAACCACTCCATATGGCCGAGGGCGTGAATGTAGCGTGAGAATCGGCCCCGTCAAGGTTTCTTTCGCCGACCCCCCTCGGGGATATCGTTTTTGCCCCTAAACCGCCCTCGGGGAGAATAGACCCCATGGACCGATTGTCCAGCAAAACCCCCACCTGGCGGGGATCGCTCGCTTTCCAACTTGGTGCGGCGAAGAATGGCCGCGATCGTTCTGCCCCTCCCCGGAGCCCAATGTCATGCGTCACCAGTTGTTTTCTCGCCGTCCGCTCGAAAATCTCCGAATCCTCGTCCTCGTAGGGGATGACTACGAGGACCTTGAACTCTGGTATCCCAAGCTCCGGCTCGAGGAGGCGGGGGCCCACGTCACGCTCGCCGGCCGGGCCCAGGGGCGGACCTACTCCGGCAAGCACGGCTATCCCTGCACGAGCGACGCGAATATCGCCGACATGGAGGCGTTGGATTTCCACGGCATCGTCATCCCGGGCGGCTGGATGCCGGATCAGCTCCGTCGCGACGGGAAGGTGCTGCAGCTCGTCTGCGACTTTTCCGAGCATGGCAAGCTCGTGGCCGCGATCTGCCACGGCGGTTGGATCCCGATTTCCGCGGGGGTCTACCGGGGCGTCCGAGTCACCGGGAGCCCGGGAATCAAGGACGACCTCGTCAACGCTGGGGCGATCTGGGAAGACACGGCCGTCGTCGTCGACCGACACTTCGTTTCCAGCCGCAAGCCGGCCGACCTTCCGCAGTTCATGAACGCGATTGTGGAACTTTTGTCGGCAGTGCCGGCCGAGGCGGGCGTCTGACCGCGTGTTCCGCCGGGTTCGGGCAGGCTGAGAAGTCGCCACGAGTTCGCTCGCTGACACGCTCGCGATCCTCACACCGACCCCTCCGCCTCGCCACATGTGCGGTTACGGCGTAGCCGCAGGTTGTCCGACCTGCGGAATGCGGCGTCCATGCGTTCTGGCGTCCGGCTCTTCGAACGCTTTTTTCTGCCCGATAGCGGGTGGTAGTATTAATGGCGTGAAAACCGTTCCGCTGAGTCAACTCGAGATATTGCGGGGCCAGATTCGCGGTTCGGGCCTGCGGTGTACGACGGCTCGAGTCGCGGTGCTTGGATACCTCGTCGCTGCCCGTGGCCCGAAGACTCACGCCGAAGTGGCTGACGACCTTGCCGACCGTGACTTCGACCGGGCCACGATCTACCGCAACCTCACGGAGCTCACCGAGGCGGGGCTCGTGTCGCGGGTCGAGTTAGGTGACCACGTCTGGCGGTTCGAGCTGAAGCGAGGCGATGCGAAGGGGAAGCACGGCAAGGACCACCCGCACTTCCTCTGCACCAGCTGCGGCGAAGTGTCCTGCCTCGACGACGTGAACGTCGCAATCTCGCCGAAACGTTCGAGCGGCATCCGCGCGGTCACCGAGGTGCTTCTCAAGGGGCAGTGTGGCAAGTGCGGATGACCCAGCCCGATTCGACCGCGCGGCCGTGGCGAAGCGGCTCGACCATGCGGTGCTGAAGCCGACGCTCGGCGACGGCGACCTCGCAGCCGCGGCCCGGATGTGCCTCGCGCGGGGCGTCGGCTGCCTCTGCGTTCGCAGTTGCGACGTGGCGGAAGCGGCGCGGCTGCTTCGGGGTGGGAGTGTCGCCGTCGCCAGCGTGGTCGGGTTTCCGCACGGCAACGTACGGCCGGAGGTGAAGGCCCTCGAGGCGTCACTCGCGATCGAGGATGGCGCAGTCGAGATCGACATGGTCATGAACATTCCTGCCTTTCTCTCCGGCCGTCATGTGGACGTCGCTCGCGACATCCGCGCGGTGGTCGAAGCGGCGGGCCGATCCGGCGGGATCGTGAAGGTGATCCTCGAGACCTGCCTGCTCTCCCTGGACGAAATCGCCACGGCCTGCCGCATCGCCGAGGAGTCGGGGGCCGACTTCGTGAAGACCTCGACGGGATTCGCATCCGGCGGGGCGACCCACGAGGCTGTCGCCGTCATGCTCCAGTCGGTCGGCAGCCGGCTCGGCGTGAAGGCCTCGGGGGGCATTCGCACCTGGGGCGATTGCGTCGCCTACCTCGAGCAGGGTTGCTCGAGGATCGGCGTCGGCGATGCCGCGGCGATCCTCGACGGTGCCGGCTCCTGAGCATGCCTCCATTTCGCCCATGCCCCCGGGTGAATGGAGGCCCTCGCCGGCGGTACACTGCCGCTCCGAGAAATGTTCGGTCATCCGATTCCGTGACCACCCCGAGGGATCCGCCATGCTGCGTCGCTCCGCTCTCCTTGCGATCGCTACTTTGTTTCTCGTGCCGATGATCGCCCCGACCGGCGCCGCGGCCGAGCCGAGCCCATCGCGCAAGCCGCCGAAGCTGAAGGCGGTCATCGTCGACGGCCAGAACAACCATGCCAACTGGCCGCAGACGACGAAGATGATGAAGAAGTACCTCGAGGAGACCGGCCGGTTCGAGGTCGACGTCGTCACGCACGCTCCGAAGGGGGCGGATTCGTCGTTCGAGCCGTCCTTCAAGCTCTACGACGTCGTCGTGAGCAACTTCGGCCACGGCGCCACGCCCTGGAAGCCGGACACACAGGCCGCGTTCGAGGAGTACGTCCGCGGCGGCGGCGGTTTCGTCGCGGTCCATGCGGCCGACAACTCGTTTCCCGAGTGGGACGCCTACAACCGGATGATCGGCCTCGGCGGCTGGGGGGGCCGCAACGAGAAGAGCGGCCCCTACGTCTACTACTCCGACGATGGCTCGCTCGTCCGCGACACGGCCGCCGGACCCGGCGGCAGCCACGGGCCGCAGCACCCCTTCACGATCCAGGTCCGCGATGCCGCCCACCCGATCACGAAGGGGATGCCGGCGGCATGGATGCATGCCAACGACGAGCTCTACGACAGCCTCCGCGGGCCGGCGGAGAACATGGAGATCCTCGCGACCGCCTACTCGCCGAAGTCGAAGCGTCACGAGCCGATGATCATGACGATCCGCTACGGAAAAGGCCGCGTCTTTCACACACCGATGGGCCACGGCAACGACTCGCAGGAGTGCGTCGGCTTCATCGCGACGCTCGTCCGCGGCTGCGAGTGGGCGGCGACCGGCGAGGTCTCCCTGCCGATTCCGGCCGACTTCCCGACGGCCGAGTCGTCGAAGACGAGGCCATTCCCGAAGCCGCCGGCGGAACCGGCGAAGGCGGCCCGCGTCTCGCCGCCCGCCCCGCCTGCGACGTGAACGCCAAGCGATCGAGCGTGCGAAAGGCCGGCCGCGGCACGGGCGGCGAGATTAACGTCATCGGCGTCGACTTCACCTCCGCCCCGTCGCGGCGCAAGCCGATCACCGTCGCCATCGGGAAGCTCTCGCGGGAGGCGTCCGGCGGCCGCTACACGCTCCACGAGGTGCTCGCGCTATCGAGCTTCGAGGCGTTCGAACACTTCCTCACCGAGAGCGGAGGCTGGCTCGGCGGGTTCGACCTGCCGTTCGGTCAGCCAAGGCAACTCATCGAGCACGAGGGCTGGCCGACCGACTGGCCGGCGTTCGTCCGGTTCTTCTGCGGCGAGAAACGCGAGCGGCTGCGGGAGACGTTTCGCCGCTATTGCGCGGCCCGGCCTGTGGGCGACAAGTTCGCCTGGCGGAAGGCCGACAAGCCGGCCGGATCGAGCCCGGCCATGCGATGGACGAACCCGCCCGTCGCCTGGATGATGCAGGTGGGCATCAGCCGACTGCTCGACGCGGGGCTCGTGTTTCCCGCGCACCATCATCCGTCGAGGGAGGAATCACTTGCCGGTCCGTGGCGACAAGGCCGCCGGATCGCCCTCGAGGCCTACCCCGGCTACACGGCGAGGATGGTGACCCGCGCGTCGTACAAGAGCGACGCCGTGGCGAACCAGAACGCTGCCCGCGATCGCGCCCGGGCCGAGATCGTCGCGGCGATCCTCACGGGAAGGGCCGGCCTCGACGTCAGGCTCACGATGTCCCAGGCGTGGCGGCGACGGCTGCTCGACGACGGTAGTGGCGATCTTGTCGATGCCGTGATCGCGGCGATGCAGGCGGCCCACGCGGCCTTGCTCCCGCGGTATGGCCTGCCCGACGACCTCGACCCGCTCGAAGGCTGGATTGCAGCGGTTCCTCCGCCCGGCAACACGGTTCCTCCGCCAAGCAACACGGTTCCTCCCCCCAGCAACACACTCCCCGACCCGGCCGTCTACCATCCGGCCGTCGCGCCGCTCCTGGCCTGGTTCGATCGCGAGCAGCGGCTGCTCCCCTGGCGGAAGAACCGCGATCCCTACCGCGTGTGGGTGAGCGAGATCATGCTCCAGCAGACGCAGGTGGCTCGGGTGAAGGAGTTCTTCACGAAGTTCATGGCGAGGTTTCCTGCGGTCGAAGTGCTCGCCGCTGCGGCAGAAGCCGACGTGCTCGCGCACTGGGAGGGGCTCGGCTACTACCGCCGTGCGCGGCAGATGCACGCGGCCGCCAGAAAAATCACCGCGGAGCACGGCGGCGAGTTTCCCCGGTCGGCCGAGGGGCTTCGTCGCCTCCCCGGCATCGGCCGCTACACCGCCGGTGCCATCGCATCGATCGCGTTCGCCCAGCCTGAGCCGATCGTCGAGGCCAATTCCCGTCGTGTGATCGCAAGGCTCGCGGGGCACGCCCGTCGGCTCGACGGACCCGGCGGCGACGAGGCGATCTGGAAGCTCGCGGCGGCGATGGTGCCCAAGAAACATTCCGGCCGGTTCAACCAGGCGCTCATGGATTTGGGCGCGACCGTCTGCACGCCCGTGCGGCCGGCGTGTCATGCCTGCCCGCTCGAGCATCTCTGCGTCGCGCGGCGGACCGGCCGCGTCGATCGGATTCCCGCGAAATCATCCCGGGCCAAAACGATTCATCGGCACGAGGCCGCGATCGTGAACGTGCGCCGCGGGCGGGTGCTGCTCGTCCAGCGTCAGGAGGGAGAATGGTGGGCCGGTCTCTGGGATTTTCCACGCGTCGCCGTGAAATCACGGAAGGCGGCGGAAAAATTCGGTGAGCACGTCGGCACGATCCGTCACAGCGTGACCTGCCACCGGATCACGCTCGAGGTGATCAAAGTGGCGGCGGGTGCAGCGGCCGCCGGCAAATCATCTTCGGTTGCGGTCCAGAGCCGCTGGGTGCCGGTCGGCTCTCTCCATGCCGTGCCCCTTCCCTCGCCCGCGCGGAAGATCGCCCGGCTGCTTGCCGAAGGGTGAGCTGGGCCGATCGGCGAATGGCCCGCGGTTTAAGCCGAGCGGCCGAGCGACATCTCGCCGGCAGGGCGATCAGCGCCACGCGAGGCGATCTCCTCGCCGAGTCTTTGGAACCAGCGGTCCTCACCCGGCGGCGGCAGGGCGCAGGAAGCCCGGGCACTTTTGAAGAGATCGGCAAGCGCCGCGAAGAACGTCGGGTAGGTCGCGTTGCGGTAGGCCTGCCACTCGGGCAACCCCGCCATGATCCGGCGGTGGGCCGTCGCGAGGTTGTGGTAGGGGATCGAGGGGAAGAGGTGATGGAGCGCGTGGTACCGCAGGCCCACCGGAAAGAACAGCACGACCAGCGGCGTTCGCCCTTCGACGTTGATCGAGTCGTCGAGTTGCTCGGCGAAGCTCATCCGCTCCCCCTCGCTCTTGTAGCGGTGGGCGGCGAGCGTGCGGACGTGGTTGAGGCCAAGCGCCAGCACCGCAAGCAGGTAGAGCTTCGCAAGGCGATGCCACGAGAGCTCGACCACCTCGTCGCCGATCACGATCGAGCTGGCGAAGAGGAAGGAAAACATCGCCGCGGCCCGCAGGAAGCAGGCGATCTCGATCACGGCCCACGTGGCCCGCGGGGCGTCGTTCGGGATCTCGCGGCGGTGCCAGAGGTTGATGACCAGTGGCGAGAACCGCTCGAGCACGATCTGTCGCAGCCGTGGATGGAGGAACGAGACCGGCGTGCCGACGAGAAACCGCAGCGTCGTGAGCACGGGCAGAAGCAGGATCTCGGCGAGGTAGCCGAGCATCGTCCTCAGCCGCGCAACCCCCAGCGGCAGATACTCGCCGTCGCGGGGAGTGCCGTAGTGGTGGGCGTTGTGGTGGTTGAGGTGGTGCTCGTAGAGGAACGACGGCATCAGGAGCGGAATTCCCGCGAGCACGTTCCAGGCCACCTTGAAGGCCGTCATCTCCCCCTTGCGGAAGTGGACGATCTCATGCATGAAAAGCGACACGCGAAAAAGGGCGACGCCCGCCACCATCCACGAGAGTATCTGCTCGGGGGAGAGAAAGGCCGCCTTCAGGTAGATGGCCGCCGCCGCGTAGCCGACCGTGAGGCTCGCCAGGAAGTCGGCCCAGAAGATCGCCGGATTCGGTATAAGCAGGTCGGCGACGAGCCGGCGGGCCTGCTGGATCGGCGTCGTAGCGATGGAATCGGACATTGGACGGTGGAACCGGTTGCGAAACCCTGGATG
>JBIIOJ010000168.1:0-6797 GCA_044337015.1 Pirellulales bacterium
GGGCCGAGGGTCGGTGACGCTCCACCCCGGCGTCGGCGTCAGGCCTTCGGCTCGTAGCCGAGGTTCGGAGCGAGCCACCGCTCGATCTCCTTCACGCTCATGCCCTTGCGGGCGGCGTAGCTCTCCACCTGCTCGAGCGTGATCCGATCGACCGCGAAGTAGCGGCTCTCGGGGTGGGCGAAGTAGAGCCCGCTGACGCTCGCCGCCGGCGTCATGGCGCAGTTTTCGGTGAGCCGCATGCCGGCACGCTTCTCCGCCTCGAGCAGCTTGAAGAGCGACACCTTCTCGGTGTGGTCGGGGCAGGCCGGATAGCCGGGGGCGGGGCGGATGCCGCGATACCGTTCCTCGATCAAATCTTCGTTGGTGAACTGCTCGTCCTCGCCGTAGCCCCACTCCCTCCGCACCTTCTCGTGGAGCCACTCGGCGAACGCCTCCGCGAGCCGGTCGGCGATCGCCTTCACCAGGATGGAGGAGTAGTCGTCGTGCTTCGCGTCGTACTCGCGGCAGAGCTCGTCGCAGCCGTGGCCCGCCGTGACCGCGAAGCCGCCGACGTAGTCCTTGCGGCCGCTCTCCACCGGGGCGACGAAATCGGCCAGCGCGTGGAAGACGTCCTGCCCCTTGCGCTCCCACTGCTGGCGGAGCGTGTGGACGCGGCCGACCTCGATCGTGCGGCCGTCGTCGGCGTAGATCGCGATGTCGTCGCCGACCGCGCTCGCCGGGAAGAACCCGTAGACACCCCGGGCCCGAAGCAGCTTCTCCCGTTCGATGCGGCCGAGCATCGCCTGCGCGTCGTCGAAGAGCTTCTTCGCCTCGACGCCGACGACTTCGTCCCGGAAGATCGCCGGGTACTTCCCCTTGAGCTCCCAGGCCATGAAGAACGGCGACCAGTCGATGTAGGGCACGAGAGTCGAGAGCGGCACGTCGTCGAGCGTGCGAAGCCCGAGGAATTCCGGCTTCTCGATCTGGGCCTGCCGCCAGTCGCAGGTCCATTTCGCGGCGACGGCGCGGGCATACGGCACGAGCGCCACCTGCTGCCGGCGGGAGAAGGCCTCGACCTCACGCTGCTGCTGCTTTCGCACCTCGGCGGCGTAGGCCTGGCGGCTCGCGGGATTCACGAGCTTCTCGACGACGCCCGCGGCCCGCGAGGCGTCGGCGACGTGCACCACCTCGGAGGAGTATTTCGGCGCGATCCGCACGGCGGTGTGCTTCGTGGAGGTCGTGGCACCGCCGATCAGGATCGGCATCCTGAGCCCCTCGTGCTCGAAGGCCTCGGCCACCTGCACCATCTCGTCGAGGCTCGGCGTGATGAGCCCGCTCAGGCCCACGACGTCCACGTTGTGTTCCTTCGCGGCGTCGACGATCTTCGTCGCGTTGACCATCACGCCGAGATCGATCACCTCGTAGCCATTGCAGCCGAGCACGACGCCGACGATGTTCTTGCCGATGTCGTGCACGTCGCCCTTGACGGTCGCCATGAGAACCTTCCCACGGGACGACTGGGCCTGGCCGCTGCGCTTCCGCTCCTCCTCCATGAACGGGAGCAGGTACTGCACCGCCTTCTTCATGACCCGCGCACTCTTGACCACCTGCGGCAGGAACATCTTTCCCTCGCCGAAGAGGTCGCCCACGACCTGCATGCCCCGCATGAGCGGGCCCTCGATCACCTCCAGGCTCGTCGAGTAGGCCTGCCGGGCGGCCTCGACGTCGTCGTCGATGTGGTCGGCGATTCCCTTCACGAGCGAGTGGGCGAGCCGCTCCTCGACCGGCAGCGACCGCCAGGCGTCGGCGGCGACCACGACGTCGCCATCCTTCCGCTTCACCCGCTCGGCATGCTCGATGAGCCGCTCCGTCGCGTCCTCGCGACGGTTGAAGAGCACGTCCTCGATGCGGGAGAGCAGTTCCGGCTCGATCTCCTCGTAGACGGCGAGCTGGCCGGCGTTGACAATCCCCATGTCCATCCCGGCGCGGATCGCGTGGTAGAGGAATGCGGCGTGCATCGCCTCGCGGACGGTGTCGTTGCCGCGAAAGGAGAACGAGATGTTGCTCACCCCTCCCGACACCCTCGCCCCGGGCAGCTCCGCCTTGATGCGGCGGACCGCCTCGATGAAGCTCATCGCGTAGGTGTTGTGCTCCTCGATCCCGGTCGCGACGGTGAGGATGTTGGGGTCGAAGATGATGTCCTCGGGGCGGAAGCCCGCCTCGCGGACGAGCAGGTCGTAGGCCCGCTTGCAGATCGCGAACCGGCGGTCCGTCTCCGTCGCCTGGCCAGTCTCGTCGAAGGCCATCACGACGGCGGCAGCGCCGTACCTGCGGATGAGCCTCGCCTGCCGCAGGAACTCCTCCTCCCCCTCCTTGAGGCTGATCGAGTTGACGATCCCCTTGCCCTGGATGCACTTCAGGCCCGCCTCGAGCACGCTCCACTTCGAGCTGTCGATCATGACCGGGACGCGGGCGATCTCGGGCTCGCTCGAGAGGAGCGTAAGGAACTTCGTCATCACCGCGGGCCCGTCGAGCATCCCCTCGTCGACGTTCACGTCGATGATGTTGGCGCCCCCCTCGACCTGCTGCCTGGCGACACTGAGGGCCTCCTCGTAGCGTTCTTCCTTGATGAGCCTCGCGAACGCCCGTGAGCCGGTCACGTTCGTCCGCTCGCCGATGATCGTGAAGCTCGTCTCCGGCCGGATCTGGTAGACCTCGAGGCCGGAGTAGCGGCTCGCGGGCTCCAGGGCCGGCGGCTTCCGAGGAGGGTGGCGGCCGACCGCCTCGGCGATCGCCTTGATGTGAGGCGGGGTCGTGCCGCAGCAGCCGCCGATGATGTTGAGCCAGCCCTCGCGGGCGAACTCCTCGAGCACCGTCGCCATCATCTCAGGCGTCTCGTCGAATCCGCCGAGCGCGTTCGGCAGGCCCGCGTTGGGATAGCAGCTCGTGTACCGCGGGGTCACGCGGGCGAGGTCGGCGACGTGCGGGCGGATGCGGTCGGGGCCGAGGGCACAGTTGATCCCCACCGAGATCACGTTGGCATGTTCGAGGCTCGTCCAGCAGGCCTCGACCGTCTGCGCGGAGAGCGTTCGTCCGCCTTCGAACACCGTGAACGACGCCATCACGGGAATCCGCTCCCCGCGGGCCTCGAATGCCTGCTCGATCGCGAAGAGGCAGCTCTTGAGCACGAGCGTGTCGAATGCCGTCTCGGCGAGGAGCACGTCCACGCCCCCCTCGAGGAGCGCGTCGACCTGCTCGCGGTAGTAGGCCACCATCTGGTCGAACGTGACGTCGCGGTGGCCGGGGTCGTTCACGTTGCCGGCGATCGAAAGCTGCTTGTTGGTCGGGCCGATCGAGCCGGCGACGAACCGGGGCCGGTCGGGCGTCCGCTTCGTGGCGGCGTCGGCCGCCTCCCGGGCGAGCTCCGCTGCCCGCAGGTTCATCTCGCGGACGTGCCCCTCGAGGCCGAAGTCGGCAAGCGCTACGGCCGTTGCCCCGAACGTGTTCGTCTCGACGATGTCGGCGCCCGCCTCGAGGTAGGCCGCGTGGATTCCCCTGATCGCGTCGGGCTGCGTGAGCACGAGCACGTCGATGCAGTTCTTGAGGTCCTTCGCGTTGCTCGCGAACCGTTGGCCGCGAAAGCCCCCCTCGTCGAGCTTGAGCGCGTGGACCATCGTGCCCATGGCCCCGTCGAGGATGGCGATCCGGTTGGCGAGCAGGTCCCGGAAGGCACGTTCCCGGGATGAAGTCGGGGGGATGGGCATCGGCGACGGGGCGTACTCGAGGCGGAGCCTCGGGCTCTCGGAGTGGGAAAATACGATGGAAACGACGCTGAAGCCCTCAATGATAGGCGGCCTGGCAGGCCCGGCATACTGCGCAGGGCTTGCGGCCGACGTTTGGCGACTCTTCGGTGGGCGGCTCGCCCGGTTCAAGAGGCCCCGCCCCTGCCGACGAAACGGATCCCTACAGGACGGGAGAAGCGCATGGCGGGGGTGTTCGGAGCGAGGTCGCGAAGCGGAAACCGTCCCCTGAATGCAGGGGGCGGATCGCGTGATGCCGCCCTCACGCTGCTGGCGAGCTTTCCCGACCTTGATCGGACGGAAGCCGATCGCGACGAGCCGGTCGTTCAGCCCGCCACGGAAGGTTCCGCCGGACCGAGACCCCGGATCGGATGGGGGTCGATCGCGATCCTCGCCGTGGTCGCCTTCGCCGCCTGCACCGCGGCCTGGTGGATCGACCGTGGGCCGATCGACCCGGGCGCGGCGGAAATCGCGCGGGCGAGGCTCGCCGAGGATGGCGGCGCGAAGCCGGCATCCCCGATTCGCACGGCGACGAAGATGAAGAAGGCTGCGAGACGCTAGCTCATGCGAATTGTGGAAGTCGAATCAATGGAAGCATCGTCCATGCAGCACGACCTGCTCGACCGTGCGTTCGTCAACCGGCTTCGTGCGGGCGGGCCCATGGCCGCACCATCGGTGTCTGCGCCGGCAGCCGACGACGCGGCTCTCGTCGATGTTCCCGTCGCAACTCCCGCCGTTCCCATCGCGACGGGCATCGTCGACCGCTTGATCGCGGCCGCCGCGCCGCAATGGTCCGCCGTCGCCGACGCCGTCGAGCGGGCGATCGCCGGACGCGATCGATCGCGCGGCGACCTCGAGCGGGCCGGCTTCGTGCTCGCCGTGGTCTCGCGGAGGGCGAAGGACGGCTGCACGACGTTCGCCGAAGGGCTCGCCCGAACCCTGCGCGACCGGGGCACGGACGCCGTGACGACCAGGTTCGATCAAATCGATCGGGATCGCGAAGCGGTGCAGATCGTCGATGCGGGAAGCTGGTTTGGATCGGGCCCCATCCGGCGGGAGCGGGCGGTCACGCTCGCCGACGCATGCGACGCGGCGATCCTGCTGAGGCGGGCCGACCGCTCCACGGCCGCCGCGTTCGCGCGGGCGCTCGAGGTGGCGGGTGTCCGCGTGCTCGGCGAGGTGACGACCTTCGGCCGAGAACCGGCCACTCTGCCGGCCACTTTGCTCCAGGCCACGACATGACGACGACCCCGGTTTCGACGACCACCATGGCCGATCTCACCGACTCGCAGCTCGCGGCGGTCGCGAGGCTGCACCACGCCGTCCGCGAGCGGGCCGCCGCGGCGGTGCTCGTCGGCCCCGCCGGGGCGGGCAAGTCGACCGTGCTCGCCCACCTCGGGCGGCTCGTCGACGGACAGCCCCACCGCGTCATCGACGACGCCCATCTGCTTTCCCCGCAGGCCGTCGAGGAACTCGCCCGCGAGCTTGCCGCGAGCCGGGGGCCGACGGTGATCCTCGCGGGGCAGGGGAGGCTCTTGTCGCTCGTGGGCCGCGACACGCGGCTCGAGTCGAAGATCTGCCTGCGGGCGGTCGTCGGAGCCATGGGGCCGCGGGAATCGAGGACGCTCGCCGCGGGAATCCTCGGCGAAGGAGGCGAGGACGAACCCCGCGTTGCGCCGAAAGCCTTCGTGACGATCCACGAGATTGCCTGCGGCATGCCGCGCGGGGTCGTAGCCCTCGCCCGTCTGGCGAGAATCCTGCTCGACGAGGAGCCACGCATCAGGCTCGACTCCTGGCACGTCGAGTCGCTGCACACGCGGCTGGCACTGACCGCCGCGTAAGCGGTGAGTCAGCGGATCACACTGACCGCCGCGTAAGCGGTGAGTCAGCGGATCACACTGACCGCCGCGTAAGCGAATCAACGGCCGATGGCGGCGCGGGCCAGGTAGTCGTCGATGCCGCCCGCCGCCGACCGGTCGATCCTGCGATCCACCGCGAACGCTCCGCACGGGAACGATGGCCGCAGCCCCATCACGAGATCGGCCACGATGACCGCCGTGCCGGTCGATTGGTGCACGCCCGCACGAAAGTGGCCGGCTGCGACGAACGCATTGTCGAGCCCGGGAATGGCCCCGATCGTCGGCAGCCCGTCGGCGCTCCCGGGACGCAGGCCGGCCCAGGCGTGCTCCACCGGCGCGTGCGCGAGCGTTGACACGAGCTCGCGGGCGAAGGCGAGCAGCCTCGCGATCACCTCCGGCGTCGTGCTCGGGTCGAAGCCGACGTCCTCGATCGTCGAGCCAACGAGCAGCCGGCCATCCTCCCGCTGGAGCATGTAGTCGAGCCCGTGGTTGACGATGCGGGAGAGGATCACACGACCGGGATTCAACAGTGCGATCTGCCCGCGGATCGGTCGCGTGGAAAGCGACAGCCCGAGGGCGGGCGCGAGCTTCTCCGAGTGCGCGCCCGCGGCGAGCACCCAGTGCGCGGCGGTGATGGTGTCGGAGGCGGTTTCAACGGAATCGATCCGGCCTCCCGAACTCGCGATCGACCGCACTTCCTGCCCTTCGAGAATGCTCACGCCGCGAAGACGGCAAGAGGCCGCCACCGCCTCGAGGTGCCTCGCCGAGTGGATCTGCATCTCGTCGGGCAGGAGCATGGCCCCGACGATTCTCCCTCGCTCGACGGCCGCCGCGAACGCGGGCTCGTCGGCTGCGACATCGCCCGCCGACAAAAGCTCCGCCCTCGCGCCACGGCGACGCCATTCGCCCGCCGTCTCCGCGAGCCGCCCGAGGCCGCTCTCGTCGCCCGCCAGGTGCAGTCCTCCGCACCGCCTCAGGCCGTTGTCGATGCCCGTCTCCTCGCGGAGTTGCACGGCCCAGTCGTGGTGGAGCCGGTCGCTCGCGGCCGTGAGCGCGTCGTTCGGCGACGATGATGAGATGTCGACCGGCATCGGCGCCGGCGGGAGGATGCCGGCGGCCGCCCACGATGATGATTCGTTCCGTGGCCCCCCCGGCACCA
>JBIIOJ010000169.1:0-6775 GCA_044337015.1 Pirellulales bacterium
GCTGCGGACGTCCTTAATGTTCCAGTCCGATCCGCCGACGTGCGTCACGCGGACGCTCCGCTCGACGCCCTTCCCGAGATCGACGTTCCCGAGATCGACGAACGGCGGCTCGAAGGTGACGTCGCTGCGGATGTTGCCCGCCACCCGCAGCTGGACCTCCGCATGGAAGGGCTTGTCGAACGTCACGGTGAGGGTCGCACCGTGCTGCCCGAGGAACGTACGGGTGTTGAACTTGGCGACGATTTCCGCCGTCTCATGGGTCTTGAGATCCCGCTTCGTCACTTCCGGGCTCGTGCAACCACAGCTGCTGCGAATGCCGGAGACGTGGAGATCCTCCTTGTAGAGGTTACGGAAGACAAAGCGGTGCTCCGTCTTCGAGCCGCGAGCGACGGTGCCGAAATTGTGGCTCGTCTCGGAGAACATCTTCGTCGCCCACTCCTGCGCGGCGACTCGCGGCATGGCCGCGGGCGACGCCATCACCGCGAGCGAAGCGGTCAAGGAGAAGAGAGGAAGAAGACCGCGATGGAGCGTGTGCATCATGCACCTGGCCGGGCGGAATATGAATTTGATCCTAACGAAACACCTTTCCAACTACTATGCCTCACGTTCGCGCCGCGTGCGGGAGGAGTGTCCGACCGGTGTCTTCCTGCGGTGTTTTCGGCGTTTTGGGGAAAAACGAGGAAAGGGATTCGAGACAGCCGATGAAGTCCCGTAGAATGCGACGGTCCGGCAAGCCTTGCGGCCAGCCGGGGTGGTTCATCGTCAAACAAGAAGGGGGCGTACCGGTATCGACCGGATGGCCAGAAGTTCAGATTGCGTGTCGTGGTTGGTCGGCTGGCCACGTTAAAAGTCGACCAAGCTTCAATTGCCGAAGCTCAGTTTGCTCTGGCTGCTTAATTAAGTAGCCCCGTGCGATGGCCCCAGTCGGAAGGGCCTCCCAAACGGTCGCCAAATCCGACTCGCCCCGTTTCACCGCCTGGCACGGACGGGGTCAAAAAAGTTCCGGGCTGGTCAGCGTGGCACCCTGCCGGCCGGGGGCCCGCTGACGAGATCCAAATCGACCGGATACGCACGTAGACGTCTGTTCCGAAACATCACGGGACGCGGGTTCGACTCCCGCCGCCTCCATTACCCCGCATCGAACACCCCGCATCAAAACTAAGAGCAGGACTTTCGTGACCTAGCATCGCCATCCGTCAGCGGCGAACGAGCGGGGCCTTCGCGAGGTGCGTCAGACAGGCGTAGGCGACGACTGTCGAGCGGAGCTACTGAAACGGCCGCCTGGGGGTCCGTGGGGCGGGAGCTGCCTCCGGCTCGTCGGCCACATCGTCCGGCTCGTTGTCGTCGACGGTCTCTCCGCCCGAATCATCGTCATCCGCGACGTTCGGCTGCTGGGCGGCCTTCGCGGCCTCGCCGTCGGGCCCGTCGGCCGCGAGCTGACCGGCCAGCAGGTCGTCCTTCTTCGCGCCAAGGACCGCCTCCTCTTGCTGCTGCTTTTCACGCCACGGCTTCTCCGCCTTGTAGCTTTCGAGTTCCTGCTGGAGCTGGGCCTTGATCTCGGGCACGTCCGAACCGGTCTCGACCGCCTTCGAGCTGTAGGTTCTCGCCTGCTCGAAGTCGCCCGACTCCGCATGGGCGGCAGCGAGCGTGCTGATGATGTGCGACTCCTTCCACTCGGTCAGCTCGCACGCCCGATTCGCCAGCTCGATCGCCCGTCGCCCGTCGCGGACGGCGTCCTCCGGCGAGGTCGAAAGCAGCCAGGCGAGGTTGTTGAGGACCGCCGTGTTGTCGGGCTCCGCCTCGTGGGCCTTCTCGAGGTCGGCGAGCGCCGCGGCATGCTCGCCGATCGCGATCTCGGCATCGCTGCGGCCCCGCCGGCTTAGAAACTGCTTCTCGTCGATCTCCAGCGCCCGCGTGAACCGGCGTATCGCCTCCCGCGGCTGCTTTGCCGCGAGGTAAAGCATGCCGAGCTGGCCGACGAGGAGAGCGTCTTCCGAGTTCGCGGCCACGAGCCTCCGGAAGTCACGGATGGCCGAAGGATAATCCCCCTTGTCTGCCGCGATGAGGCCCCGCAGTTCGAGCGCGGGTTGGTGGTCGGGATGATCCTCGAGCACGAGCCGCAGATCCTCCATCGCCCCGTCGGTGTCGCCGGACTGCTGCCTGATCCGCGCGCGGAGCACAAGCGGCACCGCGTCGTCGGGATCAATGGCGATCGCCCTCTGAAGCGTATCGATCGCAGCCTCCTGGTCCCCCTGCATCGCAAGCACCCTCGCCCGCTGCAGCAGCGGACCGGAGAGATCGGGATCGATCTCGATCGCGCGGTCGAAAGACTCGATCGCCTCGTCGAGCTTGTCGGACATCATGAGCGCGATGCCGCGGGCTTCGTGCAACGAGGCGTCGTCGCCGTCCTCGTCGATGGCCACGTCGATGTCCTCGAGCGCGCCGTCGTAGTCCTCCTCGAGCAGCCGGAAGAGGCCGCGGGTGCGACGGACCTCGACATTCCGCGGCGCCAACTCCACCGCCTTGTCGAAATCGGCCCGCTTGTCCTCGTCCGACTCGGCGAGTCCGCCGCGGACGACGTGGGCCTTGGCCTGCTCCAGCCGGTCCTCGCCGATGAGTTCGAGCGCCTTGTTTGCCGCCGCGCGGGCACGTTCGCGATTGCCGGTGGGCAGCGCCTCGAGCCTCGCGAGCATCAGCTGGGCCGAACCGATCTCGGCATTGATGGCGATGGCCGCGTTGAGGTCGCGCAGCGCTGCCGACCGCATCCTCATCTTCTGGGCACCCGGCTGGCTTCCCTCGAAGATCTCCTCCACGAGCAATCCAGCGCGGGTCACGAGCGTGTCGGCCTCGAGATCGTCGGCGAACTTCCGCTGGTCCTCGGAGAGCCCCTTCCGCTTCGCTTTCTGGCAGAGCTCGATGACCTTGCCCAGGTCGTCGTAGTCGTTGGCGGAGAGCTTGCGGTCGATCGCGTCGTCGAGATCGCCCTGCCCAGAATCAACCTGCCCGGACTCGGCGGTCGCCGCTGCGGCATTCCCGGCCGGCGGCTGTGCCGCATCATCGGCCGAAGCGGCCGACGCGAGAGTCCCCAGCGCGACTGCCAGGCACAAGCGTCGCCACACCATGCCATGCGGGGGATCGGCGCCATGCTGGAAATCGGCGCAGAGGCAGTGTCGCATCGGTCTCTGGCTCCGTGAACGACCGGTCCGCTGCCGGCGGTCGATTGCCGGCAGCCACGTCAATAGTATGGGCGAGCCGGAGGCCGGGACACCAGCCGGAATTGGAGCGAGAAAGACGGATTTCCGTCGGCCGACTCGCTTCCGGCCATTGGGGGCCGTTTGCGGCCAACGACTCACAGCGGAGCCGGCAGGTCCCGCCTGGCGAACGCGAGGCCGCCGAGCACGTAGGCGGCCAGACCGATCCCCAGCAGGATGCCGTCGTACCGCGCCAGGAGCATCCACGACTCCGTCGTGCCGTCCACGAGACGCTGGGGCTCGTAGGCGTTGAGGATCGAAAGGTAGCCGACCCATTCGAACGGGCGGCTCATCCTGCCGATCAGCTTCGCGAGGATCGAGAACACGTAGAAGCCGCAGAGGATGCCGATCGACCGCCAGCGATGGCAATCGAGGGCGGAGACGAGCGACGCGAGCCCCGCGATGCACACCATGAGCCCGAACACGTTCGCGGCCGCCGGCACGTATCGCGAGGGGGAGACGGCACCCGCCCACGGGCCGCTCGCGATGCCCAGCCAGGTGCCGAGCCAGAGCACCGCGGAGAGGGCCGCCGCGGCCGACGTCGTCGCGATCGCCTGCGACACGAACAGTTCGGTCCTGTTAACCGGCTGCGCGAGCACCATCTCCATCGTGCCCCGCTCCAGTTGCCCAGACACCGCATCGCTGCCGCGGGTGATGCCCCAGACCGTTGCCGCGAGCACGACCACCGGATCGACGAAGGCGAGGGCCACGCGGCCGACGTGCGTGGCCACTTCCGAAAACGGCACGCCCGAGAGCCGCTGCCAGTCCTGGGGAATCGCCCTCAGGAGCACGTCCTGGAAGGCCGGCATCGGAATCTGTGACGACAGCCAGATATAGATCCAGGGAAAGGCCCCCCAGAGGGCGACGAGGCTCAGGAAGAGCCCCCGCTGGTCGCCCCAGGTCTTTCGCCAGATTGCGTGATTCCAGAGTCTCACCACGACACCTCCCTGTGGAACCGGTCGTAGACGCCCGAGAGTCCAATCGGCTCGATCATCACCTCCTCGAGCGGCTGCGTTGCGAGCCATCCGAGCACCGGCGCGAGCGAATCGCCTGACTCCATCACCACCTCTCCCTCCCCCAATCGCACGATCGACAGGCTCCCCGCCATCGCGGAAGGCACCTCACCCAAGGGCGACGCGATCCGCGCCGTGATGCGGTGCCGGCGACGAAGTTCGTGCACCGACTGCGTGTGGACGAGGCGGCCGGACCGGAGGATCGCAACCTCGTCGCACGTCGACTCCACCTCCGAGAGCACATGTGACGAGAAGACGACCGTGCGGCCCGCGGCCTTCGCCTCGCGAACGAGCTCCAGCACCTCGCTGCGGGCGGTCGGGTCGAGATTGGCCGTCGGCTCGTCGAGGATCACGAGCCGGCAGTCGGTTCCGAGCACGACGGCGAGCGCGAGCTTCTGCCGCATGCCGGTGCTCATCCGCGCCACCTGCCGGTCGAGGTCGAGATCGAGCCGCCTCGCGATCCCGCCCGACCGGTCCCTACGGCAGTCGGGCCGCAGCCGCGAGAAAAAGTCGAGCACCCCATGGCCGTCCATCCTGCGGAAGAGCCTCGCCTCGCCGGGCAGGTATGCGGTGAGCGACCGCACCGCGAGCGATTCCGTCTCGCAGTCGTGGCCGCCCACCGTCGCCCGACCCGTCGTCGGCCGGAGATACCCGAGGAGCAGCCGCAGCAGCGTGGTCTTTCCGGCGCCGTTCGGTCCGAGCAGTCCGAACACCTGCCCCTCGCGCACGGCGAGCGAGCAGCCATCGAGCGCCGCGAACGGCCGGCCGCGAGACGGGTACTGCTTGCCAAGCCGATCGGTCTGGATGATCGCGTCGTTCATGCAGCAAACGTTCATGCGGAAAAATAGTAGGCGGCAAGCACGAACCCGATCATGGCCACGATCCGCCGGACGATCCTCGCGGGCAGTCGTCTTGCGACGCCCGCCCCGAACAGGCCGCCGACAGCGGCCGCTACGGCCATCACCGCCGCATGCGGCCAGGAGACGGCGTTCAGCCCGAGGACCGAGCCGATGGCGAAGACCGCCGCCGCGGCAGCATTGACGATCATACCCAACACGTTTTTCACCCCATTGAGCCGGTGGATGTCGCCAAGGCCGAGGCCGGCGAGCATCGCGAGCATGAGGATGCCGATGCCGGCCCCGAAGTAGCCTCCGTAGACCGCGACGGCGAACTGCAGCGCGCAGGCGACGCCGACCTGCCGGGCCGTGGGTGGAGCATCGGGATCGCGGGCGGGCGAGCCGGCGGCAACGATCCGCGTGATCGCAGGCTGCGCCGAAAACAGCACCGCCGCGGCGAGGATGAGCCAGGGCACGAGGCCGTCGAACAGCCGCTGCGGCAGCGCCGCCACGAGCCAGCCGCCGACGACCGCACCCGCAATGCTCGGGGCGAGCAGCCACGCCGACCAGGGTGGCTGTCCCTCGCGCTCCTCGCGATAGGCCCACGAGGCGGCGACCGCGCCCGGCCAGAGGCCGATCGTGCTCGTGGCGTTCGCCGTCACGAGCCGGTCGCTTCCCGCGGGGAGGATTCCGGCGAGCACGGGAAACGTCAGGAGCGTGCCGCCGCCGGCCACGGAATTGACGATCGCCGCGACGAAGGTCACCACCGCGAGCAGACAGAGATCGATGGCGGAGGCTGGCGTCATGCGTGCCGACAGCCTATCCCCCGTCGCCACCGCAGTCGACGAGCATGAAGCCTGCCCAGAAAAAAGGATGCGTCGAGTCTTCGAGCACGCCGCCGGGTGACTGCTTCAGTCGCGGCTCCACGACCGGGTCGGGGGGCTCCCGCATCACGACCTCGACAGCCCGCCGCCAGGCCTCCGCCGGCGGGGCCGCCGCGTCGCGGACGAACTCCTCCACGAGATCGATCGTCGTGCGTCCACCGACATTCCAGCGGCTGAGAACAGACGTGCGGGCTCCCGCGGCCGCGAGGTCGGTGGCGACGAGAAAGAGTTCGTTGCCCGGCCTCGCGGGCGGCTTCGCCAGTCCCGACGCGGCCGCCGACTGGAAACCGGGCAGGAGCACGACTGCCGGCCGCTTCTCGGGCGGTGCGAGCCACGCTGCCGGCAGGCCTGAGATCTCCTCGAGCACCACGAGTGTGTCGACGAGCGGGGCGGCGCTGCCGAAAGGCGGCCCTGGCACGCGACCAGCCGCTGGCGGCGACGGCTGGATCACGAACGACTGCGGGAGCGAGGACGCCAGACGGGACAGCGTCGCCGCGACCTCCTCGGGCGTCTCACTGCGATGCAGCCGACCGCCCGCGATGCCGACCAGCCCGGCCGGCCGGCGGGATCCCACCGGCATGACGGCGAGGCTGCGGCTCGGCGCGTAACGAATCCTGCAGCACTCCCGCAACGGCCTGCGGTTCTCCTCGGCATCCCGCGCCGAACCGACCGGCAACAGCTCGAACGGGAGGTACCAGAGGATGCCGTCGGGCACGATCACGAGTTCGTCGATTCCCTCGGCGAGCGAGACCCGCGACTGGTCGAAGAGGCCCCGCTCGATCCGCTCCGCC
>JBIIOJ010000170.1:0-6758 GCA_044337015.1 Pirellulales bacterium
AGCTCGCCCAACCTGGTCGAGAATCTCGTCGAGCGAACGCTGTGGCCGGATGGTCAGTTCACGCAGCCGCAAGCCAAGCAGGATCTGAAGCTGTCGCTGCCGCTCTACAGATGCCGCCCGAAAAGCGTCGGCGACGGTGTCGTCAACAGGGATGGAGATCGTCGGAATTGTCATGCACATAAGTATAACGAACGCAACGACCTTGACAGCCACCGTGCTCGTCATGCTTGTCATGGGGAACAGTGTCTCCCCCGCGGTCGACTTGGCCGTGCGGCGGGAGGCGGATCGGCTGGTCGTTACGGAGGCGGGCGGCGCGGCGGTTGCGGCGTTCGTGTTCACCGATCCGGCCGTGGGCCGGCCCGCGATCCGTGACCTCGCGGCGCCTGGCGGCACGATCATCACGCGGCCCTGCCCGCCGCGAAAGGGCATCGACGCCGACGACCATGCCACGATGCACCCGGGCGTGTGGCTCTGCTTCAGCGATCTCTCGGGGGCCGATCCTTGGCGACACAAATCGGCCGTGCGTTTCGCGGGCTTTCGCGGTGAGCCGGCGAGCATTGACGGCGCTGTGCGGTTCACGGCGAAGATCGAGTATCTCGCCGCGGCGAAAGACACGCCCGAGGCGCCGGTCGCCTGCCGCGAGCGGTCAGCGATCACGATCCGCGACCGCGAGTTCGACGGCTTTCCCGTGCGGGTGCTCACGTGGGAGGCGGAGCTTTCCCCCGGGGGCGACCAGCCGCTCGTCTTCGGCGACGTCGAGGAGATGGGCTTCGGCGTGCGGCTGGCCACGCCGCTTTCGCCCGCCCGCAGCGGCCGCTACCTCGCGAGCCACGGCGGCGTGAACGAGAAGGGCGTCTTCGGCCGCGGGGCCACCTGGGTCGACGCGGCGGGCACGGTCGACGGTCGCAGGTTGGGTGTCACGGTGATCGACCTCGCGGGCACTCCCCGCGAGCCGTTCTTCCACGCCCGCGACTACGGCCTCGTGCTCGCCAACGCCTTTGGCCGCAAGGCCTACGCCGCGAAGGATCCGCCCCCGCCCATCACACTCCAGCCGGGCAAGTCGCTCCGGCTGGCCTACGCCGTACTCCTCCATGGCGACGTGCCCGCCGACCGGGTCGGGGGAATCGTGGAACGCCTCCGCGCTGAGGCGAGACCATGAGCAAGTCCGTAGCCGCAGCCCTTTCCCCCGGCGGCCGCGCGGCCGTGCTGGCGGCGGCGTTCCTGGGGCTCGTGTTCGACGGGTTCGAACTGGGCCTCATGCCCGTCGCGTCGCTCTCGGTCACGAAGAGCCTGATGGGCGAGGCCTACACGCCGGCGGCCGGCGGCGACTGGTTCGCCCGCTACACCGCGGCCCTCATGCTCGGGGCGGCGATCGGCGGGATCGTGCTCGGCCGGTTTGGCGACCGCTTCGGCCGCAGCCGGGGCTTGGGCGCGAGCATCCTGCTCTATTCGCTCGGCGCGTCGGCCGGCGGCTTCGTCACGTCGCAGTGGCAGATGTTCGCCCTGCGGTTTTTGGTCGGCCTCGGCGTCGGCGGCGTGTGGCCCAACGGCATCGCGCTCGTTGCCGAGAGCTGGCCGGCGGCGACGAAGGCGACCGTGGCCGGCGTGATGGCGGCCGGCATCAACGTCGGCATCATCATCTTGTCGCAGTGCGGACGAATCTGGCCGATCACGGCCGACTCGTGGCGGTGGCTCTTCCAGATCGCGGGACTTCCCGTGGCCCTCGGCCTCGCCGTGCTCGCGGCACTGCCGGAGTCGCCGCAGTGGCTTGCCCGTCGCGGCCGCGACGACGACGCGGCGCCGCCTCCGGCGCTCTTCGGACCGAAGCTCCGAGGCACGACGCTCTCCGCGATCCTGATCGCGAGCATTCCGATGGTAGGCGCCTGGTCAGCGAGCAAGTGGATGATCCCCTGGGCCGACGCGGTCGCGGGCCCGACCGACACGACCTACAAGGCCGTCACGCAGGGATGGTGGGCGGCAGGATCGCTCGTGGGAAGCTTTCTGGGCGCGCTGTTGGCCGGCTGGCTCGGCCGCCGGGCAAGCTACATCGCGATCAGCGTCGGGGCGACGGCCGCGACGCTTGCGATGTTCAACCTCACGGCTCCGCTGCGGCCGTTCTTCCACCAGGTCGTCTGCCTGCAGGGCTTCGTCTCGACGCTCTTCTTCGGGTGGCTCGCGGTCTACCTGCCGTCGGTCTTCCCGCTCGAGGTGCGGGCGGCGGGAAGTGGCCTCGCCTACAACGCCGGCCGATTCGTCACGGCGGCGGGCGTGCTCGCGGCCGGCACGCTCTTCACGGCCCTCGGCGGCGACTACGTGCAGGTCGGCTCGCTCTGCAGCCTCGTCTACGCCCTCGGCATCGTGGCGATGGCACGACACCGCTAGCAAACGACGGCTTTGGGCCGGGGTACCAAACAGGGAGCAAGAGGGCAATAAGATCACGACGGAGTCGCGGTCACCGAAACGACAAGGAGTTTCTTCATGACGACGCCCACATCCCGCCTCATGGGCCTCGCCGCCGTCCTCCTCGTAGCCCTCGGCACGGCCGCAGCCGCCGAGACTCTCACGTTCGATGCCCCCGAGTGCGCCGGGATGAGCGGCTTTCGTGCCCACTGGGACAGGCCGATCGCGGTCGCCGAGGATGGCGAGCGGAGGCAGCAGGATGCCGTCGTCAAGGATCGCGGGCAGACGGCCGTCTGGGGGGGCGAGAAGCCGGGGCCGCTCTGCTTCGATGCCGTCCACCGCAGCCTGCTCGTGCGATTTCCCGGCGCGGCCGAAAAGATCGCCGCCGCGGTCGCCGGCGGACGAAAAATCATGAAGGTCGAACTCGTGCTGCCGTATCTCGACGAGGAGATCTGGCCGACGGGTTCGGGCGGGGCCGACTATCCGAGCGACGACGGCTACCGCTACCGGCCCAACTGGGACTGCGACAAGCTCTACCGCGAGAAGCGGCCCAACTGGCACGCCGTGGCCAACGTGCTCCGCAGGCCGTGGGCGGCCGATGCGGCGATCGGCCCCACGTTCAACGCCGCCGTGAAGGGCGCCATCTTCTGGAAAGAGTTCGGCGCGGCCGACACGGCCGAGGACCGCTTCGCCGCCCAACTCGGGCCGGTGGAGGTTTCGTCTTTCAAGCCGGAAGGCCGGATGGACGTCACGGCCGTCGTCGCCAACGAAGCCTTCGGCAAGACGCTTGGCGAGCGGCTGCGGCTCCTTGCCGACTGCGGGTTCATCGTGCAGAAGGAGGAGGTCTACGACGCCCGCTACCATCAGGGCGCCTACGAGTGGGCGATCTCGACCGGCCCTCGGGCGATCCTCGTGAAGAAGCCGCAGTTGGTGGTCACGCTCGAGCCGGGCCCGGCCGACCGCGGTCAGCCGCCCCGTGCCGCGGACGTTCCCGCCCTCGCCGCCGCCCACAAGGGCCGCCCGCTCGGCTCGCCGACGGCCTTCGTCCCGACGGCCGCGGAGGTGGCGAAGCTCGACCAGCAGTTTCTGTCGAAGCCCGCCTGGATGCCCGACTGGCAATACGCCCACGTGCGGCAGCTCATGGGCCTCGAGACCGGCGGTCAGCTGAAGCCCTTCTACTACCGCATCTTGCCGCCCCACGTCGCCAACCGTGCCCGCGAGGTGGAGGAACGCACGGCCAAGGCCGCCGGCCGGCCCGCCGACGTCGACTACGCGACGTACCTGGCGTGGGTGGACTGGGTGAACGGCCAGCCGCCACGGTTCTGGGAGGGGCACCTCACCGGCGCCGACGCGATCACGCGGTGGTTCAACTACCGCGCCGCGATGCCCGCCCCGATGCAGGCGTCGATCAAGCATTCATGGACGGCCTGGCTCATGCCCGACCGCGAGACGGAGCTCGATGCCACGCTCCGCCGGCAGTTCGACAACGTCTCCGGCAAACTCATCCACCCGATGGTGGACGATCCGCGGGTGGGCAAGAGCAAGGACGGCAAGCCGGCCGAGTGGAACCAGGGCGACACCTACAATCGGCTCACCGGCGACTGGCGCGGCAACAAGAGCTACTACCGCTCCGGCTTCACCCGCGAGATGAGCACGGCGAACTTCAACTCCAGCGCCACCGCCGGCGCGCTCCTCTGCGGCCAGATCATCGGCTCGAAGAACGCCATGGCCGACGGCCACGCAGGGCTGATGCAGTTCCCCTTCTGGATGTGGACCCATGGCGCGGGCGTGGGTCAGGAATACGTCGACCACTACTACTGGGCGATCGCCACGGCGGGCAACAAGGTGTTTCCCGACTTCTGCGAGAACCCCGAGGACCGGATGGCCGGCTGGAGCATCATCGCCAAGACGGTCAACGACCTCGCCGGCGCCTACCACCCTGGCCTGAAGAAGCTGCTCGGGCCGGCGAGCCGCACGTATTACGAGCACGTGCTTGGCCAGCAGGACGGCCTCTACCACATCCTCCACGTGCTCTCGCCGCGGGGCGCGCTTTCCGACCTGGAAACCGGCGTGCTCCCCGCGATCTCGAGCAGCGGCAAGCCGATCTCCGCATGGGGCCACGACTATCCGGCGGCCACCGTCGCCCTGCAGAGCATGTCGGGCCCGTGGGCAGAGCCCTGGTTTTCCGAACTCGTGGACGAGAAGCCGCTGCCCTGGTCGCTCCTCGTCGAGAAGGAGGGCGACCCGGTCACCACCCACTTCGGCGAGAACTACGGTCTCTCGAGCATCCGCTCGAAGCCGCAGCGGATCCATGTGCTCGGCCACTGGCGGCGGAAGGCCGAGCTGCCCAAGAGCATGAACGACATCGGCACGCTCGACCTGCGGATCGGCTTCAACCAGACGACCATCGGCAACGACGGCTCGGGCGTGATCAGCCAGCAGGGCGACTACCGCTGCCATCAGCACGCAAGCAAGCTCGTCATGCTCGCCCGGCCGAAGCCCGAGGTCATCAATCAGCAGGCCGGCGAGTACCAGTTCGGCCAGCGGAAGCACGCGGCCGAGGAGATCACGAGCGTGCAGTGCTCGGCGGCCCTCTTTTCCTACGAGCAGCCGCAGCCGGCCTGGGAGATCTTCGTGGGCGACCGCCGGATCGAGTCGCTTCCGGCCACGGCGAAGATCGGCGATGTGATCACGATCCGCGACGGCGTCTCCTACCTCGCGCTACGGCCGCTGCCAACCACCGACCTCGGCCGCGACGCGGAGGTGACGCTCGAGGCCGGCAAGCCCCAGACGCAGGCCTACCACGAGCAGACGAACATCCAGCCCGCCCTCCTCGTGCATGCCAACTTCTACCGCCGCGGCCAGCCGATGCCGGCCGACCTGCTTGGCAAATTGAAGGACGCACAGTCGGGGTTCGTCGTCGAGATGGGCGACGAGAAGGAGTTCGGCAGCTTCGAGAAGTTCCGGGCGCACGTCCGCGGGGCGAAGCTCGAGGCAGGCGACGGCGGCCGGGTGACCTACACGACCGGCGCCGACACGCTCGCCGCGGCCTGGGACAGCTTCACGGTCAACGGCAAGGATCCGGCCGCGTCACTGAAGGATCGCGAACTCTGGCAAGACACCACGCTCACGCAGATGGGCCGCGGCCGCCTGGAAAAGAACGGCGCGACCGTCGAGCGGACGAAGTCGTGGGCCAACATGCTCCTGCAGACGTTCCCGAAGCAGAACCGCTTCGTCGCGAGCAACCTGCTGCCAAACCACCTCGCCTTCGCCTTCCGCGAGCCCGGCGGCGTGCGGATCGAGGCCGACGGCAGCCTCTCGATGGGCCGCTTTTCGGTGAAGGACTCCCGCGAGATCGAGATCACCTACCACGCCTTCGGCGGCGAGTATGCACCTAAGGAGGGCGAGCTACCCGCGGCCCGGGTGCTGTTCGTGTCGGGCGCGAAGTCGCAGCCCCGCGTGATGCTCAACGGCAACGACATCTCGGCGAAGCTCGAGCCTTGGAAGCAGGGCGAGACGGCGGGTTGGCTCGTGCCGCTCGGTGACTCGCTGCCGTCGGCCGCCGAGATCGCCGCGGGACTGGCGACCGGCGGGAAAATATCTCCATGACGGCACGTGTCATCACATTCGCATCGCCTTCGCTCCGGATGGCCTTGAATGCGCCCAAAACCCCGTCGCTTCCGGTGGCCGCGGGCCTTATCGTCGCCGTGCTGACCTGGCACTGCCGGGTTGAGGCGGTCGAAACCGCAGCGTCAAACGGGCCTGCCGCGCAGAAGTCGTTCAAGACGTACTGCATCGACTGCCACGACGATGCAACGGCCACGGCCGGACTGTCGCTCGAATCCCTGGCCCCCGACCACGATGATCCCGCGTGGATCCGCATCCACGACCGGATCAAGTCGGGCGAGATGCCGCCGGCGGATGCCCAACAGCCGACGCCAGAGGAGCGGGAGGCCGCCGTCGCCGGGCTTGCCAAGAAGCTCACCGCCGCCGCCATCGCCCGCCAAAAAGCCGAGGGCCGTGTCGTGCTGCGGCGGATGAATCGCCGCGAGTATGAGCACACGCTCCACGACCTGCTGGGCATCGCCGAGCCGCTGGCGGCCCTGCTCCCCGAAGACACGGTCGTCCACGGGTTTGACACCACGAGCAGCGGTCTGGAGACCTCGGCGACGCATCTGCTCCGCTACCAAGCGGCGGCCGAGCGGGCGCTCGCCGCCGCGCTGCCTGCCGGACCCGCCGCCTCGAAGGTCACTCGCTGGACCGGAAAGGAGTATCTGGAGAAGCGGCTGCCGGTGCATCGCAAGGGCATCGATCCCTTCGTGCGGGTTGATGGCGATGCACTCGTGCTTCATGCCGTG
>JBIIOJ010000024.1:0-21632 GCA_044337015.1 Pirellulales bacterium
CACGCGACCCTCCGAACGCATCGGACGAGACGTATTCCGCCGACCGCACAGGGGCTACGGCGAGCGCGACCGCTCCGAAGATCACCGCGACGACTGCCTTACGCACGCTCCGCTCCCCGAGAGCCAAGGCCCCGACGGTCCGACAGACCGCCCTACGAACAGGACTTCGTCCGCGTCCGCATCACGGCATCACCGCGTTCTTGCACGGTCGGCGGATTCCGATGGGGCGATCCCTGACGGTCGTGCCGGTCGCGGCGGACTCTTCCGGCGGCTCCGGGAACCGGTGCGAAATCAATCGATCGCGATGTCCTCCATCCGCAGGGCCTCGACGGCGGTTCGCGTCGCGATCACGATGTGCGGCACGCCGTCCGACACAAAGCCGTTCAAGCCCACGATCGGCTCGCCGTGGGCGTAACTGCCGACGATGCCGCCGTCGTCCCGGACGACGGTCACCGACCCATCCGGCGCGGCCACGAGCCACTGCCGGCTCCCGTCGCCTGGCAATTCGATCCAGGCGACCGGCTCGATCGGACCGTCCCGGTGGATGCCGTCGGGCAGGTCGTGGATCCACCTCGCCGCGAATAGCGGCGCGATGCCGACGAGCCTCGTGCGTCCGAGCGATTCCCCGGCAATCGCCAGGAGCGCCCAGGCGGGCCCCGTCGCTCCGACGGGGGCTGCGTGGATCGACTGAATCCGGCTGCCGTCCACCTCCACAGGTGATCCGGCGGTGCCATCGGGTCCGATGCGGGCCAGCCGGCCACGCGCGTCGACCACGACCACGCCACGGCAGCCGTCCTCGCCGGCAGCGTCGGCCGCGAGGCTGATCACCGTCTCGAGCGACCGCTCCTTCCAGATCCGCCTTCCATCGAGGCTCACCCCGTGGAGCCCGACACTGCCGAAGAAGCCCGCCACGATCTCGGGTCCCCCGACGCCGTCCAGATCGACGAGTTCGGCACCGCTCACGCCGGCGTGCGACGCCGCACCGAGTTCCGGGTAGACGGCGTGCCGACGCCAGCGGTTGTCGAACACGAACAGGCGCTGCCCGCCCACCGCGCCGCCGAGCCACCATCGCCGGCCCTCCCGGTCGAGGGCTGTCCG
The DNA here is from genome assembly GCA_044337015.1 of Pirellulales bacterium. Taxonomy (GTDB): domain Bacteria; phylum Planctomycetota; class Planctomycetia; order Pirellulales; family UBA1268; genus UBA4655. The sequence continues at coordinate 1,099 of JBIIOJ010000024.1, forward strand.
CAGAAAGCCGATCGCCGCGTCGGCGGGCAGTTCGAGATCGTGGCGAGCGACCTCCAAGCCCGCCGCGTCGAGCTCCACGACACTTCGCCAGCCGTCGAGCACGAACAGCCGCAAAGCCTCGGCGGAGTCACCCTCCGACGGATCGGTCCGGACGACGTTGCCCGGCATCGCGACGGCGTCGGTCTTCCACGCTCGCAAGAGCTTGAACCGCTCTGGCTGCCGCTTCGGCGCGATCACCTGCTCGGGCAGGACCGCGGTGCCGCCGCCGGTCGCCGCGTCGATCACCGAACGATATTCGGAGAGCCTGCGGTCGAATCGCTTTCGCACGAGTTCGGGAGTGGTCTTGCCGGCAGCCACGGCCTCGACGACCTCGAAGAGATCCTCGCCGATTCGGTCGTTCGACCCCCGCTGCACGTCGGCGACCGTGCCGTCCGGGGCGAGCACGACGAGCCCAGGAAACGTCGTGATCTCGAAGGCCGACGCCGCGACGCTCCGCGGATCGCGGAGGATCGTCGGGCTGTCCGCCTTGTCGTCATCCTTCGTTTCACCGGCTGCCTTCCCGATGAAGTCGCGGATCGTCTCGTCGGCCACCCCGGCATCGTCCACGCTCACGCGATGATGGGAGACGTCGCGGCCAGCGGCCCGCAGCTTCCCGACCGCCTCGAGAACCCTCGGCATCGAGCGGCTGCAGGGCCCGCAGCCTTCGAAGAAGAACTCGAGCACGGCGACGCGGCCCGCGAGGCTTTCCCGCGAGACACGATCGCCGTCGATCGACGAAAGCGTGAAGGGGGGCGAGGCCTTGCCGATCGATTCCGCGGGTGGGTCTGGGCTCTGCACGGGCTCGATCTTCGAGACGTTTCTCGCCCCTTCGGGCACCTCGAAGGAAAATGCTTCGCCGGAGATCGGCGTATCGAACGACGCGTTTTTGAACTCGGCCACAACCTCCACCCGGCTCACCGGCCCGAGTTGCGACGAGAGGAATACAGCATAGGCCGCCGTTGGCAGTGACATTCTGCGCAGGACGAACGAGGCGTCGTCGATCCAGAGCGCAAGCGTGCCATCGGGCTTGTCGACCTCGATCTTCGTGCAGGCGTATCCATCGACGGAACCGCTCCCGGCGATGCGGGGATCTCCCACGGCCTCGGCCAGGATGAGCGAGACCGTGTCGTCGGCGAGTAGCAGCGGCAGCTGCGTGGGACAGCCCGCCTCCCCCTCGGAGAGCCTTGTACGCAGATGCGGGTCGGAGAAGAGCTGCTCGAGCGACAATGGGGACTTCACCGGCTCGACGAGCACCTGCCCCGGGACGTCGCCGACCGCCGCGTGGAGCGAGGCGCCGTCGCTGACAAGCTGTGCGTCGTAGCATTCCACCCGCAGCCGGTCGGGCCGCTCGAAGGCCACGCGGAAGGGGAGATCGTGGTCCACTTCCTTGTCGCCGCGGGTATAGTGGATGTGCACGGTGGCGTCGTCGCGGTAGCGGTCGGCGGCCCGGTAGGCCTCGCCCATCCGGTCGAGCAGGGCCCGCGGATCCCGCGAGCAGCCGCAGCACGCGATCGCGATGACCAGCCCCACCCACCGACTCCCCCTCGCCATCCGTCCCATGCCGTTCTTCATCCAGTCGTCCCTCCTTGGTGACACGATCGTAGCGGACGATTCCCAGGTGAGCGAACGACCGTGACTGCATCCCGGGACGTCGCGCTGGAGTGGGGGGGCGGGACACCGCTCGACCTCGAACTGCCCCATGCGACCGTGTTCGACCTGCGCGGTCCTGCTGGCTGCCGCGGGAGCGAGGCCTCGCGTATCGTGCGGTCGGCTCTCGCCGGGCCGCACGGCGTTCCGCCGCTCTCTTCCCACGTCGTCCCGGGCGACCGCGTCACGATCGCCGTCGCGGGTGGACTCACCGAGGAGCGGTCCGTCGTCGCCGCCGTGATCGAGTCGCTCGCTGGCGGCGGCGTCGCCGAACAGGACATCGCGGTGCTTCGGTCGCACGAATTCGCGACGGCGGACGACTCCCGCACGGGCTACCTTGCCGCGGACGCCGAGGCCAACCCGATCTACCTCGCGAGGGACATCATCGACGCCGACTGCGTCGTGACGATCGCCGAATGGAACTGGGACGCCTCGCTCGCGGGCCGCGGCATCGACGGCGAGATCTTTCCTGCCTTCTCACGGAAATCGTGCCGCGAGTCCCTCGTCCGCAGGCTCTTGGACGGACCCCACGCCGAACTCACGGCCTGGAGGGATTCACTCGGAGAGGTGGTCGACAAGCTCGGACTGCTCGCGAGCCTCCGCATCATTCCGGGAACGAACGCAACCGTCGCCGGGGCCGTCTTCGGTTCACCCGAGACGAGCCACCATGCCGCGAGCGATGCCGCGGCAGACTGGCGGCCGACGGTGGCCGCCGCCGTCGATTGCTCGATCGCCTCGCTCCACGAGCCCGCCGGGGCCCCGCCGGATTTCGAGGGGCTCGTCCGTGGCGTCGCGGCCGCGGCGAGGATCACCGCCGCGGATGGCACGATCTGCGTCGCGAGCCGGCTGTGCACGCATCCAGGCCCCGTCTTCGCCCGTTGGCGGCAGGGGCTGCCGCTATCGCCACTCGTGCGGGAGGCCGTCGAGAGCGACGACCCCGCGCTCATCGCCGACGCCTTCCTCGCCCGCCGATTCCACCGCGCCCTTGGCGGCCGGCGGCTCGTGTTGCTCTCGGGGCTCGACGAGGAGACGGTGGAGGATCTCGCCTTCGGCTTCGCCGACTCGCCCGAAACGATCCAGCGGCTCGCGAAGCGTGCCCGAAACGTCGCCGTGCTCCACGAAGCCGACCGCATGCTCCCTGCGATCACGCCCTGAAGCCGTTCAACGCGAGATCGCGACGACGCGGTGCCGCAAGGCCCTGCGGGGAACCGGGCCGAACTGCCGGGAGTCGATGCTGCCGGAGGGAAAGTCACCGAGGAGAAACACCTCGCCGCTCCCCAGCTTCCACGAGGTCGATCCGTCGGCGGCGGGGCGGTGGAGCACGTCCCGCCAGAGGAGCACCCGCTCGACCGCCACGCCGCGGGCCACCGGAGCCTCGCCGACGACGGCGACGGTCATTGGCGGTGTGCCGATGCCATCCGCACCGGTCCAGATATCCGCGACCGACCATGCCGACGGCGGATGCGATGGGAGTCGAAGCGGCCTGCTGGCGTGATCGGGTCCGCCTTCGGCAGTGTTTCCCCGCAGACTCCATGCCACGCCGACGAAATGCCGGTCGATGCGTCCGACGAGGTACGCGAACCTGCCCGGGCCAGATGGCCGCCAGCGGACCAGCCGGTCACCGAAGCCGATCACGACTTCGGCCGCAGGCAAAGCCGTCGCACCGCGATCGACCCGCACCATGATGCACGCTCCGACGTCGGCGACCGGCAGGAGCACCCGCCGCTCGTTCGGCGCGAAGGCCGCGTCGTCGAGGATCGGCTCACCGTCCGCCGCGACCGTTAGCTCTTCGCCACCCGGGGCGATCGCGATCTCCCGCACGACCGTCGCCCGCTCCACGAAGACCGCCGGGGGCGGTGGTGCGATGCGGCCATCGAGTTCAAGATCACCGTCGACGATCCGAAGCGTCGCAGGACCGCACGCGGCGACCCGCTTGATCGCCTCAGTGCCGTCCGGTGTCACGACGATCCAACGCTCGTGCGTTGCAGGAAACCGCCAAAGGTCCCGCCAGGGGACCGCAGCGCCGACGACGCGGTCGCCCGGAATGAGATCGGGCGCCATGGAGAGCCCCGCGACCTCGCGGCGAATCGGCAGCGAGGTCGCGATCAAGACCGCGACGATGAACGCCGCCGAAAACCTTCGCATCTCGATCACGAGAGGGCGAGCGGCCCGTCGCCGCAGTAGTCGGGATTGCCAAAGCGAACGAGACCCGTGTGTCCCATCGAGTGGGCGAGCGACAGCAGCAGCCGGTTGTGTGACACGCCGGGCAACTGCACCGACCGGCCTGCCTTGAATCCGAGGCCTCCCCCCAGGAGCACGAACGGGATGTCCTCGTGGGTGTGCGAGTTGCCCTCGCCGAGCTCGTTCGTCCAGAGGATCGTGGTGTGGTCGAGGAGCGACCCATCGCCGCCGGGCTCCGGCGTCTCCGCGAGCCGCCTGGCCAGGTGGGCGACCTCGCCGGCATACCAGGCGTTGATCTTCGTGAGCTTCTCCTGCGCCGAGGCGTTGCTGTTGGGCTCGTGGGAGAGGTCGTGCTGCCCCTGCTCGATCCCGAGCCACTTCATGTGGGGCTGGCCGACGGAGTTCGTGTACTGGAGCGTGGCGACCCTCGCGAAGTCCCCCGCGAGCGCCGCCACCACCAGTTCGATCTGCATCCGGCTGATCCGCGGCATCTGGTCATTCTGCTCGACGACCCCCTGCTCGAGCACGGGCACCTCGTGGGCCACGGCCTCGTGGTGAGAGGAAAGCTCCTTCTCGAAGTCGCGGACGAGCGACGCATGCTCCTCGAGCAGCCGGCGGTCCTCGGCCGGAAGCGCCGCCGAGAGCTTCGCGAGATCCTCCGAAAGCTCGTCGAGCACGCTCTGCATGCTCTCGCGGTCCTTCTGGCCGCCGTAGAGCTTCTGAAACATCTCGTATGGGTCATCGATCGGCGCGATCGGCTTGTTCGGCCCGGCGTAGACCATCCGTGTCCAGGTGTCGGACCGGTTCGGCACGAGCACTCCGAACTCGAGCGACCCGAAACGACTCGCCGTCGCGGGATTCGCCTGGAGGAAGTTCCGGAGTTCCTGGTCGATCGACAGGCCGCTCGACCATCCGGCCGGCGTTTCGCCGCCCCCCTGGATGTTGCCCGGAAAGAGCTCGATGCCCGTGAGCAGGCAGCCGATCCCCCGCATGTGCTTGTCGCCGTCGCCAAGGATCTGGTTGTGGACGCCCTTGAGCACGAGCAACCTGTCCTGAAAGGCCGCGAGTGGCTCGAGGATCGGCGGCAGCGTCGGCACGCGGACAGGGCCGGGCGTGAGGAACGGCCCCGGACTCTCCGGCCAGAACGTTTTGCGGACGATGCCATCGGGGCTGAAGACGATCACGAGCCTCTTCTTCGGCCCGGCGGCAGAAGCCGACAGGCTCGGCAGGTTGCCGAGGAAGGGGAGCAGGGCGGAGCTCGCGCCGAGTGAGCGGAGGAATTCACGACGCGGGATCATGGAACGCTCCTCGGAGGTGGCGACGCGGCCAGCACCACGATATCGACCATGAGACGCCGGATGTCGAAGGATCCGGCCTCGAAGCCGGCCCGAAGCTTCGCGAGCGTCTCCGGTCCCCAGGCCCGCACCGGCTGCTTCACGAGCGAGTGGAACAGGCTCTGCACGAACGCCTCCTGGGCATCACGGCTCCGGGCAAGGTGGGCGGCAAGCTCCCTCGCGCCGCGGAACGACGCCTCGTCGCCCTCACGCGGCTGGTAGGAGCCCGAGGCGTCGATCGGCTTCCTCGCGTCGCCTCGGATCTCGCTCGTGCGATGGCGGCCGATGGCGTCGAACTCTTCGAGCGCGAATCCGAGTGGATTGATCATCGTGTGGCAGGTCTGGCAGGAGACGTCGCTCGTCTGCAGCTCCACCCGCTCGCGTGTCGAAAGCAGCGGATGGAGGTCTGGCGCCAAGGGGGCGACGGCCTCCTGCGGCGGCTTCAAGACGTTGCCGAGGACGTTCCTTGCGAGGAAGACGCCTCGATGGATCGGCGAGGTCGCACCGGAGTAGGCGAGGACGCTCATCATGTAGGGATGCGTGAGCACGCCGGCACGCCGGCCGTCGTCGAGACGCACGGGGCGAAAACCGGCGTCGAACGGCAGCGACATCCCGTAGAGCGGCGCGATTCGGCCGTTCACCGGCACGGCGTCGTCGAGGAAGAGCCGCCGCCAGTCGGCTCCATCCCGCCAGAGCACGTCCTCGAGGAAGAGCTCGAGGCTCGCCCGCAGTTCGGCGGCGAGTTCCGGAGAGAATTCCGAAAAGTGGATCGCGTCCTTCACGAGCTCCGGCCCGTGGTCGACCCGCAGCCAGCCGAAGAAAAAGTCCCGGAGCTTCGACCGTGTCCTGCGGTCGGCGACCATTCGCTCGGCCGCCCGGCGGATCTCGTCGGGCGTCGCAAGCCGGTTCTGCGCGGCCGCCTCGAGCAGCGGGGCATCGGGGATGGAGTCCCAGAGGCCGAACGAGAGCCTCGCGGCCGTCGCGAAGCCGTCCACCGAACCGGCCGTCTCACGGAAGAGAAACCGCGGCGACGAGAGGGCGAGCAGGATCGCCCGCTTGAGCCCCGTGTCGGCGTCGGGTGCGTCGGCGAAGGGTCGCTCCAGGTACACCTGCCTCGAGTGGTCGTCGAGCGGACGGCGGAAGGCACGCTCGATGAAGGACTTCGCGAAGGCCCGCAGCTTTCCGTCACGGTCCGGGGCGTCGCGTCTCACGCCGGCGAAGTGGTCCACCCGGTCGAGCACGTGGTCGGCGGTCTCGACCGCCGCGGCCGTCGCGGCGGCGAACCACTCCTTCGACACGCTCGACCCCCGCTCGTAGCCGATGCTGCGGTCGTCGGGCGGAAACGGCGTCGCGACCACGAACGTCGGCGGGCCCTGCTGCGGGATGAGCCGGTGCGACGGCACGACCTCGAGCACTCCGTGCGGCGGCTTCCACAAAAGCTTGATCGACGCGTGCGAAAGCTGCTCGTGCTTCTTGTTGTCGACGCCCTGGTTCGCCTTCGAGAACTCGATCGTGAGCGGATAGGCCCGTCCGCCGAGCAGCCGCCGCACCCCGCGATACTCGGTCTCGTCGCCGCTTTTCACCCAGGCATCGACGAGCGGCGGTTCGCCGGGGTCGTCGTTGAGGCGGAGCCTCACGGCATGGCCGGTGCGAACGACGAACTCGTAGACGCCCGTTTCCGGCGGCACGATCGAGCCCGTCCAACGGATCGCGAACCGGTTCGGCTCGAACCGCTCGGGGTCGGGGCCCTCGATGCCGAAATCAAAGTCGATCGCGGGATCGACCCGTTCGAACACGAGCCCGATATCACGGTTGAAATCGCGGTGGCAGAAATACTCGGCCAACAGCCCCCGGGAAACGTCGATTCCGGGGCCGCTTCCCCGGAAGCTGCCGAGCAAGTCGGCGATCGTGTTCTTGAACTGCCTCACCGTCAACCGCGACAGGTCCTCCCGCGCGGGTCGGTTGCGGTCGCGGGCGACGGGGGAGTAAAAGCTGCCATGGATGTACTCGGCGACCTGGCGTGCGGCGTCGCCGACGACCACCTCGGGGTCGTCCTCGGGCATGGTCTCGTCGATGTAGCGGGCGAGCTGCGCGACCGATCGATCGCCCACGAGCGGCTGCGGGACGTCCTCCGTCCCCTTTCCCCCTTCGCCGTGGCACCGCTGGCAATGCTCACGATAAATCACAACGCCCACGTGCTCGCCGGCCGCGGCGCAGGCCGGCGGCATCGCCAGGGCGACCAACGGCAGCCATCGCATGGCCGTGGAGGGCATGGGACTCTCTCGGTCGGGGCGGGATGGACGCGGACCGGAACGCTGGAGGCGAAGCTTAAGTCGCCCTTAAAAGTGTATCGGCCCGGCAGAAGCGATCCAAACAGCGAATTTCCGGGTTCGATCGGCCCGTTCGGGGTGATCTGCCGAAAAAACCTTGGAATAATGAATCCATGAGCCGGCCGATCACCCCAGCCTCGACGCTTTCGCTTGCCGCGGCCGTGTGCTGCGCGGCCACGGCGTTCGCGAAGAGCCCCGATTTCAACCGCGACATCCGCCCGATCCTGTCTCGCAACTGTTTCGCCTGCCACGGCCCCGACGAGCACGACCGCCGTGGAGGCCTGCGGCTCGACGACCGGGAGGCGGCGATCACCGAGCTCGAGAGTGGCAGCCGCGCAATCGTGCCGAGCCACCCCGACGAGAGCGAAGTCGTCGCGAGGATTTACGAGACCGATCCCGACACGCTCATGCCGCCGCCGGAGACCAACCATGTCCTCACGGTGAAGGAGAAGGAGCTGCTCGCCCGGTGGATCGCCGACGGCGCCACCTACTCGCCCCACTGGGCGTACGTGCCGCCGCACGCCCACCCGCCGCCGGCGACGAAACGGTCCGAATGGGCTGCGAACTGGATCGACCCGTTCGTGCTCGGACGGCTGGAGGCGGAGGGTCTCACGCCCGCAGCCGACGCCGATCCCGTGACGCTCGTCCGTCGCGTGACGTTCGACCTGACGGGCCTGCCGCCGAGTCCCGCCGAGGTCGAGGCCTTTCTTGCCGATACGAGCCCCGACCGCTACGAGAAGCTCGTCGGGCGGCTGCTCGCCTCGCCGCGGCACGCGGAGCGGCTCGCGGCCTGGTGGCTCGATCTCGTCCGCTACGCCGACACCGTCGGCTACCACGGCGACCAGACGCACAGCATCTCCCCCTACCGCGACTGGGTGATCAAGGCGTTCCTCGACAACCTGCCGTTCGACCGGTTCACCGTGCTCCAGCTCGCCGGCGACTTGGTCGAGCCGCTGGCAGGCGAGCATCCGGAGGACCGCGTCCTCGCAAGCGGCTACAACCGCCTCCTCCAGACGACGCACGAGGGCGGCCTCCAGCTCAAGGAGTATCGCGCGATCTACCAGGCCGACCGGATCCGCAACGTCTCGGGAGCCTGGATGGGTGCCACCGTCGGGTGTGCGCAGTGCCACGACCACAAGTACGACCCCTACACCTCCCGCGACTTCCACTCACTCGGTGCCTTCTTCGCCGACATCGACGACGAGAAGCACATGGCGAAGGGCGGATTCGGCGGCCAGAATGTCAACGCCCTGCCGACGATCCGTGATCCCGAGATCCGTGTCGTCGGGCCGTTCGAACGGGATCGCGCTCACGAGCTCGACGCCCGCATCCACTCCCTCAAGAACGAACTGCCGCCGCTCGTGCTGCCGCCGAGAGCGCTTCCGGAGGAACCCGAGGCGGAGACAGTGGTCGCAAAGCGTCTCGAGCTCGAGCGGCTCGAATCCGATCGCAAGGCACTCGACCGGAAGCTGATGGTCACGCGGTCGCTCGCGGAGCCGAGGCAGGTGAGGATCCTGCCGCGGGGCAACTGGATGGACGAGACTGGCGTGGTCGTCGAGCCCGCTGTGCCCGCGTTTCTCGGCAGGCTCCCGGCGGCGACGCGGCCGACCCGCGCCGAGTTGGCCCGCTGGCTCGTGAGGCCCGTCGCCGAAGGCGGCGTCGGTGATTTGACGGCCCGGGTCACGGCCAACCGGATCTGGGGGATGTTCTTCGGCGCGGGCCTCTGCCGCAGTGCCGGCGACTTCGGCGGCCAGGGAGAGTTGCCCGACCATCCCGAACTGCTCGACCGGTTGGCGATGGAGTTCATTCGCAACGGCTGGGATGTCCGCGAACTCATCCGCGTCATCGTGACGAGCCGGGCCTACCGGATGGCGTCGGACGCTCCGGCCGACCTTCTGGCGATGGACCCCGACAACAGGCTGCTTGCGCGACAGGGCCGCTGGCGGCTGCCGGCCGAGAACGTCCGCGACACGGCCCTCTTCGCAAGCGGCCTGCTCGTCGAGCGGCTTGGCGGCGAGAGCGTCCATCCCTACCAGCCGGCCGGCTACTACCGGCACCTCAATTTTCCGCAGCGGGAATACAAGGCCGACACCGACGACCGCCAGTGGCGGCGGGGGCTCTACGTCCACTGGCAGCGGATGTTCCTGCACCCGCAGCTGCTCGCCTTCGATGCGCCGAGCCGCGAGGAGTGCACGGCGACGCGGATGCGTTCCAACACACCGAAGGCGGCGCTCGTGCTCCTGAACGACCCGACGTTCGTCGAGGCGGCGAGGAAGCTCGCCGAGCGCGCGATCCGCGAAGGGGGCGAGGCGGACTCCGACCGCATCGCCTTCCTCTGGCGGCAGGCCCTTTCGCGAAAACCCGACGCCCGAGAGCTGCGGATCGTTCAGGATCTCGTCGACCGTCGCCGCGAAGAGTTCGAGGCCGACCCGAAGTCTGCCGGCGAACTGCTCGCGGTCGGGATCTCTCCGCGGGACGAGACGCTCGACACGGTGGAATTGGCCGCCTGGACCGCGGCCGCCCGCACGGCGCTCAACCTCAACGAAGCGATCACGAGGTACTGACATGAACGATTTTCTCGCGATCCACCGCCGCACGTTTCTCGCCCGCTCGGGACTCTCGCTCGGGGCCGCTGCGGTCGCGGGCCTGCTCGCCCGTGACGGGCTGGCCGCGTCGGCGACGACCAGCCGAGCCGCTTCCGGCGATCGATACCTCGGCGCGGTCCGTCCGCTCCACCACCCGGCGAAGGCGAAATCCGTGATCTTCCTCTGCCTCGCCGGCGGCCCGAGCCACCTGGAGACCTTCGACCACAAGCCGCTCCTCGCCGAGCTCGACGGCAAGGAGATGCCCGAGAGCGTGACGGCTGGCCAGCCGATCGCGCAGCTTCAAGGCCAGAAGCTCGTCTGCCTCGGGCCCCGCAAGGGCTTCTCACGGCGGGGCGAGTGCGGCGCGGAGGTGAGCGACTACTTTCCGCTGCTCGGCGGGCTCGCCGACCGCTACGCGATCCTGCGGAGCATGGTGACCGAGCAGATCAACCACGATCCCGCCCACACGTTCATGAACTGCGGCACGGCACTCTCCGGCCGGCCGAGCATGGGCGCCTGGGTCACCTACGGCCTCGGGAGCGAGGCCGATGACCTGCCCGGCTTCGTCGTCATGACGAGCAAGATGGGACGCAGCCCGCAGCCGATCGCCGCGAGGCAGTGGCACTCGGGCTTCCTGCCGGGGCAGTTCCAGGGAGTCGAGTTCGCGACGAGTGGCGCGCCGGTCCATTACGTCACGAATCCGCCGGGCGTGTCGCCGTCCCACCAGCGGGACGTGATCGACACGGTGGCGTCGCTCGAGCGGCACAGGCTCGCCACGCTCGCCGATCCCGAGATCGCCACGCGGATCAAGCAGTACGAGCTCGCCTTCCGAATGCAGGCAAGCGTGCCGGCGCTCGCCGACCTCTCCGGTGAGACGGCCGAAACGCTCGCCCTCTACGGGGCAGAGCCGGGGAAGGCGACGGTGGGCACCAACTGCCTCATGGCCCGCCGGCTCGTGGAGCGGGGCGTCCGGTTCGTGCACCTCTACCACAGCGACTGGGACCACCACGGCAACATCAAGAGCCACATGGACGAGATCTGCCCGCCGACCGACCGGGCGGCGGCGGCGCTCCTGGTCGACCTCGAGCGGAGGGGACTGCTCGACGAAACGCTCGTCGTGATCGGCGGTGAGTTCGGCCGCACGCCGATGGGCCAGGGGAAGGACGGCGGCATCGGCCGCGACCACCACATCAAGGGCTTCAGCATGGTGCTCGCCGGCGGTGGCATCCGCCCGGGCATCACCCACGGCGCGACCGACGACTTCGGCTACAACGCCGTTCAGGACGTCGTGCACGTCCGCGACCTCCACGCCACGATGCTCTCCCTGCTGGGCATCGACCACGCAAGGTTGACATTCCCATTCCAGGGACTCGACTCGAAGCTCACCGGCGTCGAGGCGGCGGCGGTCGTGAAGGGGATCCTGGCCTGACCGGCGGGCAACGCCCCTCAGGCCGCACCTCGGAAGCGGCTACCGCACCACGCGGGCTCCCCCGCCTGCGATCTGCTTCTCCACTTCCTTGCAGGTCGCCATCGACGTGTCACCGGGCGTCGTCGAGGCGAGCGCCCCGTGGGCGGCGCCGTATTCGACGGCTTTTTTCGGATCGTTGAAGGCGAGGAAGCCGTAGATCAGGCCGCTGGCAAAGCTGTCGCCGCCGCCGACCCGGTCGAGTATCTCGAGCTCGGGATACATGCGGCTGTCGTAGAAATCGCCGTCGTGCCAGAGGATCGCGCTCCAGTCGTTCTTCGTCGCCGTGATCACACGGCGGAGCGTCGTGGCGGCGACCTTGAAATTCGGGTACTCCTTCACGGCGGTGGCGATCATCGCCTTGAAGGCGTCGGTCTCGATCGTGCTGATCGCGTGGTCGACCCCCTTCACCTCGAAGCCGAGCGAGGCGGTGAAGTCCTCCTCGTTGCCGATCATCACGTCGACGTGCCGGGCGATCTCGCGGTTCACCTCGCGAGCCTTCGCGAGACCCCCGATCGACTTCCAGAGGCTCGGCCGGTAGTTGAGGTCGTAGGAGACGATCGTGCCGTGCTTCTTCGCCGCCTGCACCGCCTCGATCGTGAGCGCCGCGGTCGATTCCGAGAGCGCGGCGAAGATGCCGCCAGTGTGGAACCACCTCGCGCCGAGCGACCCGAAGAGCCGATCCCAGTCGATGTCGCCCGGCTTCAGTTGGCTGGCGGCCGTGTTGCCCCGGTCGGGCACGCCGACGGCGCCGCGGATGCCGTAACCGCGTTCGGTGAAGTTGAGGCCGTTGCGGACGCTGCGGCCGATGCCGTCGTCCTCCCGCCAGAGCACGAAGTCGGTGTTCACTCCCCCCTGCATGATGAAGTCTTCGATGAGGTGGCCCACCTCGTTGTCGACGAAGGCCGAAACGAGGGCCGTCTTGAGGCCGAAGCACTTTTTGAGGCCGCGGGCGACGTTGTATTCGCCGCCCCCTTCCCAGGCGTGGAACGACCGCGCCGTGCGGATCCGCCCCTCGCCCGGATCGAGCCGGAGCATCACCTCCCCCAGGGAGACCTCGTCGAACGTGCAGGAACCGGCGGGCTTGATCGGAAGCATGGCGTCCTCGTTGATCGGTGGCGGATTCAGATGACGGGGCCCGAGAGCGGCGGCACGCCGGCCTCGCGTGCGATCTCGTTCAGGGCCTCGAGTTCGGCCGTCGAGAAGAGCAGCCCTCCGGCCGCATCGCACCTCCTTGCGGCCTCCGCCTCGAGCTGCCCGGGCAGGATGCACGACTCGTTACCGTGGCCGAGGATGTCGGCGAGGACGGCCTGCACGTTTTCCGCCTGCGAGCGGCCGCGGGCGAACGCCCCGCCGCTCATCGCCTCGGGGTGGATCACCTGGAAGAAGAAGGTGCACGTCCGCTTCTCACCGGCAGCGGCCTCACGGCTACGGATCGTGGGAAGCGACCCGCCGATAAGGGCGGCCACGATCTCGTTGATGAGCGAGAGCCCGTAGCCCTTGTGCTCGCCGAAGGGGAGCAGGGCGGCCGCGGCGGCCGGATCCGTGGTCGGGGCACCATGCTTGTCCACGGCAGCGCCCGGCGGGAGCGATTTGCCCTCCCGCTTCAGTTGCTGCACGCGGCCCATCGCGACGACCGACGTCGCCCAGTCGATCACGATCGGAAACCCGACCGCCTCGACCGTGGGGAAGCCCCAGGAGTGCGGGTTCGTGCCGAGCGTCGGGAACTTTCCACGGAAGGGGACCACCTCCGCGAGCGACGCCGTGCAGTTCGTGTAGGCGATGTAGCCCCGCTTCGCCGCATCCATGACATAGCCGCCGCCCCAGAGGTAGTGAAACGCATTGTCGACGGAGACGGTGCCCGTACCATATTTCTCGGCCAGTTCGATGCAGCGTTCGATCGCCTGCCACGCCACCGACTGGCCGAGCTTCTTCCGCGCGTCCCACGCCTCGGCTGCCGCGAACCGCCCTGGCAGCCTGCGGATCTCCGCCCTCGGCACGCAGCCGCCCGCCTTCGAACCGAAGAGGTCGTCGAGGTGGAGGGCCTTGATGGCGTTGTGGGTGCGGATGCCATGCCGCGTGGCGGCCGTCGCGAGCTTCGCCGCCTCGCCGGCCTCGGCGGCGTCGAAGCCCCGCTTCAGGTAGGCCGCCTGCACGAGCTGCTCGTGGGCCTCGACGGGAATGACGTGGAAGGTTTCAGACATGCTTCTTGACCGGGACCTCGGGATTGATCTGCGCCAGCGGCTTCTCGCCGTGCATCGCCCGTACGAGATTCGTCACCGCCGCCACCGCCTGCCGCTCGACGCTCTCGCTCGTCCGCGAGCCGACGTGCGGCGTGACGATGCAGGTTTCCAGGTTCACAAGGGGATGGCCGGGGGAGGGGGGTTCCTCGTCGAGCACGTCGGTGCCGTAGCCGCCGACGATTCCCGCCCGCAGCGCCGCCGCCATGTCGCGGGTGTTCACGATCTCGCCGCGGGCGCAGTTGAGCACGATCACGCCCGGCCGCATCTTCGCGATCGATTCGGCGCGGACGAGGTCGCGGGTCTCCGGAGTGAGGTTCGTATGGAGCGAGATCACGTCGGCCGCCGCGAACAGGTCGTCAAGCAGCTCCGCCTGCACGACCCCGTGCTCCCGCGCGAAGGCCTCGTCCCAGAAAAGGTCGTAGCCGATCACCGGCATCCCGAAGGCCCTTGCCCGGATCGCCACCTCCTTGCCGATCCGGCCCATGCCGACGATGCCGATCGTCTTGCCCAAGAGCTCGTGCCCCGTCTTCCGCTTCCAGCCGCCCGCCCGCGTCGAGTCGGCGTGGTAGAGCAGGTGCTTCTGGAGCGCGAGCAGAAGCAGGAACGTGTGCTCCGCCACGGTCGTGTGGTTGACACCGGGAGTGAAGAGGAGCGGGATGCCGAACTCCGTGCAGCTCGCGACGTCGATCTTGTCGACGCCGATCCCGTACTTGCTCAAGACCCTTAGCCGCGGGCGGGCCTTCTCGAGGACGGCGCGGGTGATCGCGTCGTCGCCGCAGATGTAGCCGTCGACCTCGCCGACGAGCGCGAGCGTGTCTATCTCGTTCAAGGGGCCGCGGGCGGTCACGACCTCCCATCCGGTCTCGGCGAGCAGGTCGTGGTGGCGGCCGGGCGTGTCCTGGAACGACGTCGTCGTGAGGAGGATCCGGGTCACACCTTCACCCACTGGTGGGATTTCGCGCTTGCGAGCACCGCGTCGCAGATCCTCTGCGTCTCGAGCGCGTCGCGGAAGGTCGGCCGGCAGGGCTGCTTCTTCGCGTAGGCCTCGAGGAAGTCGGCAACCTGGTGCACGAACGAGTGCTCGTAGCCGATCGCCAGGCCCGGCACCCACCACTTGCCCATGTACGGATGGTCGCCGTCGGTGACGTGGATGCTCTTCCAGCCCCGCATCGGGCCGTCGTCCCTGTAGTCGAACACCTGGAGCCGGTGCAGATCGTGGAGATCCCACTTGAGGCTCATGTTCTCCCCGTTGATCTCGAACGTGTAGAGCGCCTTGTGGCCCCGGGCGTAGCGGGTGCTCTCGAAGAGGCCGAGCGAGCCGTTCTTGAAGTGGCAGAGGAAGGAACAGGCGTCGTCGATGCCGACCTTTTCCATCTTGCCGGTGAGTTGGTGCGTCCGCTCCTTCACGAACGTCTCGGTCATGGCCGTGACGTCGGCGACCGGGCCGTTGAGCCAGATCGCCGTGTCGATGCAGTGCGCGAGGAGGTCGCCGGTCACGCCGCTACCGGCCGCCTTGGCGTCGAGCCGCCAGAGGGCCGCGCCCCCCTGCGGGAGATCGGCGTTGATCGTCCAGTCCTGGAGGAACTCGGCCCGGTAGTGGAACACCCTCCCGAGCTTCCCGGAGTCGATGATCTGCTTGGCGAACGTCACCGCCGGAATGCGGCGATAGTTGTACCACACGGTATTGGGAACACCCGCCTTCTCGACCGCCTCGCACATCTTCTCCCCTTCGGCCGTGTCCATCGAGAGCGGCTTCTCGCAGAGGATCGCCTTGCCATGCTTCGCGGCTTCGATCGCGATCTCGGCGTGGAGGTTGTTGGGCGTGCAGATGTCGACGGCGTCGATGTCGTCGGCCGCCACGAGTTTCCGCCAGTCGGGCTCGACCCGCGAATAGCCCCAACGGTCGGCGAAGTCCCTGGCCTTGCCGGCGTCGCGGGCCGACACCGCCTGGAGTACCGGCAGATACTCGAGGTCGAAGAAGTCCTTGACGCGGTTGTAGCCGTTGGAGTGGGCGCGGCCCATGAAGCCGTAGCCGATCATGCCGATGCGGAGGGGTTTGGCCATGGTTTTCCTTTCGTCAGTTCCAGCCGTGGGCGTCGCGGACGGCGATCATGGTCTTCAAAATCGTGTTCCAGGTCTTCGGATTTTCGAGGGTGGCGTTGGGGAACATGCAGCCGTCCCAGCAGATGTGCTCGATGCCGCGCTCGGCGGCGCCCTGGAGCCAGAGCCCCGAGCACTTCACGATGTCGAGCTTCCCCTTCGGGTCGTCGGCAGGGCAGTGCTTGCCCGTCTTGTCATGGGAGCCGGCGCCGTGGACCTCGCCGTCGTTCTGCGCGACGTGGAAGTCGATCGTCCAAGGCCGCAGCTTCGCAACCATCTTCTCGTAGGCCGGCCAGAATTCCGCCTCGGTGTAGCCGGGCTGCACGAGGGCGTGCTCCGGGGCGTTGTAGCCGAGCAGGTAGAGATAGGTGTGGGCGAGGTCGGCCTGGAAGCCGAGCGTCTCCGGCATCCCGACCTCCTCGAGGAGATCGAGCATGTCCTTCCAGGAGTGCATGCCGGCCCAGCAGATCTCCCCCTCCGCCGCCAGCCGCTGGCCATGGTCCTGCGCGATCTTCGCCGCCTCGCGGAAGGTCGCCGCGATCTTCGCGGTATTGGCCCGCGGGTTCTCCCGCCACTTCCCCACGCCGAACTCGGCCGAGTCGATCCGGATCACGCCGTACTTCCGCACGCCATGCTCCTCGAACACCTTCGCGATCCGGCAGGCCATCCTCACGGCCGAGAGGAACTTCTCCGTGGCAGCCTCATCACCCATCGCCGAGTCGCCTACCGTGCCCGGCCAGACCGGCGCCACGAGCGACCCGACCGTGAACCCGTGGGCGCAGATCGTATCGGCGATCTTCCGAAGCTCCGCGTCGCTCGCCTCGGGATTCGTGTGGGGCAGGAAGAGGAAGTAGTCGATGCCGTCGAACCGCTGGCCGTTCACGCTCGCCGCGGCGGTCAGCTCGAGCATCCGCTCGAGTGAGATCGGCGGCTCCTGTCCCGGATCGGCTCCCTTCCCGACGAGGCCGGGCCACATGGCGTTGTGAAGCTTCGGGGCGGTGTGCGGCATTAAAGCGCCTTTCCGTGCTTGGGAAGATCAGTATGGACGTCGGGGCCGAAGTAACGGAGCGAGACGAGCGGGCCGGGGCCGGTGTTCTCCACGGTGTAGCCGGCGGCCGCGGCGTCGGCCGAGATGAAGAGCTCGTCGGAGGTCATCTCCCCAAAACGAATCAGCGTGGGCGTGGCGACATCGTGGACGCCGACCTTCCCCTCGCCCTGAACCGTGATCCAGCCGCTGGCGCCCGCGTCCTTCACGGTGATCTTCGCACCCGGCTCGAGCGTGAGCTCCTTGGCGCTGAAGAGCTGCCGACCGTCGACGTGGCCGTAGACGATCCATGTGTCGGTGGCGCCGGGAGCGCTTCGCTTCTCATCCACGATCGGAGCGAGGAAGTTGCTCTCCTTGTAGTGCGTGTCGACGTTCTTCTCCCAGTCGAGCTGGCCGATGATGAAGTCGAGGTCGTGGTGCTTCTCCTTCGGCATGTCCTTCACGAGCAGGCTCCAGGGCACCGCCCGGCCCTCGACGAGCGACTGGAACATCGCGAAGACGTCGCTGCCCCACTGCGGCTCATAGGTCAAAAGCGACCCCGGAGCGTGGAGGACCCCAGGGGGAATCAGCCAGCCGGTGCCCCGCTCGAGCCGGTAGGCCTTCGAGTGGTAGAGGATGCCGTTGTCGCCCCTGTTCCAGTTCTCGAGGCAGCGGCGGAGATCGTCCTTCGTCGTGCCCGGCTCGAGGCCCATGAAGGTGTAGGGGAAGTTGTTGTCGCAGTTGTTGTACTGCGGCGGGAAGTAGTAGCTCTCGGGCTTGCCCTCCTGGCCGACGAGCTTGGCGTCGTCGAACGACTGGTGCATGTGGTGGGGGATCGGCCCCATGTTGTCGAAGAACTTCGAATAGACCGGCCACTTCGCGTAGCGGTCCCAGACGCCCTTGCCGACGAGCTTCGCCTTCCCCTCGCTCACAGCGTCGCGGAGGAGGAAACGCTCGCCGTCGAAGACGCACCAGGAGAGCCCCTCGTCGGGCACTCTGCCCTCGTTGGCGGCCTCGGTCGTGCTCGCAAACCACCGCTCGTCGATGCCGCCGCGGTCGAGCCCGTAAGCGTAGTAGTCGTCGGGATGGAGCCGCACCCGCTTGCCCGGATGGAGAAAGCTCCGCGGCACCCAGGTCGGCGAGAGCCGGAGGATACCCTTGCCGGCGTCGAAGGCACGGTCGAGGGCGGTGCCGACGTTTTTGACCTCTGGGAGCTTGGCGGAGGTACGACGAGCTGTGGCGGTGGCCATGGAGAAAACCCTGCTACTGGAAGAGGTTCCTGGAAGAGCCCCCGTTGTACGAATCCCAGGAAACGCCCGCAAGAACCGGCCGGGTTCGGACAGGGCCCTGACCGTTTTCCGTCAGGTGGTCCGTCATCCAGCCACAGCCTCGGCGAGCCTTTGCACCGACAGCGGGGCCGAGCCCTCGGCCTTGTTGTTGATCGTCACGAACACCTCGCGGCCCGCGGCGGCGGCATCGCGAATGATCCCGGCGAGGAGCTGCCGCGTCGGCAGGTCGTCCTCGATGATCTTGGCGAACGGAAAGTAGTCGGCCCGCGCCTCCTCGTAGCCGCGGCCGGCGTGGAGGTTCCAGCGTGCGACGACGGGCTCGCTCGCGGCGGCCGACGCGACGCCGAATGCCGCGGCCTGCACGTCGACCGGCGGCATCCGCGCGTGGACGGCGAGGCAGGGGATGCCGCCGCCGTCGCGAATCGCGGCGGCGAACGACGCGATCGCGCACTCGGGATCGCGGAGCTCCACCGCGTAGAAATTGCCCCTTGGCAAGAGCGTGAGAAAGGCCGCGATCCTTGCCGCGAGCTTCTGCGGATCGACAAGCAGCCGGCGGCCGAGCGGCGGAAACTGGAAGACGAGCGGCCCCGCCTTGTGCCCGAGCCCCGCCGTCGCGGGCTCGACAAATGATTCCACGGCGAGCCTCGCGTCGAGGAAACCGGGATTGTCGGCGGAGATCTCGCCCGAGCCCGGCTTCCGTACGGCAGGGTCGGTGATCGCGGCGGGTGCCTTCACGACGAACCTGAAATCCTCCGGCACGCTCGCGGCGTACGCGGCGTAGGCACCCTGCGGGATCGGCGCGTAGAACGTGCGGTCGAGGCTCACGGTGCGAAAGAGCGGATGCGCGGCGTACGCCGCGAGGCCCCCGCGGGCGAGCCGCGACTCCGTCTCCGGCCTGCCGTCCTCGCGCGGGGCGTAGACGATTCCCTCCCAGCCGGGAAAGCTCCAGCTCGACGTGCCCAGCCGCACGCCGGCAGGAAGCCTGGCCGCAATCGCCGCGATGCTCGCGGAAACGATTGCCGGCCGAACGGCCGCGGCCACGCGGCCATGCGGACCCGCCGGCCGCTCGGGAAGTTCGTCGCCGAAGAGTGTCAGTTGCCCGGACACTTTACGCTCCGACTTGGTTGAAGGCGGCAGGGCATGAAGGAGTTCGAAGAGGCATGTCGATTGAGCACAGGCTCGAACGGGAACTGCGGTGATACTTCACCTGCGGGATCCTCGGCTTCGAATTCGGTAGGGGACGGGATTCAGAAAGAGCGACCCTGCAGCGCGGGCCGCCTCCTCGTAGATTGCCGGGAGAACGACGCCGCGGGCTCGAAGCCTCGCCGGATTCACCGAGACGTCGAAGTGCGCCGATGTCATGGGCGGCGGGGGCGGTCCATCCAGGTCGTCGAGCCACTCGAGCGCCATCGCCATGCCGCGGCTGCCGTAGTCGGCACCGGCTGGTGAGATGGCCAGTCCACCACCGTCGGCGACAAACCCGGCATGCACCCCGATCGGAAGGGCCGAGGCATGTTCCTCGACCCACGCTGCGACTTCCGGTCCTGTCGTGATCTCGCTGCTCCCGGTGTCGCGGGCGAGCCCCGCGGAGGAAAGCACAAGAAGCACGTCGGCCCGCGACGCCTCCGACTCGACGAATCGCTTCCATGCGGCGAGGTCGCCGAGCGTCGCCGAAGCCAGCAGCTCGTGTGGCGACCAGTCGAACGCCTCGACCTGCATCCTTTCGGCGCGGCCCGTGTCGTTCTCGACACCGATGGCCGCGATTCTTGCGACGCCACCAGCTCGAATCGCCGACACCGCGTCGCGAATCGCCGCGAGCGGCAGCTCCTCCCTGATTCCGGTGACGTTGCCTGCCGACCCTGGATAGCCATATCGCTCCGGCGGCTGGTCGATCGAGACATAGATGATCCGCGGACGGCTCCGGCCGACGTAGCCGCTCGCGACCGCCTCGTTGCTTTCATCGTCGACCGCGATCAAAAGATCCGGGTCGACGATTTCGATCGCCCTGCGGGCTTCCGCCACCGCCGCCGCCCTCGCCTCCGGCCGCACGAGTCGATCGAGCCGCAGGTAGTGGCGACGGACCGTGAGTGGCCGGCGGTTGGACGCGAGCGTCTCGTCGATTCCCGCGTCGACACGCTCGACCCAACGCGACTTCTCCGACGAGGCGTGCACGACGAGGATTCGCGGCTTCGAGGCGTTGAACGCAACGAGCACGCCGGCGAAGCAGGCGAGAAAGAGCCCGACGAGCATGTGCTTCGCGGTTGACCTCATGCCAGGCCCAGCCACCGCCACCAGGG
>JBIIOJ010000171.1:0-6718 GCA_044337015.1 Pirellulales bacterium
GTCGCCCTTCGTCAACACGCCCTCCGACCCGCGGCTGCTCTTCAAGAGCGGCGACGCGGTGGAGGTGAACCTCGCCACCAACCTCGAGAAGCGGGCGGTCTGCGGGCAGAACCAGCAGCAGATGAAGCCTGGCGACGTGCGGATCATCGTCGCCCGCACGGCGAACGGCGATCTCCTGGCCACACGGTATCGCTACGTGACGACCGACTCGGCGAAGCCCAACACGTTCAGCGTTGATACGAAGAGCTCGGGCAAGGACACGCTCGACGACGTCGCGGTCTGGGCCGACCTGCCGGTGCACGCGAGCGTCCAGAAGGACAGCTACGTCGTGGAGGTGGCGATCCCGTGGAAGGACCTCGGCATCGAGCCGAAGTCCGGCCAGGGCCTGATCGGCGACCTCGGCGTGATCTACGGCAATGAGGGGGGCACGAAGAACGCAATCCGCTACCTGTGGAGCGACAAGAGTCCGGAGGTGTCGATCAACAACGACATCCCCTCCGAGATCCGCATCCATCCGAACCAGTGGGGCGGGTGGATCTTGGAGTAGCGTCGCCCCCGCCTCTCCCTGCTTTCCTGCCTTGCCTGTCCTTTGGGCGCTGCCCGATTAGCGGGGAACCGCTGTTGACGCAGCGTGATAGCAGTCCTATCTCCCCTGCGCATTCCTTCACCCGCAGGCAGGAGACCGGCATGAACCTCCGAGGCGACCGCCCCCCGCACGATGTGGCTCGATCGATCTCCGCGAGGCGGTGTCGCCATGGTCGGCCCTCCGCGGCGGCGTTGACCGGGCTTGCCGTCGCGGCCATTCTCGCGGTTTCGGGCTGTAAGACCGGCATGAACTCGTCCCTCGCCTGGTGGCCGGGCGCCTCGAAGGGCGCCGCCGACAATGAGAAGCTGGCGTCGGCGCCGTCGTTCGACGGGAAGGTCGAGAAGCCGTCCGATACGCAGAGCCCCTACCCGACGACGACCACGCCGCAGTCGTATGTGATCGACGGTCAGAAGCCGCCGTCGCTCGCATCCGCCGCCCCGCCTCCGGGGTCGCCGCCGACCGCCGCAGGGAATGTGCCTGTCACCTACGGGGCGACGCCTCCGGTCGCATCTTCGACTCCGGAGGCCACGGCCACGCCGCCGAGTCCCGGCACCGTCGCGGCGCAGGTCGGGCCCTACCAGGGCTGGCCTGCGAGCGGCAGCGCCCCGGCGGCAACTCCACCTTCGCCGCCGCCGCCTTCCCCGGCTGGATCGTCCGCAGCGCTCGGCTTCGGATCCGCGTCGTCGATGACGCCCGACGCCCTCGAGCCGCCTGCCCGCTACGCCGACGCGCGTTTCAGCGAAGCGTCTGCACCGGCTTCGAGCTTTTCGTCCTCGCCGTCCTCGACGACGCCCCAGCCGATGCCGGCTCAGGCAGTGCCGGCCCAGCCGGCGGCCACCGTTCCCACGAGCCGCTACGCGACGAGTGCCGCGAGCCAATTTGGTGGCGAGACTCCCGCGCCGGTATCGGACGTCGGCGATCCCTCGGGTTTCGCCCCGAAGTCGGGAGTGAACCGGCTGCGGGCACCATCCGCTTCGGCCGCTCCATCGACGGCACCCGGACGCCGGCCCGATCCCGGGTATCGCCCTGGCGGAACGTCGACCTACCGTCCGAGCCAGGCCATCGTTGACGAGCCGGCCGACGATCGCCCGGTCCGCCAGGCCTCGTACGACTCGCCGCTGCGGTAGAGTCATGGCATGGGCTTCGACGATTCTCTCCGGCGGCGAGTTGGCTGCGCGGCCGTGTTGTTTCTCGCCGCGGCGATCCAGCCACGATCAACCGCGGAAGAACTCGCGGTGAACGAGCGGGGCTCGATCATCCTGCCAATGGAGGTCGAGGACGCCGAAGGCGCTCCCGTTGCCGTCGAGGGGCTCAGTGGCATCGCCTGGATGGGCGACGACCGCTATCTCGGCGTGATGGACAACAGCCGATCGCTGCTCTCGTTTCGGCTCGAACTCGCCGACGACGGCCGTCCGGTCTCGGCGTCGAAATTTGCGTTTTTGACGATCGCCGATCGCGGCGACTACGAGGACGTCGTCTGGCTGCCGCATGGCACGGCGGGGCGCGTGCTACTCTGCGAGGAGGATTCGCCGGGAATCCATGCGGTTGACCTCGAGAGCGGCCGACGGCTCGCGAGCCTCGCCGTGCCCGAGATCTTCCGCAGCCGCCGGCCGAACCGCGGCTTCGAGTCGCTCGCCATCGATGCCGGGGGCCGCCACGTCTGGACGGCCAACGAGGAGCCGCTTGCCGTCGACGGGCCGGCCGTGACGGCCGACGCGGCGGGCGCCGTGAGGCTCACGCGGATTCCAATCACCCGGCCCGACGCCGCGGGCAAGCCGGCCGCGATTCAGCACGCCTATCCGGTCGATCCGCCGCACCGTTTCGTGAAGCTGCTCGACGGGCCGGTCTTCTCCGGCGTGACGGCGATCCTGTGCCTCTCGCCCGACCGGCTGCTCGTGCTCGAACGCAGCGGCGGCCGCGGCCTGCCGCCGTTTGAAAGCCGTCTCTACGACGTCTCGCTCGACGGCGCAGAAGACGTTTCCGGAGTAAGGGAGCGGCTGGTCGAGAAGGCATCCGCGATGCTCGCCAAGCGGCTCGTCTGGAAGGGGCAGCTCGGCATCAACCTCGAGGGTCTCTGTCTCGGGCGCGAGCTCGCCGACGGCGGCCGGGCGATCGTCGGCATCGGCGACAACGGTGGACTCGACACGCCAAGCAGAATCGTCGTCTTCGGGCTAGCGAGCCGATGATCGTCGATCCGACGCCAAACCGGCCTACCAGCCCATGACCATGTTCGACTCGATGACCTTGCGGGCGCGTTCGAGGTCGTCGCCGGTCTCCCGCATGTAGAGCCGGATCGCGTGCACCTTGTCGCCGGAAGCCTTCGAGAGGCATTCCCGTGCGGTGTTGCAGGGGTCGCCGCGGTGGTCGGTGAGCCCGAGGGCCGATTTCGAGATGACCCACGTGTCGCGAGGCCGGCGGGTGACCCGCTTGACCTCCTCGCCGGGATAGGCGTCGTGGACGACGACGCCGGCAGCCTGATCGTCGCTCGCCCAGCAGATGATGATGTGGGCGCTCGTCTCGATCTCGAAGAGCGGCATGAGGGACCATCCTTTCCGGCGGGGCCGCCAAGAATCGCACTCTAGTCGATCCCGAAAGCATGCGTCAAACCGTCTTCGCGGGCTATCATCGATGGCGATGTCCACCCGCCGTTACGACCAGCTCGGATTCCCCGTTCCGATCGACTTCGAGTCGGACGCGGCGGTCGTCCCCGGCCTTTCCGATGCCGGCGGATCGCTGCCGACGCGCGGTCCTGGAGGGTTGCCGCGGGGTCGGGCCGGGCGGGGGAAGCGGTTCTTTCTCTTGGCCGTGCTCGGCGCGTGTGTCGTGCCGGCGGTGATCGGGCCGGCGATCCTGCCGGAGATCCGAGACGGCGTGGTGCGGTTCTCGCTCTGGAGGAGCGCGGCGTTCGAGGTGGAGGACGAGGCCGCCGCGGCGGCTGCCGAGATCGACCGGGCGATCCTCTGGCACGGCGACGACGCGGAACTCTACTGCCTCCGGGGAAGGCTCCTGCTCGAGGCCCGCGATCCCGCGGCCGCGATCCGCGACGCCGATCGCGCGGCCGCCCTGGATCCCCGCGGCAGCGAGCCGCTGCGGCTGCGGGCGATCGCGCACGTCTCCCTCGGTGACGCCGACGCGGCGCTCGCCGACGCGAAAAAAGCCGTCTCGCTCGCCGGCGAAGGAGACCCGAGCGGCCTGAATTTCCGGGCCTACATCCGGGCGGTCGTGGGCCGTGAGATCCCGGAGGGGCTCCGCGACATCGAGCGGGCGTTGAACGCGACGGGCGATGCGTCGCCCGAGCTGCTCGACACGCACGGTTTCCTGCTCCACCTCGCCGGCCGGCAGGATGAGGCGCTCGCGACCATGGAGCTCGCCATCGACGGCATGCGCCAGTCGCGTCGGCAGCTTGTCTTCATGGCGGGGCAACTCGGACGGACCGAGTTCGCCCGCCGGCTGCGGTCGGTCGACCACGCGATCGCGGTGATGCTCCACCACCGCGGGCTCATCCACGAGGCCGACGGCCGGGGGCGGCAGGCGGCGGAGGATTTCGAGATGGCCCGGCGGAAGGGCTTCGATCCGACGAGAGGGATTTTCTAGGCGGGGATTTTCCCGAGTTTCGCGACCCGAAAGGGCTGCTATACTCTCCTGTTCGCGAGGCCCAGCCCGTTCACGGCCCGCGGCGGCAGTCCTGCCGACCGCGGACCCGAGGGGGTGTAGCTCAGTTGGTTAGAGCGCCAGCCTGTCACGTTGGAGGCCGCGGGTTCGAGTCCCGTCACCCTCGCTGAGTTACTGGCCTGTTTTGCCCGTTCAAAGGCGACGGGCAAAACAGGCGTTCGTCGTTTCCTCAGCTACGCCCGCCAGTCCAACTGCCCGCTAGTCCAGCTCTTCCATCCAGAGTCGGATCTCGTTTTCGTATTCGCTCGCCAGCCCGCCGACGATGAGCTGGCGGTGGAAGCTCGCGGCTCCCTCCTTCACGAGTTCGGCCGCCTCGGCGCTTGGAAACCGCTTCGCCGGGTCGGAAGCGATGAGGCCGCCCAGGAACGTCATCAACAGCTCGTTGCAGGTCACGTCGGTCGGCAGCACCTGCGAAAGCCGGTGGGGCAGCGACCGCTTCGCCTCCAGCAAATCCCGGTAGCTCTGGAGGCCGGCGAACGGCGGCTGGCCGGCGAGCATCTCGATGAGCACGTAGCCGAGGCTCGCGAGGTCGCTCCGCGGCGTGCACTCGCGGCCCTCGAGCACTTCCGGCGCGGCGTAGGCCGGCGTGCAGGTGCGGTTGGGCGGCATGTTGTCGAGCGCGATCGCCGAGCCGATGTCGATGATCTTCGCGTTGCCCGTCCGCTTCACCATGATGTTGGAGGTCTTGATGTCGCCGTGGACGATCCCCTCCCGGTGGAGCGCGGCGAGGGCCGCGAGGCACTCCCGCACGATCGCGATCGCGATGCCGGGCTTGAGCCTCGACTGCTGGGGGCCGGCCGTCACGATCACGTTGTTGAGGTAAGTCCACCGCTCGGGGCTCACCCGCTGGCGGGTGCGCTCGAGCGTCTCCGTGGCGAGCAGCCGTGAAAGGTCGTGCCCGTCGATCCACTCCATCTCCATGAGACGGATCCGCCGCTGCTCGACGAAATTGTGGACGTCGAGCAGGTTGTCCTGCTGGATGAGGGCCACGCGTGCGGCGACGGCCGCGATCCGGCCCATCGCCTCGTCGTAGTCGGCCTCGGTGTCGTATCGCTCGGGGGAGAAGATCTTGAGCGCGACCGGCAGCGTGAAGCCGTCGGTGCCCCGCCGCATAGAGAGGAACACGACCCCCTGCCCTCCCGCGCCGAGCCTGCGGGCGAGGTTGTGGTGGGTGGTCCAGCTCATCCGGCCGCCGTCGAGCACCTCGCCATACCTGGAGAGAAGCTCCTCCGGGCAGCGGCTGCCCACCTCGCCGGCCACGGCGATCGTGGCGCGTCCTTCCTTGAAGACCGTCGTCGTCATGCTGTCCCTGGCATTCATGCGTCCTCCGGTTCGGGAAAGCCCAGCCGCTTGTCGACCAGGTTTCGCAATCTCCCGCCCCGAAGGTATCTCGAAAGATTATCACAAAAGAAATCGGTCATGGCATCGATTCGGCGGGCGGACTGTCCGGCCACGTGCGGCGTGACGATCAGCCGCGGGGCGGTCCAGAGCGGGCTGTCGGCGGGCGGCGGCTCCTTGGGAGTCACGTCGAGGGCCGCCGAGTCGAGATTGCCGCTTGCGAGCGCCGCGGCGAGGGCATGCTCGTCGACGAGCGGCCCACGGGCCATGTTCACGAGGATCGCTCCCGGCTTCATCGCGGCGAGGGCCTTCGCATCGATCATGCCGCGGGTGTGATCGGTGAGCGGCACGCAGAGGAAGAGCACGTCGGCCTCCGCGAGCAGCTTGGGCAGGCTCTCGGGCCCACCGAGAAACTCCACGTGGGCCGGCTTTCGCACCGGGAAGTAGTCGGTGGCGAGGATTCTCGCACGAAATGGCACGAGCAATTCGGCGAGCCTCCGCCCCACCCCGCCGAGCCCCACGATCCCGACCGTCGCGTCGGTGAGGTCGCGGGTGGGCCGGCGGACGAACTCGCGGGCCGCCTGCTGCGCAAGAAACAAAGGCAGACGCCGCGTGCAGGCGATGGCGAGGCCGATCGCATGCTCGGAAACCTGGTCGGCGAGCACACCGGAAGCGCTCGTGACCGTGATCTCCGAGCCGACGACCGCCGGCACGAGGCAGTGGTCGAGCCCCGCGGCCGACGACTGGATCCACCGCAGCCGCCCGCGGGAAACGACCTGTTCCCACGGCACCGGCACCTTCGGGTGGCCGCAGAAGATGTCGGCCTCGGGCAGCTCCTCCGCCACCCGTTCCTGCCCCGCATCGACGATCGTCGCACCGGGGGCCGCCGCCTGGATCTGGGAGACGTGCTTGGGCTCGACCGGATAGCAGAGAACGATTCGCATGCCGGGAACCGAGTATACCTCGGGCCGTCGATCGTGGTCTCATTCTGGCTCAAACGTGCTGGGGTTCGGGGCTGCCCGTGCCCATCGCCGGACGCTCGCTGCGGGCATCCTGCCCTCCGCTCGCTCGGATGCAGACTTCGCTGCGCAATCCTTGCTTCGCTTGTCTGCATACGCCGGC
>JBIIOJ010000172.1:0-6697 GCA_044337015.1 Pirellulales bacterium
GGCCTCGGGGCGTGAAGACCGTGAGGGGCTGCCCGTGTGCCCGAGACGGCGTATGCAGACAAGCGAAGCAAGGATTGCGGAGCGAAGTCTGCATCCGAGCGAGCGCAGGGCAGGATGCCCGAAGTGAGCGTCCGGCGAGCGGCACACGGGCAGCCCCGAACCCAGCACGTTTGATGCAAACGAAAACCAAGCTGCTCCGGGAATCCACCCAGAATCCACTCAAGGGGCAGGGGCGTAGTCGGCGTGGAGGATGCCGGCGCGGCGCATGCCGTCGAGCCGTTCTAGGATGCCGTCGGCGCCGTAGTGCCGCGAAATCTCCTGGAGCTTCTCGCGGCCGCCGGGCTCCCGTGCGTTGCGGTAGATCGCCTGATGATCCTCGAGCGACCGCCGCATGTTGTCGCCGTGCCGGAGGAAGAGCTTCATGCCTACGAGCGTGGACACTACGCAGGCGATCGACGCGGCGACGAGGAGCATCTTCCAGGCCCGTGCAGCGGTGCCGACCTGTTCCGCCGCGAGCCAGCCGCAGGTCAGGAGCACCCCGACGTGCCAGGCGATCGCGAACGTGTGGTAGCGGCTCTCGACCGGTTCACTGGCGAGCAGTGAAAGCCGACCCACGACGACGGCGGCCACGCTCGCCAGTCCGTAGGCCATGAGGGCAAACCCCGGTCCGAGGTCTCTCGGAGAGCGTTTCCAAGATGCCCGAAGGGCGGCGATCGCCGATGCCAGCCCGAGGGCGAGCGAGAGACCGCCTGCGATCGTGGAGAGCGTCTTCTGGCCGTGGAACGCGCCACGCGGGTCGAGCGGACTGCCGAGCACGGCGAGAAACAGCCGCACCGCTTCGAGCGGGGAAGCGAGCACCGCCGCGGGCCCGCCCATGTTCGGCCCACGGGATCGCGCCACGATCGAGAGGCCGAAGGCGGTCGCCGCGATGACGAAGCCGACCGTGATCGCCAGCGGCAGCCTGCGGCTGCGTTGCGGTTCGTCGGCAAGCCGCAAGGCGACTGCCGGCAGGAGGGCCCAGCCCACGAAAAGGCCGTTGGCCATGCACAGGGGACCGAGGATCGCCGACACCGACGTCGCCGCGACGGCGAGCCGGACGGATTTCGACCGCGCCACCGCGACCGCCCCCGCGACGAGAATGAGCGGAAGGAGGAACCAGGGGGTCTGGAAGGCCCAGATCCAGTTCTGCCACTGGCACCAGCCCGACACGAGAGCCGCGATCGCGGCGGAGAGGACCGCGAAGATGGCCGGCGGCAGCGGCCAGCCAGCGGCGAACGCGAGCACGACCGCGAGCGAGGCGATCGTGATCGCCGCGTTCAGGAAGAGCACGGCGCGGTAGTTGCCGCCGCTCGCCTTCAGGGCGGCATGGTTGAGGAGCCTCGGGATCGCGAGGCAGTGCTCGTTGTGCGGGGCGAAGAGTGACCGGGCGTCGACGCCCTGGTCGTGCCAGCGGACGCTCGTCTTCACGTGGTCCCAGTCGTCGGCGATCGGCACGTTCACACCGAACGAGCCGACCCAGAAGAGCACGAGGGCCGCTCCGAGCATGCCGGCGATGGCGGCGATCGTTCGACGGCTCACGACGCCCTCCGCCAGCCGAACCAACTCCGCCGAGGCCGCCTGGCCCCTTCGCCATCCCAACCGGCGAACGAGAGGTCGCCCCGCACCGAAAGCAGCGTGCTGAAGAGCCGCTCCATGATGAAGGGGATGTAGCAGGCGTCGATCGTCCGGTCGGCCCGCGAGTGGAGCAGCCGGCGGTCGTCATCGTCGAGCGCGTGCAGCAGGCAGTCGCGAACCGGCTCGCAGAAGGCGATGTAGGCGTCCCAGAAGCGGCGGGTGCCGGCCCAGTAGTTGCAGTAGAGCACCTGGCTTTCCGGCTGCTCGAGCGACTCCGGATCGCAGTTGATCCCGACATGCCGGAAGACGCGGCGGGCGAGGCGGAGAATGCCAGGGTGATGGTGCTCCCCCTGGAGCCAGACGTTGCGGAAACGTCGTGGCTCGATCCCGTGGGGATTCAGGAACCAGACGTCTCTCCCGGGATGGCGTTTGATGAAGTCGACAAAGTCGCGACCGCGAACGCGGGTCTTCATGCCGAACTTCCACGACAGGTAGCCGGTGACCTCCCCCTCGCGCACGTTGTCGGCGAGGTACTCGGTGCGAAAGACGTGGTACTCCCGCCAGACCGGATCGGGGTTCGCGCGGTTGTCGTAGGGCTGGAACGCCGGGTCGATCGCCCGCCGCTGCGAGTCTTCGTAGTAGATCTGGTGGATTGCGATTTTCATGCGACGCTCACGAGGGGACGAGTGCGACCACGACCTGCAGCGGGTCGCACGGGTTCCATTCGACCTCGGCGATCGTCCAGCCCTCGGCGAGCGTGGCGAGCTGGTCGAGCGACATCGAGGTGTCGCCGTAGGTGATCTCTCCCTCGATCGGCTTCCGGCTCTCGTGGGGGAGGAAGGCGAAGCCAAGGTCGCGGTGCCGCTCGATGCACCCAGGCTCCCCGTTCGGCCCGTGGTGATGCCAGTATTCGATCGGACGGATCGTGAGGCAGAGCATGCCGCGTTCGGAAATCGCACTGCGGATCGCGGCAAGCGCCGCGCGGGCCGTCGGCTCGCTCAGGTGCGTGAACACGCTGAAAGCGTAGACGAGGTCGAATGGGCCTTCGAACGGCAGCGACCGCGGGATGTAGTCGCTCAGGGCCAGCTTGCACGGGATGCCGTGCTCGCGGCAGAGGTCGATCGACCGGTGCCAGGGGTCGACGCCGTGGAGCCTCTCGGCGGGAACGTACTTCAAGAGCAGCCGCAGCAGCCTTCCCCAGCCGCAGCCGAAATCGAGGATCTGCAGCGCATCCTTCTCCCTGTCGCCGCGGTTGCCGTGCATCGAGAGCATCGTCCGCACGAACGCCACCGACTGGCTCATGAGCACCTGTCCGCAGTTGCCGGTCCAGTTCCGCTGGACCTCGTCGGACGCCATCGTCGGCAGCCGGGAGCGAATCGCATTCAGATTGTCCGGCACCGCGAGGCAGAGTTCGCCGAACACCTCGAGCGGAATCCTCCGCATCGCCGCCGACAGTTCCAATCGCGGATCTTCGGCGAGCCTTCGGTCGGCCGCGGCGAGTTCATCCGCGAAAAGCTCGAGCATCAGGCAGCCCTCATGCACTCGGTGGCTCGTGCGGCCTCGTCGTCCACCACGGCCGAGGCGATCCTGCCGCAGATGAGATCGGCGAGCGAACGCATGTCGCGCCGCTGTCGTGCTGCCATCGCGGCAAGTTGTGACCCGAGGGCGTCCCGCGACAGGGGCGACGAGAGGATCGTGCGGATCCCGTTGGCAACCGAGTCGAGTTCGAAAGGATCGCAGGCCACGGCCGCGTCGCCGCAGACCTCGGGTACCGACGTGTTGTCGCCGATGAGGCTCGGCGTGCCGTGCGTCATCGCCTCCAGCGGCGGGTAGCCGAAGCCTTCGTTGAAGGAGGCGTAGGCGAGGAACCTTGCCCGGGACAACAGCCATTCGAGCCGGGGAGCTGAAAGATGCGGCATCGTCACGAACCGCCCGGCATGGGCCGGCTTCGCGATGCCGAGATCGTCGAGACCCTGGATGCCGGTGAGCACGAGCTTCAGCCGTGGGTTCGCCGCGGCGAACGCTGGCTCCGAAAGAAGCCGGTCGAGGGCGGCGACGACCGACGCTGCGTTCTTCTCCTCGCGGCCGGCGTTGACGACGACGGCGAACGGATCCGTGGCGAGATCGATCCCGGGCCAGGCGAAGCTCTCGGGTTCCGGCCGCCCCTTCTCGGGGGCATAGAGCACGTGGATCGGCCGCGACGTGCCGAGCCGCTCGCGGATGCTTCGGGCCGAATACTCCGAAATCGTCACGAGCTCGTGGACGGCGGGACTCTCGCAGATACCGCGGTACATCTGCCGGAGTGCCTCGGCATGGCGGGCCTGGCGATTTTCTTCCTGCTGCCATGCGCCGGCCGAGAGAGATCGCTCGCGGACGCACCCGGCGCCGCGGCGGGCCGCCGCGATCCGCGGCCACTCCTCGGCGAGCTCGAGATCGCGGACATCGAGGAGCGTGCCGATCACCCGCGTGCGTCCAGCCTTGAACTTCAACGGCCCGCCGACCCGCCTCATGTATTCATACCCGGTGTAGACCACGATCGCGGGCGCGAAGAAGGCGTCGAAGCGTTCGGAGTCGATGAGCGACACGATGTCGTCGAACGACTTCACGGCGACGAGGTTCACACCATGACGGCGGCAGAGCTGCCAGACCCAGTCGTCGATGAAGAGCGCGGGGTCGATCGCGGCCCAGACCTGCACGTCCCCCAGCCTCGCCGCCGACTCGACGACCTCGCGGAAGACGGCCTTGCCGTACTCGCCGCCCCCGTGGAACCCCGGCTGGCAGAAGAGGAGATCGACGAGCACGTGCCTGCGGCCATCGCCTGTGATCGTGGCGATCTCGGACGCGTCGGGCCGGACACAGATCCCCTCCGCGGCCGCGGCGTAGCGGTCGAGGCGGGCGAGCGCGAGTCGGATCGCGTCGATCGCGCCGTCGTAGCCGCGGGCGATCTTTTTGGAGTCGGGCATCGAGGCGGTCGAGACGCCCTCCTCGTGACGGATCGCGACTTCGCTCGCGTAGAGCGAGCGGTGACCGGAGAGAAGGCAGTCGACCGCGAGCAGGAATTCCTCGCCGTAAAGGAACGTCCGTTCGTCGAATGGCCGCTCCTTCTCGCGGGTGAACACGGGCGAGAAGACGTAGGCGGCCCCTTGGAGCACGGGATCGACGATGCACCGTGCGTCGGGAGACCGCGTCCCGATCCGGTGAAACTCCGCCTTTCCGGTCGCCCGCCACGTCTGTCGCTGCCACTCGAAGAGCGATTGAAGCGCCCGCCACTCCTGCCGGGCATGCACGCAATCGTTCCAGGGATTCTCGTGGCGGCCATCGGGTGTGACGATGTCGGGGCCGAGCACGGAGTAGGCCTGTCGGGCGAAGATCGAGAGGCACTTCGGGATGAAAGCGGCGTCCTCGAACACGGTGTCGTTGTTCACGACGGCGATGAAGTCTGCGCCGAGCACCTCGCGGGCATGGCGGTAGCCGACGTTGTTGCCCCGGGCGAAGCCAGCGTTCTTTTGATTGAACAGCAGCGTCACACGCGGCAGGCCGGCGAAGAGCCTCTTCGTCGCCGCGACTGCCTCGGGGGGCGAGGCGTTGTCGACGATCACGACGTGCACCTCCCGGCCGCTCGTGTCGAGCCGCCGGATCGATTCGACGCACCGGGCCGTCACCTCCGGCCTGCCGAACTGGAGCAGCACGAAAGCGAACGGCCGGTCGCTTCCGTCGCCGAAGGCCTTGTCGTGCGCGGCTGCCAGGCTCTCGGGCCCGTGGAGGGCGATCGACTCACCACCGATCCCGCAATGGGCGACGCCGTCTTCGACAGAAAACGAATGACCAGCGGCTGCGAGCTGCGAAACGACCGCGACATGCCCGGCAAGCTCGTCCTGCTGACGCGCCGAGAGCGGCCCGCCGACGATCGCTTCGAGCCGCGCGTGCCGCCCGCGGACGACGTCCGGATGCCGGGCCGAGGTCGTCTCGATCGGTCCGCCGAGCGCCCCGCCCTGCGCCGTCCGCAGGGCCGCGAGCGTCTCTTCGAGGTAGCGGTAGCCATGCCTCGTGTCGGGCTCGAGGTGGGCCCCCTCCCCCCATTCGTTCCAGGCGTTGATGAAGAGGAACTGCCGGCCGTCGGGATGCTCGGCCTGCGTCTGCGCGACCGCGGCCCGCAGCCAGTCGCCGTACCGCTCGGGCGTCGCGTTCACCCACGATGTCGCCCGCTCCATCCGTCGGGCGGTGTTGTCCCAGCGGGGCATCACGCCGCGAAAGAGCGGATACCGCTGCCGAGGATGGCCGACCGAATGACGCACGGCGTCGCGGTAGTCGCGGACGTGCCCGCGAAAGCCCTGCTCGGCCATGAAATCCCCGTTCGCCGCGAGGTCGGCGGCTGGGATCAACAGCGGCGGAAACTGGATCGCCGAATCGAAGCCGAAGCCACGCGGGTCGTCGCGGTCGAAGCTCTGCACGGCGGCGAGGTGCAGCCCCTCGAGCCCCTCCCGCTCGGCGAGATCCCGCCATCGCTCGGCGGTCGCGGCGGCATCGTCGAGCAGTGCCGGCCGGTAGACGGCAAGCAGCGGCTTCCCCTCGATCCGGATGTACCGCGGGTCGCGAAGCGCCGGAAGCAGATCGCGGAGGAACCGCTCGTCGCTATCAGCAGAGTGCCGCTGCTCGAGAAGAACCTCGCGGTCGAGGCCGTCCCACGTCCGCGTCCAGTTCTCGTTGGCCCAGCAGAAGCAGAACGGGAAGTCGGGTTTTCCGCTTTGCAGCATCCGCTCAATCGGCTTTTCCAGGATCCTGCGGCCGTCGAACCAATAGTAGTAGTAGCAGAAGCCGTGGATTCCGTAGCGGGCCGCCAGTGCGGCCTGCCGCTCGAGCACGTCTGGGTCGTCAAGATCGTAGTAGCCGATGTCGTCGTGGGGCACGTGCGGCTGCTCGTGGCCGGGATACATCGGCCTTCCGCGGCGGACGTTCGTCCACTCCGTGAAACCCTCTCCCCACCAGCGGTCGTTTTCCGGCACCCGGTGAAACTGCGGCAGGTACATCGCGACCGCACGCACGTCACCCGGATGGCGGTGGGCTTCGGCGGCGTTCCAGCCGG
>JBIIOJ010000173.1:0-6625 GCA_044337015.1 Pirellulales bacterium
ATCGACGTCGAGGCCGTGGCGCGTGCCATCACGCCGCGAACGAGGGCGATCCTGCTCAATACACCCTCGAACCCCACCGGCCACGTCGTGTCGGCCGATACCGCACGGAATCTCGCGGCCCTCGCCGACAGGCACGGCATCACGCTCGTGAGCGACGAGCTCTACCGATCGTTCTGCTACGACGGCCCCTTCACGTCGCCCGCGAGTTTCAGCGAGTCGGTGGTCGTCATCGACGGGTTCTCGAAATCGCACGCCATGACGGGATGGCGGGTCGGCTGGGTGCACGGGCCGAAGCCGGTCGTGCAGGCCTGTGTCACGCTCCAGCAGTATTCGTTCGTCTGCGCCCCGCAGGTCGGGCAGTGGGCGGCGCTGGCGGCGCTCGAGAGCGACATGAGCCGCCCGCTCGCCGAGTGCCGCCGGAAGCGGGACCGGCTCATGGCGGCGCTCGAGGGCCGCTACCGCTTCACGCGGCCCGGCGGGGCGTTCTACCTCTACCCGGAGGCGCCCGGCGGCTCTGGGCAGGCCTTCGCCGATCGGGCCGTCCGCGAGGAGAAGCTGCTCGTCGTGCCTGGCAACGTCTTCGGCGCGGCCGACACCCACTTCCGCATCGCCTACACCGTCGCCGATCGCACGCTCGACCGCGGCATCGAGGCGCTCCTGCGGCTCGCTCCGTGATCGCCCCCGAGCCGGCACACTCCGACGCTCCCGGCCTTACGCGCTCTTCGTGCGGGCCTCGGGCAGCGGGAGAACGGGCTCCGCTGAATCGACGTTCCGCTCCGTGATCACGTAGCGGCTGCCCGGATGCTCCGGCAGCTCGAACATGATGTCGAGCATCACGTCTTCGATGATCGACCGCAGGCCGCGGGCGCCGGTCTCCTTCTTCATCGCCTTGCGGGCGATCGCCCGCAAGGCGCCCTCCGTGAACTCGAGGTCGCAGGTCTCGAGGCTGAAGAGCTTCTGGTACTGCTTCACAAGCGCGTTCTTCGGCTCCCTGAGCACCTTCACGAGCGCCTCCTCGTCGAGCGGCTTGAGCGACGAGATCACGGGCAGTCGCCCGATGAGCTCGGGGATCAGGCCGAACTCGAGGATGTCGTCGGAGTCGACCTGCGGAAGCAGTTCCGAGAGGTCGGCGTCCTGGCGGTAGCCGGTAGGCTGGCCGAAGCCGATCGTCCGCTTTCCGAGACGACGCGAGATGATCTTGTCGATGCCGACGAACGTGCCGCCGCAGATGAAGAGGATGTTCGACGTGTCGATCTGGATGTACTGCTGCTCGGGATGCTTGCGGCCTCCCTGCGGCGGAACGTTGGCGACGGTTCCCTCGAGCATCTTGAGGAGCGCTTGCTGCACGCCCTCGCCCGAAACGTCGCGGGTGATCGAGACGTTCTGGCTCGTCTTGCCGATCTTGTCGATCTCGTCGATGTAGAGCACGCCCCGCTGCGCGGCCTCGATGTCGAAGTCGGCGGCGTTGAGCAGTTTCAGGAGCAGGTTCTCGACGTCTTCGCCGACGTAGCCGGCCTCCGTGAGAGTCGTCGCATCGCCGATGGCGAATGGCACGTTGAGAATCCGGGCGAGCGTGCGTGCGAGCAGCGTCTTGCCGCAGCCGGTTGGCCCGAGGAGGAGGATGTTCGACTTCTCGACCTCGACGTCCGAGTTCTCGCTGCCGAGCGTCAGCCGCTTGTAGTGGCTGTGCACGGCCACCGCCAGCACCCGCTTGGCGTGCTCCTGGCCGATGACGTACTCGTCGAGGTGCGAGACGATCTCCCGGGGGGAAGGGATCGACGTGAAGAGCTGCTTGCCGGTGCCCCGCCGCCGCTTCTCCTGGTCGAGGATCGACTGGCACAGTTCGATGCACTCGCCACAGATGTAGACGTCGCCTGGGCCCTCGACGAGCGGCCCGACGTCGCGGTAGCTCTTCCGGCAGAATGAGCAGAAGGCGTTTTTCTTGGTGGTCCCGCCGGTGCCGCGACGGCCGAGGTTGACGTCTTTCCCTGTTGGCATGAGGCCGCTTTTCCCTTCTGTTCCACGAACTGGCAGCAAACGAACTGGCAGCAGGTCGTGGGGCCGCGCGTCACGGAGACGACCGGCGACCCTCGACGAGTGTTCTTATCTTTCGGTATTCGTCCTCGCTGAGCACACCCTGGCTTCTCAAATTTTTGCAATCGGCCAGCATGTTTTCCCAATCGACACGATCGTCACCCTGGCGAGGACGCCAGGCCCGGACCCAGCCTATGGCCGCGACCCCGCCCGCAAGCAGGAGGACCAGTCCGACCAAGCTCAGAAAGAAGTTGACCACGTTGCCGCTCCCGCCGCCAGATCAAAGCCGCGGGACCTGCGGCCTCCCTGCCAAACTCTGCCACTTCCGGAAATTTCGCCGATTATGGCGGCCCCCAAACTTCCCGGTCCAGCCGGCAACGCTTCCGGAAAGTCGGGATGTGCCCGCCGCGGCCGAGAGACGGGACTTTTCCGCCCGAACGGTCCGATTTTCCCCGATATGCGGGGTTCTGTTCAGGCGACGCCAACCGACGCAGCATCGACACGGCTCGGCCGGCGGCTCGGCGTTTCGTTTCTATGGCTGATCGCGGTCGCCGCCTGTGGGGCGATCGACCGAGGCCTCCATGCCGCGGAGCCCGGGGGGCTGCCACCGGCTGCCCGCATTCGCCAGCGGACGTTCTCGATCCCCTTCAGCCTGCCGAAGCCGTCGTCCGCCGAAGCCGCACCGCGGCAGGTCGTCATGGACGCCTCGCGGGATCTCGGCGCGACCTGGCAAACCGCCGGACAGGTCGCCCCTTCTGCGGGATCGTTCACCTACACCGCCGACGCCGACGGCGAGTATTGGTTTCGACTGCGAACGATCGATTCCCAAGGCCGCCTTCGCGGCGGCGAGGGGCCCGACACGCGGGTCGTGGTCGATGCGGCCGGGCCGAAGCTCGTCGGCCGCGCGTGGAAAGGAGGCGACGGCGAGGTGATCTGCCGCTTCGCCGCGACCGACGACTCGGTGAACCTGGAATCGGTCGTCGTCGAGTATCGATCGACCGTCGAACCGCAGTGGAAACGCATCGCCGCGCAGCCGGTCCTGGCCCGCGAGTCGCCCGCCCACCTGCTCGGCGAGGAGATCTGGTGGGCAGGCGAGAAGACCGACGGCCTCGTCGTCCGCGTGACGCTCGCCGACGCCTCGGGCAATCCCGCGACGAAGCAGTTCGCGCTCGAGCCGGCCGACCCCAAGGTCGATCAGGCGACGCTCGCTCGCGAACTCGGGGTGCCAACCCTGCCCGGAGCCGGCGGCGGCCTCGCGACATCTCCCTCTCTGTCTTCCCTCCCCTCCCCTGCCCTGCCTGCTGCCGCCTCACTCACCCCCTCTTCGCCCGATGGCTGGCCCGCTGAGCGGGCTCCGGCGTGGTCGCCGGAATCGATTGGCAATCCGCTGCGCCGCTCGGCCGGCGAGCCCGTTCGCAGCGTGCTGTCCCAGTCTGATGGCGGTGGCTCGACGTCTCAGGCGGCGGGGCCGCTCTCGTTCACGGCCTCGCGGCCCGCGACGGTGAAACCGCCCGCGACGGAGGGCCTGCCGGGCGGCGTCGTCGGCAAGGCGGGCGGCGGATTCGAGTACCGCGGCCGTCCGCTCCAGATGGTCGCGTCGCGGAAGTTCGCGTGGGATTACGAACTGCCCGAAGGCAAGCCTGCGGGCCGGATGCGGGTGGAACTCTGGGGCACCCGGGACGGTGGCGTCACCTGGCAGCGGTTCGCGCAGGACGAGGACAACGCAAGCCCGATCGACGTCACGCTCGCTGAGCCCGGGCTCTACGGGTTTCGGCTCGAGATCACCAACGAGCAAGATGCTGCCGAGAGCCCGCGGAGCGGCGAACTGCCCGACAGCTGGCTCGGCGTCGACGAGACGGCACCCGAGGTTGAAATCCTGTCGGTCGCGCGGGACGAACCGCAGGCCGGTGGCTCGGCGATCAGGGCGATC
This sequence comes from Pirellulales bacterium, assembly GCA_044337015.1. GTDB lineage: Bacteria > Planctomycetota > Planctomycetia > Pirellulales > UBA1268 > UBA4655. The sequence continues at coordinate 3,965 of JBIIOJ010000173.1, forward strand.
GTCGTCCGCTACTCGGTTCGCGACCCCCTGCTTCTGCCGCAGTCCACGGGCATCGACTACGCTCCCGGGCCCGATGGCCCCTTCGTGCCGATCGCCGACCGGCTCGACGCGGTCGGCGAGTACCGCTGGATTCCCGACCGTGGCGTCCCCGCGCGGGTGCATCTGCGGGTGACCGCCCGCGACGCCGCCGGCAACGTCGGCAAGGCCACGACCTCCGAGGAGGTCGTCATTTCCGCGCCAAGATCCATCGGCCGACTCGGCGGCGTTCGAGCGTCGCCGGCCGAAGCCGCGCCGTGAGCGAGTCCAGGCCGATGGCGGCGTCGGAAAAAGCAGCAACTCTCCGGCTGTAGGTGCAGACTGGCAGTCTGCACCCCGTGGCAGCACAGCCTGATGGCATGGTGGGACGCCTCGTAGGCCTGTACGAGTTGAACGAGCGTTTCCAGGTACAGCTCCTGCCCTTTCGTCAGACGTCCGGCGGCCATCAGCCGGTCGATCATCTCGATCGTGTTCTCGTGATGCACGTCGTCCATGATCGCCTGCGGGGGCATCAGGGCAACGAGTTCCGCGAAGGTTCCGGGCAGGCCCGGCCGCATGTTTTTTCCAGTCGCCCGCATGGTTTCACCCCCTCCAGGTGTTCCTCCTGATGTTATTGAAAACGGTCAGCGGCGGGTGCCGGGCGTGCCGAGTTCCAGGCCGCTCCAGCGTTCGAACTCGGTGGCCGGTGACGACTCGTGCTGCTTGTCGCCGGGCTTGCCGGCGTCGGGCTTCTTGGCCTTGGCTTCGTCTTTTCCGGCCACGGCCGGCGGCTGCTTGAGGCGGGCGGGCACCGGAGGGTGCAGGCCCGTTTCCCACGCTATCGTGGCCCGCGGCCGCCGCGCGAGTGCGTAGGCCTCCTTCACCTCGCCGGATTGGTTCAGCAGCCAGACGAGGTTGTGTAGATACTTCGCCGTCTCGGGATGATTCGGCGCATGCTGCTCCTCCGTTTCGGCCAGCAGCCGGCGATACGTCGCCACGCTCCAGGCCGTGTCGCCCGCGACGCCGTGAAGGTACGCGAGCGCCTCGCGGGCCCGGCGGTCGAGGTTGCGGCCCTGCGGGCCGAACGCGGCGCACAGGGCTTCCAGTTCCGGCGTCCAGAGCGACGCGGCCGGCACCCGGGCGAGTTCCCGTGCCGCCGCGGCATGGTCGGCCGTGCAGAACATGAGAACCGCCGCCCGCGCGGCCGCCACCGCCGCCGCGTCACGGCCCATCTCCAGTTCAAGCAGCCGCAGCACAGGTGCCACCGCGGCAGCACATTTCCGGCCCAGGGCCCTGCCCATCCACGGCTCGCGTGATGGCCCGGCCAGCGGCGGGAGGATCCGTTCATCTGCAGCAGCCCGTGCGACGGGCATGCCGTCGATCGCAGCCGTCATGCCCGCGGACCTGGAAGCAAACATCTCCATCTCGCGGACGCCTGCCATCTCCTCCGCGGTTGACACCGGAATGGCGAGTCCCTCAGGCGTGTCGTTCGCTACCGCGTCGCGCAGTCGGCGAATCCCCTTCCCGACGGTGGCATCGACCGCCGTGAGGCCGTCGCCGTCAACGGCGACCTGCAGCGACTCGATCCATCGGGCGATGGCGTCATCATCCATTATGGTGCCGGTAGTTATGGCCGTCGCCAGCCATAGCGCGTCGCCGAACAGGCTGCGATTGGCGAGGGCGAACCGCGCGGCCGACGACACCGGCCGATGGGAGTCGGCGAGGTTCTCGCCAGCCCGTTCCCGCAGGTCGGCGGCCGCCGCCGCCACGAGGCCTGCGCCGGAGTCGCAGAGGATCTCCATGCGATGTGAATCGGCGACGGCGACGAACTTCCGCGGCCGACCGGAGGCCGGGTCGAGCCAGATCTCCCGGTGGCCGTTCGTGTCGGTGGTCTCGATCACGAGGTCGTCGCCGACCCGCCGGCTGGTCCAGCCTTCGACATGGCAGGTGACGGGCTCGATCTGAAACGCGAACGGGGCCGAACCGCCGCACTTCATCCCCCAGCCGACCTCCAAACGCTGCTGCTGATCCCGGGGGGCGACGACGAGTTTTGCCGTCGCCACCGGCGCCCATCCCGGAAGGGGAAAACCGTCGAATCGCTGCGTGTCCGTGAACAGCCCGATCGTGCCCGGCACCGAGACTGCGCCGCACGACCATTCGCCATTTTCCCCCTTCACCACGCTGCCCGTGTCAAGGCCCCCGATCAACTCGATGCGGATCGGGCGGCCATGAACGCCGCCGGCCTTGTCCTCTCGCTGGATTGTCGCTCGAACCCGGATCTCCCGGCCGCCGTGCCACTCGCCCGAGAGCCAGGCCCGGGCCCTCAGGAGCGCCTGCTGCTCGGGCGAATCGCCGCGATCGAGCGGCGCGGCTCGCTTGTACTCGACGAGTTCGAACCGGGCCACGCAGCGATCGCCCCGCGGCTCGAATCGGCATGCCTGCTTGATGAACCGCCCCGAGAGCCGCAGTTTCCCGAGCCACGCCTGCCGGTCGGCCGCCGTCACCGGCTGCCCGATGTCGAGGCCGAGATAGGCGAGGAGATCGGCGGGCGTCGTCCGCAGGCCGTCATTGACCTCGATGCCCGCGAGCGTCGTCCGCGCGGGCAGCCGCTTGACGTCGATCGCGAGCACGGCCTGGTCGCCTTCC
>JBIIOJ010000025.1:0-21080 GCA_044337015.1 Pirellulales bacterium
ACGGTGGTCGACGGCGTCTTCACGATCAGCGACCCCGCCGGCTCGGTGCAGTCGGTGAAGGTCGTCGAGTCCGCTCCCGCGGCGAATCCCAGACCGAATCCCAGGGCGAGACCGAAGCCCGCCACCCGCCTCGAGGCCGGGCCGCAGTGGTCCCTCACCTCCGTCACGCCGACGACCACGCCCTGCCGCTACGCCGGCCGGCTGCTCGTGGGCTCGGCCGACTACAAGCTCCATGCGGTCGCCGACAACGGCACCTACCTCTGGTCGTTCGCGAGCGGCGGCCGCATCTACTCGTCGCCCGTGCCACAGGGGGACGACGTGTTCTTCGGCTCCGACGACGGCCGGCTCTACAAGGTGGACGTCGACAGCGGGATCCTCATCTGGGAATTCGCCACCGGCGACAAGGTCCGCGGCGGGCCCGCGCTCGCCGACGGAAGGGTGGTGTTCGCGTCGTGGGACGGCTTCCTCTACTGCCTCGATGCCGAGCGCGGCGCGCTCATCTGGAAGGCCCCGATCGCACCGCTCACCCGGTCGACTCCGGCCATCCATGGCGGCCGCGTCTACCTGGGCGACGAGGGGGGCACCGTGCGGGCGGTCGATCTCGCCACCGGTCGCGAGGTGTGGAAGCACGCCCTCGGCGGCCGCATCTCGCATTGCCCGGTCGTGACGCCCGACGGCATCGCGTTTGCGAGCGAGCAAGGCGCCATCGCGGTCGTGGCGGCCGACGGCAAGGTCCGCTGGCAGCGGGATCTCACCGTCGGCGTGAGCGGCCAGCCGATCGCCACGCAGACGCAGCTGCTCGTGCCCACGGAGAAGGGGCTCGCGGTGCTGCAGCGGTCCGACGGTCAGGCCGACCCGCGGTTCCAGTTCAAGTTCCAGGGCCCGCCGCTCGACCAGAAGGTGCTCAGCGTCGCCAAGTGGCGCGACCAGCTCTTCCTGAACGTCGGGTATGCCTGGACGGATGACCGCTGGCCGCCCCGCACCTACATGGACGCCGAGAACCGCGCGCTCGTCTGGATTCCCGACCCCCCCGCCTCGGCCGCCGACTCCCCCCAATGAACATCCCAGCCGCCATGATGCGTTCGCTGCTTCTCGTCCTCGCGGTCGCGGGATCGGCATCCGCGCAGCCGCATGTGCTCGTCGACAACTTCACGGCGCTGGCGCCGGGAAGCCTGCCGGGGAGCTTTGGGATGCGCACCCAAGCGAACACCATCGATCCCAAGGTGGGCCTGGCGAGCCTGCGGCTGCACTATGCGTTCGCCGCGCCGAACCGCCCCGCCGCCATCACCTTCGGCGACGACCGCAGGCTGGTCGCGGCCGCCGGAACGGCCAAGGTCTGGGTCAAAGGCGACGCATCCGGCAACGAGCTCGAGATCGGCTTTCGCGAGGGATCAATCAAGACCGAGGCCGACGGCCGGCAGGTCTTCGTCAATCGCCGCGATTTCTCTCCGACGCGGGTAAAGCTCGATTTCTCCGGCTGGAAGGAGGTCGACTTCCAAGTACCTGCCGCCGCGGAAGCGAACTCCCTCTGGTTCGAGAGAATCTCGGTATACCCCGTGGGCAAGGAGCCCACAATGGCGGGCACGATCGAGCTCGACGATCTGCGGGTCTACCCCTTCGCCGCCCCGCCCAACGCCCAGGCCGTGATCGGCTGGATCGGCTCCGACGTCCGCGAGATCGGCGTGCCGCTGGAGCTCGCCCTCGACGCCCGTAATTTCACGAAGGCGCCGGCCCAGGTGCGGGGCCGCTTTCAGCTGACCGACCGCAATGAAAACATGGTGGCCGCCCGGGACTTCACGCTCGACCTTGCCGCGGGCACGGCAAGGGAGGTCCGCTGGGATCTCGCCCCGGAGAATCTCGCGGCGTTTCTCCCCCCCTTCAAGGTCTCGGGCGACGTCATGTCGCCGGAACTGCCCGACCTTTCCGCCCGCATCGATTCGCAGCTGGTCGTGGGAAACAGCCGTTATCTCTTCGACGACATGGGCGACGCTGCCGCGCGGTGGTTCACCGCCGGAGGCCCGAAGCCCCGGGAGAATCTCCGCAGCTGGATCGGCTGGACGCACGGCGAAGCGCAGCGGGCGACTCCCCTCGTGCAGACATCGGCCCGCATCTCCCGCGCCGACGTCGCGGCCGTGAACGGAAAGCCGCCGGCGAAGCACGCGCTCCAGATCGACTATGCCGGCGATGCGGCGGTCTATACCGGCGCGGTGCGGTATCTGCCCGGCCACGCCTACCGCGCAGGCTTCTGGGTGAAGGGGGACGGCAGCAAGTCGCGGCTCTTCGCGCTGTTTCTCGACTTCACCGACGGCAGCGATTTTTACGACGGCGGTTGGCTGCGGACCTACGAGGGCGAGCGGGAACTGGCCACACTCGACTTCACCGACTGGCGGTACATCGAGGTGTCGCTCCCCGGCCGCGGACGCGGCGCGACCACGCCCGAAGGATCCACGCCAGCCATCGATTTTCCGCTCGAACTCACCGCCCTGCGGATCGAGGCCGCGGATCCCGAGACGAAGGGCGCGATCCAGATCGGCCCGATCGACGTCTTCACGCAGCAGCCGCTCGCCAATTCGCTGTCGGTGCAGGTCGCCTACGACGATCCGGCGCACCGGTGGCAGCCTGCCGCCAACGCCTCGGCCACGATCCAGAATTCCTCGCTGCACGCTCCCCGCACGGTGAAGGTGCAGTGGGCGCTCGTCGACCGCGGCGGCCAGGCGATCGGAAGCGGCCAGGCCGACCTCGAGTTGGCCGCCGGCGAGGCGAAGTCGGTCGCGCTGCCGCTCGCCGGGCTGGCCCGCGCCGCGGAGGGGAAGCTCGCGCCGTTCACGCTGCAGGTGACGGCGTTCGACCAGGCCGACGGCTCGGTTTCCACGACGCGGGAGATGGTGCTCACGCGGGCCGACAGCCGGATGGTGGTCGCCGACTTCGAGGCCGACCGCGGCTATCTCGGCCTCAAGGGACGCGACATCGAGAATGCCCCGCCCGTCGGCACGAGCGCGGCCCGCACGAGCACGGAGCAAGCCCACGGCGGCGGGCGGTCGCTCGCAATCGACTGGAGCAAGACCGACCGTTCCCGGCGGTTCGTCTCCATCGATCCCCCGCTTGCCGGCGTGCCGATCGACCTTTCCGTCTGGGTGCACGGCGATGCGTCGGGCGTGCTCTTCTATCCGGTGGTCGGCGACCGCGTGGGCATCGCCAAGGGGCTGCCGAACGGCCAGTGGAACCTGTTCCTGACCCGTACCGGGGGCGAGTTGCAGAATGCGGTGCGGGTCGACTGGCAGGGCTGGCGCGAGGTTCGCTTCACGCTGCCGCCGCCGGCCCCGAACTGGCCGGGCACGACGCGGCCGCTCGCCTTCACGCCGAATTATCCGCTCGGCGTCCACTTCGCGGTCGACGCCGGCGGCGCCACGGCCGACTCCGGCCGGTTGTTCGTCGACGATCTCTCCGTGACCACGCAGCTGCCGCCGGAGAACCGGATCGCGCTGGGCCTCGACCACCCGGACGAATCGAACGTCCACCCACCGGCCAGGCCGGTGACCGTCACGCTCGCCAATCTCGGCCTCGGGCAGCCCCGCAAGGTCGCGATCAGCGGCGGCCTGTTCGACTGGCGGGGCGACCGCGTCGTCGGCATCGAGAAGGAGGTCGAGCTGGCCGCCGGAGCCCGGGAAAAAATCGAGCTCGCGAAGGATTTCCCGGAGGGCTTCTACCTCGTGAAGGCGGAAGTCCGCGAGGCCGGCAGGCCGGAGACTCTGGCAGCGATCGAGGAGGATCTCCTCGCCGCCGACCCGGCCACGGTGCTGGGCCCCGAGTGGGCCCGAGTGATCGGAGAGGAATGGCCGCTGCGGAAGCCCGTGGGCGGCACGTTCGAACTGGTCGACGAAGATTGGGACTGGGTCGAGCATCATCCCGGCAACCTGCAGCTCGACACCATCAAGATGCGGGCCGGGCGGGTCAGCTCCGCAGGGGGCGAGCCCTTCCTGCTGCTCGGTTACTCCGCCTTCTGGGCCGCACAGGCCGGCCTCGAGCAGGTCAAGGCCGGCACGTTCGTCCGCCCGCTGCGGGATCGGGGGCATGCGGTGAACACCTTCATGGTTCCCGAACGGCTCGACGACTGGGACAACTTCGTCGAGGAGGTGATGCGGGGAGCCGCCGGCGACGTCAGCGGCTGGATGCTCTGGGACAGCCCCGACAGCACCGGACCGATGGCCTTCCCTGCCGACAAGCTGCTGCCATTCCTGAAAACCGCCGAAAAGTGGCGGCGGATCTACGCCGCGAGCAAGCCCCTCTACCTCGGCGGGCTCGGCCGCGAGACGGCCCTCGCCTACCTCACCGACCTGGAAAAGGCCGGCGGTCTCGAACTGCTCTCCGGCGTGAACGTGCGGCTCGACGTGGGCCGGCTGTCGCCGGAGGACGCGGGCGTGGTCGGCTACGCCCGCGATCTGCGCAAGGTGCTCGATCTTCCCGGCACGAAGCAGCCGCGGAACATCCTCCTCACCGATCTCGATTGGGCGGTCGAGAAGGATGCCGAAGGTCTCGACGCCTTCGATCAGGCCGCGTATCTCGCCCGGGCCGCGCTGCTCGTGGAAGGTCCGGACATCCGCTCCGTGCTCGAACTGCGGAACGAGGACTACGCACGGCTCGGCCTCGGCCTCGCCTATCGCCGCACCATGGTGATTCCTCCGCTCACGGAACTGGCGGCTGCCTACCAATTCAAGCCGGCCTATTGGGGAATGGCGCAGGTGCGCCGATGGCTGGCCGAGGCTCCCGTCGGCGAGCGATTCGAAGTGTCGGACGTCGTTCCCGGCCGCACGCGGGCGGTGCTGCAAGGCGCCGGCGGCGGATCGGCGCACGTGATCGTGTGGCGGAACGACGATGCGGGCCAGCTCTCGTTCGCGGGCACGGGCGTGACGGTGACGGAGGCTCGCGACCTGTTCGGCGGGCCGGTGCCCGGGAAGCAGGGCTGGTATCCGGTCGGGAAGGTGCCCTGCCGCTTCACGCTGAAAGCCGGCTCCGAGCCGCTCGCGGAGGCGCTCGCGCGGCTCCAGGTCCGCGACGGCGCCGAAGCGGACTGGTCGCAGCGGGTGCTCGCCGCCTTCCGGCCGGAGACGGGCGGCCGACAGAAATACCGGCTTGCGGGCGGCCAGAAGCAGCCGATCGCGGGCCGCACCTTCGGGGGAGAGCCGCGGGAGATTCCCGGCGTCGTGTTCCCCGCGGGGGGCGCGGAGGCGTTCGCGATCGCGGTGCCCGCGGGCAGCGGCCTGGTGCTCAAGAAGCAGTTCCTGCTCGATGCGACCGGCCAACTGGCGCAGGTGCTCGTCAACGGCAGCCCGGTCGGCACCTGGGATCTCCGCCGATCGGATAAGGAATTGTCGGGCGGCCTGCGGGAATCAATCTTCGTCATCGACGCCGCGGCGGTCGGCGGCAGGCCGGAGGCCGACGTCGAGATCCGCTACTCCACGCCGGCGAACACCGCCACGTGGACCGCGTTCGAATGGCGCGGCGAGGATTTCCCGCTCTCCACGGTCGGCGCCGTGCATGCCGATCAAAACGTCGGTACGCCGCGGTATGCCCGCAACATCGTCGGCGCTCCCTTGTCGATCGACCGGGAAACCTTCACGAACGGCGTCGGGACGTTCGCGCGGAGCCTGCTCGAGATTCCGCTCGACGGCCAATTCAAACGGTTCACGAGCAAGGTCGGCGTCGACGCGATGACCGAGGGCCGCGGAACGGTGACCTTCGAGGTGTATGGCGACGGCCGGAAGCTCTGGGCCAGTCCGCTCATGTCGGGGCTCGATACCGCGCGGGACGTCGACGTGGACGTCGGCGGCATCAACCGCCTGCGGCTGGTCGTGACCGATGGCAATGACGGCAACAAGTTCGACGCCGCCAACTGGGTGAACCCCGTTTTGAAACGATGAAACACCGCAACCTCGACTTCCACCGCGTCCTCATCGTCCTCGCCTGCCTCGGCGCCGGGGCCGACGGCCGCACGCGTGCCGCGGAGTCGATTTCCGAGACCGTCGATCCGGTCGTCGTCGACGGCGTGCTCGACGAGCCGGTGTGGCGGATCGCCGCGCCGGTCGAGGTCGATTATCTCGGCAGCAAACCGGCGGAGAAGTCGGCCGAGAAGCGGATGGTCGCGAAGTATGCCTGGGACGGAGACTACCTCTACATCGGCTACGAGACCTTCGACGCCAATCTCGTCGCCAAGGGCAACGGCCGCACGGAGGGGCCCGAAGGGAACCGGCGCGACGGGGCTTCGATTAACGATCCCAAGGTCAAGGTCGACGTGGTGGAGTTCTTCATCTCCTTCGGCGACGAGCGGTTCATGTGGGAAATCCACCACAACGCGATCAACCAGTTCAACGACGTCTTCTGCATCGTGCCGGCCCCGGAATGGCCAGTCGCCAAGGGCACGCTGACCACATACGGCATCATGTTCCTCGACGCCGAATGGCTGCGGGATGACCCGCCGCACACGGTGCGAAGTGCCGTGAAGCTCAAGCCGAAGGCCGACGGCTCGGCCTCGACCGTGAACGACGCCAGCGACACCGACACCGGCTACACGGCCGAGATTCGCATTCCGTGGCGGGCCCTCGGGATTCCCACCGCCGCACAGACCTGGCGGCAGGAGAACGGTAAGCGGGTTGCCGGCCCGTGGAAGCTGGAAGGGCAGAAGGTGAGCCTGCTCGCCGTCGTGCAGGACGGCGACCTCCGGGAGCGTTACCACCATTCCGGCCCGAAGCGGAAATCGGACTGGTTCCACAAGACACAGCCCGACTGGCCGGTCTATGAATTCGCGCCCGCCGAGAAGACGGCCGACGTCGCCGCCATTGCGGAGCTTCTCGCCGCCGTTGATTCGGGCGGTCCGTCGGCGGCGACGGTCGAATCGCTGCGGAAGTCGGGCATCGCCGCGGCGGTGGCCGCCGCCGGGTTCCTCGACGAATCGAAGCCCACGCAGGCGGAGGCGCTGTTCGACGTCATCGCACAGGGGGCGAAGTGCCGCCGAATGCATCCCGAAATCCTGCGGCTCTACCATCCCGCGGCCTTCGAGCTTTTCCATTCGGCGTCGGCCGCCGAGGCCCAGAAGCCGCTTGCGGCGGGCCTTGCGTGGAAGACCTGGCCGCGTTCGCTGCCCGAGGCCGTCGTCCGCGCCGCGCCGGTGCCGACGATCGAGTGGCTCGAGGCGCAGGCCGCCGCCAGCCCTGATCTCGCGAAGCTGCGGCTGTTGTTTCCGGCCGTCGGCTGGTGGATGCGAGCGGGGAACGAGCGGCAGCATGCCGCTGCGTTTCGCGGGGCGATCGCTGCCCTCGTAAAAAATCCGGAGGTCGCCGCCGATCCGCCCACGGCCTCGGCACTGCTGAAGCTCGTCGCCGACGCCCGCGTCGTGGCGGCGGGTGACTGGGTGATCGGATCGCTCGCGTCGCCCGACGAGCAGCTGCGGCAGGCCGCGGCATCGGCGATCGGCCGCATCGCGTCCGAGGGCAGGCGGAACGGCCCCACGCTCCCCGCCGAGGCCCGCGGCAGGGCGCTGGGGGCGTGGGTCGCGCGGGTGCGCGACGAGCAGTCCCCAGCGGTGCTCGCGAAGCTCGCCGAGGCCGCCGAGGCCTGGCCCGAGTCGGACGAGGTGTCGCGGGCGATGCTCGAGCTGTACGGTCGCTCGGAGGACGCCGAGGTCCGACGATCGATCCTGCTTGCGGTAGGAAACAGCCGCTGGCCCGACCGCCACGCCATCATCCGGCAGGCCCTCGAGAAGGCGACCGGCGGCGTTCTCGGGGCCGCGCTCGACGCCGCTGCGGCCCATCCCGACGCCTCCCTGCTGCCGGCCGTCAAGGAATTGCTCGCGGAAGACCCCGATCCGAGCCCGCAGTTGATCGATGCCGTCGGTGCGGTCGGCGATGCGGACGCCATCGGCCGACTGCTCGGCTGGCTGAAACGGGAGAAAAACCTGGCCGTGCGGATGAAGACGATCCTGGCGATCAACCGCATTCCCGGAGCGGCGGCCGACAGGGCGTTGGCCGACCTCCTGGCCGGTGTCGCCGAGCCGATGCAGGCGGATCTGCTCTGCCGGATCGCGAGCCAGCGAGACCTGCCCGGCGCCTCGCGGTTTCTCGTGGGCCTGGCGGAGGACGTGACGGCGCCCGTGGCGGTTCGGGCGCAGGCGATCTGGGCCTTGGGCAACTACGACGGGGCGGACGCGAGGGATGCGCTCCACCGACTGGCCGCCGACGCGCCGAGGTTCTTCCCCGAGTTGGCCGCCGACGGATTGATGCCCGAGCCGCTCGAACAGGCGAGGCTGTTCATCGACCTCGCCCGCCTGCGGCAGGGGGAGAAGGTGGTGGTGGCGGAGGTCGTCCGGCGGTTCGAAGCTGCGACGCCTGCCACCAAGGTCGCGGTCTTGCGGTCGCTCGCCCAGATCAAGCTCGATTCACCGATGATCGCCACGGCGCTGAAGTCCGCGGACTTCGCCGTCCTCGAGGCCGCGGTGCGTGCGGCCGGAGCCGCCGACCCGTCGCGGTATACCGCGGATCTGGCGGCCATCCGGCGATCGCCGTTCATCGACGCCCTGCTGCATTCCGGCCTCGACACCTGGCAGCTGCCGGCCGCCCTCGACGGGGCGACCAGGGCGGTCGCAACGAACACCGACGTGCCATGAAGTCTCCATACAACCCGTCGATCGTCGTCCTGGCATTGCTCGCGGCCTCGGCGCCGACGGCCGGCCACGGCCACGAATCGCCGATCGACCACGTCGAACGGGAGCTGCGGCTCTTTGCAGAGGAAGGGAAGGCTCGGCTCGTGTACCGCCTGCTGCCCACCGAGCGGGCGACGCTCATGGAGCTGAAGGCGATGGATATCGACGGCGACGGCGCCATCTCCGACCGCGAGCGGGATGCGTTTTTTGCCGACAAGGCGAGGACGCTCGCGAAGAAGATCGCCCTCGACATCGACGGCCGCTTCGTGCCGCTCGAGCCATCAGGCGGCGCGCGGTGCGACCCGCAGCTGGGGCAGACGTTCCTGTTCACCGCGCCGCTGCCCGCGCTCGAGCCGGGCCGGTATCCGGGAAAGCTGGTCGACGGCCATTCCCGCGACTATCCCGGCGGGTTCGTCTGGAAGGATCCCGGGCAGGGCGGCTCGGAGGCCGTTCGCTTCGAACCCGCCACGCCCGCCACGCGGGCCCGCTCTCACGATCACCCCCCCTGGATTGAACTGCCGTTCAACGTCGTCGTTCGCTGACATACCCGTTTTTCGTTTCTCCGTTTTCACGTTCCACACCACCCCTCGGACCGCTTCCCATGAATGCTCCCAACGCCCAGCACGCCATCGACCATGCCCGCAACGCCCGCGACCGCGTGCTCGGTGAACTTCGCAAGGTCATCGTCGGCCAGGAAGACCTGATCGACCAGGTTTTCATCGCCATGTGCGCCGGCGGCCACGTGCTGCTCGTGGGCGTGCCCGGCCTCGCGAAGACACTCCTGGTGAGCACGCTCGCCAAGACGCTCTCGATGCACTTCAAGCGGATCCAGTTCACCCCCGACATGATGCCCAGCGACATCACCGGCACGGAGATTCTCGAGGAGGATCATTCGACCGGCAAGAAGCAGTTCGTCTTCGTGCAGGGCCCGGTGTTCACGAACCTGCTCCTGGCCGACGAGATCAACCGCACGCCCCCCAAGACGCAGGCGGCGCTCTTGGAGGCGATGCAGGAAAAGAGCATCACCGTGGGCAAGAAGACCTACAAGCTCGAGGAGCCCTTCATGGTGATGGCGACGCAGAATCCCATCGAGCAGGAGGGAACGTATCCGCTGCCGGAGGCGCAGCTCGACCGCTTCATGTTCAACCTCTACGTCGACTATCCGTCGGACACGGAGCTCAAGACGATCATCAAGAACACGACGGCGGGGGGATTGGAAACTCCGGAATCGGTGCTGACCGGCGAGGACGTGATCGCGCTCCGCAAGGCGGTGCGGCAGGTGCCGATCAGCGACCACGTCCTCGAATACATCGTCCGGCTGGTTTCCGCGACGCACCCGAACAAGGAGACCTCGCCCGACATCACCCGGAAGTATCTCGCCTGGGGGGCCGGCCCGCGGGCCGGGCAGTACCTCGCGCTCGGGGCGAAGAGCCGGGCGCTTTTGCGCGGCAACCCGCAGGCGACCGCCGACGACGTGCGGGCCGTCACCCGCGCGGTCTTGCGGCATCGCATCTATACGAACTTCACCGCGCAGGCGGAGGGCATCGACGCCGACGCGATGATCGACCGCCTGCTGAAGCTTGTCGAAGAGGCCCCGTCGGCCTCGTCATCGGGGCAGCGGGCGAAGGCAGCGGCGACGTGAGCGGCTGCACGACGGTATCCTTCGGGCGATCCCGCTCCCCGCGAACGACAGGCCCAAACGATCTTGTGCTCCATCCGTCCCTTCCGGAGTGAACCAGCATGGCAGACCTCTCCCCGGCCCGGACGGCACCGCCGGCTTTCGGGCGGCGCGACATGTTCCATTCGCTCGGCGCGGCGGCGGCCGGATTCGCGATGGCCAACCACGCCGTGGCCGCGGAGGATGCGGCCGGGGCGCAGGTCGTCGACCGTTCGTCGAGCATCCGCATCACGGGGCTGAAGACCTACTGGGTCGGCCCGGTCGTGATCGTGAAGATCGAGACGAACCACGGCATCGCCGGCTGGGGCGAGGTGAAGGGCACCGACCCGCGGGTCGGCAAGGTCTGCGTCGAATCGCTGTTCGAACTGGTCAACGGCGAGAACCCGACGCGGATTGAGCACCTCTGGCAGAAGATGTTTCGCGCGCACCGCGACATCCGCGGCGGTGCGATCATGATCCATGCCATGGCCGGGATCGACGTGGCCCTCTGGGACATCGCCGGCAAGCTCTGGAACACGCCCGTCTACCGGCTCCTGGGCGGGCCGACCCGCGACCGCATCCGCGTCTACCACACGCCGCTGGCCTACAAGGTGCCGCCGGGCGGCCCTCGCGAGCATTCCGCCACCCCGGACGTCGTCGAAGGCTACGTGAACGCGATCAAGGCGGCCCGCGAGAAGGTGGGCCCGAAGGGCGCCGTGATGTTCGACGCCCATTCGGCCCTGCCGCCGGCGACGCTGATCCAGGTGGCGGCCGCGATCAAGCCCTACGACGTGCTCTTCATCGAGGAGCCGGGCGTGCCGGGCAACATCGAGATCTTCAAGCGGTTGCGGGAGAAGATCGACGTTCCTCTCGCCACCGGCGAGCGGGACCGGACGATCTACGAGGTGATCCCCTACCTGCACGAGCGGTGCATCGATGTTCTGCAGCCGGATTCCAGCCATACCGGCGGCATCAGCCAGATGCGGAAAATCGCGACGCTCGCCGAGGCCTACTACGTGCCACTGGCGCCGCACTGCACCGGCAGCTTCCTCGGGATCGCCGCGAGCCTGCACGTGACAGCCGCGATCCCGCTGTTTTTGATCCACGAGTTCTACCCGGACAACGCCGCGCGCATGCTGCCCGACATCCTACGGATGGAGTACGCCTACGACGCCGACGGAACGATCGGCCTGCCGCCCGGCCCGGGGCTCGGGGTGGAGGTGGACGAAAAGCTCCTGGCCGAGGAGGCGGGCAAACCGCAGACCTTCAAGTGGCCGGGGCAAAAGCTGAAAGACGGCTCCGTCGCCGACTACTGAGCCGGATTCGGTGCCAAACACCGGTTTCACGAGAGAGCCGCCCCTACTCGCGGCCGAACAGTTGCTCTTCTTTTGGAAGGATGCCGACCTTCCAGGTCGCCGGATAGAACCGCACGATCCGGCCGGGGCGAAAGCCCTCGAGCATCATGCAACACTTCACCTTGATCCGCACGCCGCTCGAACCGACTTCCACGGGCACCCTGTCGATCGCGAGGATGTTGCCCCCCTTGCGATCGTGCATCGGCTCGTGGGTCATGAGCGACTCGGCCGCGACGGCGATGCCCCCCTTCGGGGCCTTGGGATCGTCCTCGCGGGCCGAGAACGGCCAGCCATGCGGCTCCTCGTCGATGCCGGTCAGTTCCTCGAACAGCCCGGGGTCCACCGAGTCGAAGAACGTGATCTTCACGATCTGCTGCTCGTCGTCGACGGCGTCGATCCAGCCCGGCAGGCCGCGATCCCGGATGTGATCGCGGTGCCGCTCAAGCTGCATCTCGGTCGCGAGCCGGCGGCTCGGCTCGTCCAGCCAGATGTCGAGCACTCGCCCCGGGCCGCGGAGCGTCGCCCACGAGAGGTTGAACTGCACGGTCTGGCCGACCGCGATCGATTCGAATGTCCCGAACCCTTTGCCGACGTGAACCCTTGTGCCGCCCATCAGGTCGAACACCTTCGGCGTGCCGGCCGGCGTGTCAGCGCCCACGAGCGTGGCGGTGAGCTTCTTGCCGGCGAGGTCCACAGTGTCGATCCGCCACGCTTGCTTCAGCCGCGTGCGGTACGAGAAATCGTCCTCCAGCCGCAGGCACCGCTTGAACTCCCATTCCGGCGAGTGCCGCCCATGAACGCCTCCGGGCGGCGGCGACTTGTCGCCTGGATCCCTCAAGTAGAAAAGACCATGCAGGTGCGTGCCGATCGGGATGTCCTGGAGGGCCGCCGGCGCCCCGTGGTAGTGGATCGCGCCGTAGGGCAGCATCGAGCTTTCCAGCGGCAGGTCGAAATGGGAAACCTGCTGGCTGTCGTCGCGGTCGACCCGAATCCGGAACCGCCGCTCGGGATGGTCGCACTCGATCAGTTCGCCCGAGATGGCGTGGGCCGAGCCCGCGGGCGGGAACTTCCCTTCCACGAGCTGAAACCACTTGAGCGACGCATCGGGACGATCGTCGGTTCGAAACGCGGGCGGGTCGGCGGCGCGGAGGGCGGCGACACCGAGCGAAGCCGCGGCGGCAAACACGAAAAAGACTGCTCTCATGTTCAGCCCAGCACGTTCGAGATCGGGCCGGTGCTGTCCTGGAACGCGTCGGCCTCGACGCCCACCCGCTGGCACATGGTCAGAAGCAGGTTGCTCAGCCGCGCGCGATCGTCCACCGGACGCGAGCAGATGCGGTAGAGCGCATTGGCATCGGCCAGGTCGTAGCGACCGATCTTCGGCAGGTTGAAATCGACGTGCTCGCCGTGACGGTAGCCGAGCGAGCGGCCGCCCGCCAGGATCGTCGGCAGGTTCGCGTTGCCGTGGTTTTGTCCGTAGGCCATTCCGCTCCCCCAGAGCACCTGTGTCGTGTCCAACAGCGGCCGCCCCTCCTCCTCGTATGCCGCGAGCCGGTCGAGGAACGAGGCGAACTGCTCGACGAGGAAGGCATCGGTGTCGGCCAGCCGCCGCATCTGCTCGGGATCGCCGTTGTGGTGGGAGAGCGAGTGGCGGCCCGACGAGATGCCGATGTCGGGAATCGATCCGCCCTGGGCCTCGCCACAGATCGAGCAGGTGATGACCCGCGTCGAGTCGGTCCGCAGCGCCAGAACCATGAGGTCGGCGAACAGCCCGTGATACTCCCGCACCCGCGACAGATCGACCTTGCGGGTCAGCCGTTCCTCGTCGGCGGCCGCGACCGCGGGCTTGGGAACGTCGAGCCAGCTTTCCGCGCGCTCGGTCCGTAGTTCGACCTGCCGCACCGCCGTCAGGTATTCGTCGAGCTTCGAGCGGTCGTGAGCGCCGAGCTTTCGCGTCACGCGATGCGCGTCCTCGGCGACGAGATCGAGGATGCTTCCTCGACGCTCGAGCCGCCGCTGGATCACCGTCTTCTTCTCCCGGTCGACCCCGCAGAGCATGTTGAAGATCTGGCGGGGATTTCGCTCGGCCGGGAGCTGGATGCCGTCCCGCGACCACGCCAGCGAATTGCCCTCGATCGCGAGTTCCAGCGAGGCAAACCGCGTGCTCGGCCCCTGCACCTCCGCGATGAGCTGATCGACGGAGACGGTGTTGCGAAAGGCGCCGCCGTCGGCGGGCACGTTCGCGCCGGTCAGCCACACCCGCTCGCAGCTGTGTGCCTTGCCCAGCCCCAGCGGATGGTGCAGCCCGCTGATGGGCGTGACGTTCGCGCGATGCCGCTCGAGCGACTGCATCGACTTCGCGAACTGGAAGTCGGTGCCGGTCTTCTCGATCTGCCAGCAGAGCGGATTGACCCCGTTGGGAATGTAGAGAAAGACGCTCCGCCTGGGGGGCGTGGGGGCAGGCGCGGCCGCCGCCGCGCAGCTCGGCGGGATCATGCAGTCGAGCAGCGGCAGGGTCATCGAGACGCCGATTCCCCGCAGCGCATGGCGGCGGCTCATCAGCCAGCGGGCCGTGTTGACGTTGCTCATGCCGTAGCTCTCATCGTTTCTGGAACAACTCGGAGGTGACGAACGACGTGATGATATCCCGCAGGCGGTAGTCGTGGTCGCGGCCGGCACGGGCGATCGTCGCCAGGTCGTCCCGGTCGTCGAACGACATCACCCGCCGCAGGCCGTAAGTGGCGAGCTTTTCGACGAACGTGGCGGCGAACGCATCGATGTCGTCGAGGAGGAGACGCTTGAACTCCTCGGGCGAGCGGAAGCTGCGGCCATCGGGCAGCGCTCCGGAGGGATCGACCGGAGGGTCGTCGCCCGTGCCCCCGACGGCCTCGTGCGACCGCCAGCGGCCGATCGCGTCGTAGTTCTCGAAGGCCAGCCCGAGCGGATCGATTGTGCGATGGCACGACGCGCACCGCGGATCGTAGGTGTGGGCCGCGAGCTTCATCCGCAGCGTCGCCTTCGGGGAGTCCACCGGGTTCGGCTCGATCGGATCGACGTTGGCCGGGGGCGTCGGGGGAGACCGGCCGAAGATCGATTCCAGGACCCATTTCCCGCGATGCACGGGACGATGCCGCGTGCCGTCGGATGTGAGCGAGAGAATCGCGGCCTGGGTGAGCAGGCCGCCGCGGCGGCCGTCCTGCGGCAGCGACACGCGGCGAAAGCCGACGGCCTCCCCCTCCGGCAGGCCGTAGAACCGGGCCAGCCGCGGGTTCGCCATCGTCCAATCCGAGTCGAGGAATTCCCGCAGCGAAAGGTTGCGGTCGAGCACCTCGTGGAAGAACGACGTCGTCTCGCCGACCATGCTCTTTTCGAGCGACGCGTCGTAGTCGGGATAGAGCATCCTGTCGGGCTGGAACATGCCGACCTTTCGCAGCTGCAGCCACTGCGACGCGAACGACTCGCTGAATCGCCGGGCCCGCGGATCGGCGAGCATGCGTTCGGCCTGGCGTCGAAGCTCGGAACCGTCGCGAAGCTTCCCCTGCCCGGCCAGCGTGAAGAGTTCGTCGTCGGGCATCGTGCTCCAGAGCAGATACGAAAGCCGACTGGCCAGCTCCCAGTCGTCGAGCGTGTCGCGGGGGGCATCCTCGTCGCCTTCGGTCAAGAACAGAAAACTCTTGGAGCAGAGGATCGAGAGCATGCCGGTCTTGACGGCGGCCGGGAACGCCTCGCCGGCGTCGAGCTCCGCCTTCACGAGGGCGAAGTGGCCTTCCACTTCGTCGGCCGTCACCGGTCGACGAAAAGTGCGACGTGCCAGTTTTTCAAGCCCCGCGCGCACGTGCTCCAGGTTGCCCGCCTCGGCCGGCCAGTACTCGTCGCGGCGCCGCTGCTCCTGTTCGCTGACGATCGGCCCTCGCCAGGAGACCGAGTCGAGGATCAGGAACGGGTACCGCGGCCGGCCCCGCTCGTCGGTGAGCTTCATCTGCCAGGCCGCGCGGGGGTGTTTCGTGCTGATGAAGGGGATGTTGCTGTGGTTCGCCGCCCGGAAGTTGCCTGGCGGCCCCGGAACGTCGTTGATGACGTGGATCGTCGGATGGCCCTTGGGGAGATGCGCCTGGAACGTGACCGTGATCGGCCGGTCCTCGGAGGCGACGATGTCCTCGGCGAAGAGCACGCGATCGACGTTCGTTTCGACGACCTTCAATCGCGGAGCTCGGCCTTTCTCGGGCTTCAATCCGCTGAGCGTGTAGCTGATCTCGTAGATGCCCGCTTCCGGCAGGGACTGAATCATGGAGTGGCGATAGATGTCGCCCGCCCACATCTCGAACCGCACCTTTTCGAGCAGCCCCGCCTCCCGCAGCCGCTCGCGATGGGTCTCGTTGATCGTTTGCTCCAGGACGGCCCGGCGGCTGGCCTCGAGAAACGCCGGTTTCTTCTCCGGATAGGCCTCGGCCAGGATCGCCTCGCCGGCGGCGAGGTACTTCTCGATCGTGGAGGGGGAAAGCGTGAGCACCGAGCCCAGTCGCTCGAACCCCCGCCATTCGGGATCCTCGGGGAAGCCGGCCGGGTCGGTGGCGTCGAAATGAACGCCGATGAGGTCGCGGATCGTGTTGACGTATTCGTCGCGGGTCAGCCGGTTGTAGCTCACGCGGTCCCGCCGCGCCATTCGCGCCGCCTCCCCCTCCTCGAGCCGGGCTGCGAGCCACGCGATGACGGCGGCGGATTCGTCCGCCGCGGGCCGGCTCGCCGCGTCCTTGGGCGGCATCTCCCCCGAGGTGATCCGCGCGACGACGTCGGCCCACCGTGCTGCGTCTTCCACGCCGACCTCGCGGGAGAGCGTGTCGATGCGAAAGTCGCCTTCGGTCTTGTCGCTGCCGTGGCAGCCGACGCAGTGGGCCCGAAAATAGGGCCCGACATCCGCCTCGAAGTCGGGGGCGGCGACGAGCGTCGAGGAGAGGGCGGCCAGGATCGCGGACGCGGCAAAGATCGATGGTTTCATGGCCGCGAACTCTCCGGAATTATTAGCCGAAAAAGGCCGTTTCCCGCGGGCTGAGACGGGCAAAAGCCTCGGCGTGGCCCCCCAACCGTTCCCCGTAGCCGCAGTCGCACTCTGCGGAATGCGTTTCCCATGCCGCAAAGGTGTGCAGACTGCCAGACTGCCAGTCTGCACCGACGAGGCGGGGGTGGGGGATCGTCGCCTTTCCCAGTCTCTTTTCGCGGGATTCGCCGGGGATTCGCTAAATTCTCAACGGAGGCCCCTGAAACGTGAGCGTTTCTGCAGAATTCGCCGTCCAGATGACGAAATGCCAGCGGAAGCTGCATGCATTCATCGTGTCGCTGGTCTGGAACCCGGCCGACGCCGACGACGTGCTCCAGGAGACCAATCTCGTGCTCTGGCAAAAGGCGGCCGAATTCGACGTCGCCCGGCCGTTTCTCCCCTGGGCGATGCGGTTCGCGCAGTTCCAGGCCCTCGCCTGGCTGAAGGCGAGGCAGCGGCAGCGG
Organism: Pirellulales bacterium; assembly: GCA_044337015.1. Classification (GTDB taxonomy): domain Bacteria; phylum Planctomycetota; class Planctomycetia; order Pirellulales; family UBA1268; genus UBA4655. The sequence goes on from JBIIOJ010000025.1 coordinate 17,204, forward strand.
GTCATATTCGACTCCGACCTCGTGCGGATGCTGGCGAGCGAGGCCGCCGCCGAACCGCTCTTCGACCCCCGGCGGATCGCGGTGGCCTCGTGCCTCCAGAAACTCAAGCGGCCTCAGCGGGATCTCGTGCTCAAGCGGTACGAACCCAACGGGTCGGTGAACGCGATGGCGGGCGTCATGGGAATCACGCCGAAGGCGGTCTCCGACAGGCTGCGGCGGATCCGGCAGTCGCTGCTCGAGTGCGTCAACAGGACGCTTGCCCGGGAGTCGCTTGCATGATCGCCGACTGGCAGGATCTCTTCAACCGCGTCGCAGACGGCATCCAGTCGGAGGCCGACGAGCGGGAACTGGCGGCGGTCCTCGCGTCGAGCGCCGAGGCGAGGCGCGCCTATCGCGCGTTCATGGAACTGCACTCGGCCCTCCACTGGGATTCGACCTGCCTCGCGTCCGAAGACACGCCCTCGCCGGACGATTCGCCCGACCCACATTTCGACCCGCGGCGGTTCGCGGCGGCGGTCGTGCTGACGATCGGACTCGCCTCGGCGGCGGCCGTTGGCCTCGCCTGGCGGCTGCGGCCGCACGAACCGCCGAAGGTCGCCGCCCTGGAGAGCGTCGATCGTGGCGGCCCCGGGGAGTCCGGGCCCGCGCCGCTGGCTGTCGTCGCACGAACCCGTTTTCTCGTGCCGCAAGGCGAATGCCTCGTGCCCGAGACCGGAAAGCCGTTCGCCGGCGGGCGGCTTGCCATCGGCGGCGGGGCGGTGGAACTCGCGCTGCGCAACGGAGTCGTCATCGTCTTCGAGGGGCCCGGTGAACTCGATCTCGTGGACGACATGACGGCCGTCCTCCACCGCGGCCGCGTGGTCGTGCGGATGCCGAAGGGCACCGACGGCTTCCGGCTGCGGACTCCGACCGCCGACGTGCTCGATCTGGGCACGGAGTTTGCGGTGAGCGTCGGCAGCGGCAGCGAGACCGACGTGCAGGTCTACGACGGGGCTGTGATCGCCTCGTCGGGCTCGCGGCCGGAAGCGGCCCGCCCGCCAAAGCGGCTCGAGGCCGGGCAGGCGGCCCGGTTTTCCGCCGAGCCTGCTGCGGAGCCGAAACCACTGGAGTATCGCCCGGAACGGTTCGTGCGGGAGCTGCCGCCCGACGTCGGCATCCCGTGGCACGGCAGCCCGGAGCCGAACTCCGCGAGCGAAGTCTGGCTCTACGGCCGGCCGCAGCACGACTCGATCACGGTGCACCGTGCGCCGCCGGTCGTGGTCGTGGATGGCGTGCTCGACGAATGGGCCGGCCGCGACGGGTTTTCGGAAACCCGCGACGGCTCCGCCGACTGCCCGGAGTGGGCCGATGGCCGGATGATGTACGACGACCGCTTTCTCTACATCGCGGCCCACATCGGCGATCCGATGCCGATGCGGGGCATCATCGATCCGGAGGTCGATGCCGGGTATGGATGGCAGAGCGGGGGCGTGCAGGTGCGGGTATCGACCGATCGCCGCATGGGCTGGCCGGCCCGTGGCAATTCGTGGGGCTATTACTCCCTGCGGCAGATCGAGCCGACCGCCGAGGAGAATGAGCTTGCCGCCAACCCCCGCTTCGCCCATCTCACGATGTGGTTCCACGCCCCGACGAAGACACCCTGCCTCACGATCGTCGACGGCATGCTCACCGGTCCGCTCGTCGTGAATCCGGCCGGGTTCGCCGGTGCCTTCCGGGCCGACGCCGACGGCAAGGGCTACACGCTCGAATACGCAATCCCGTGGACGCTCCTGGGCTGCGCCGACGATCCGCCGCGCCGTGGCGACGTGCTCGCGGCACTCTGGCAGGTGAACTGGTCCGACGAGGCGGGCCGGATGCGCCGAGAGCACATGGTGGAGGTCCGCAACCGCGATGAGCCCCGGCGAATCAACGTCTGGGAGCGGGCGGCGATCTGGGGCCGGGCGGAATACCGCTGAGTGTCTGCCTGGCCATGGCATCCCGTGCTTTCAACAGTGATTCCACGCAGCGGGAGGATCGCCATATGAAACCGCCGTTCGCCGTTCTCACCGCCTGGATCGTCGTCATCGCGGCAGCGGCGGTATTCGCTGCCAAGCCCGCCGATCCCGCCACCCTTTCGCGGCCGTCGTTCGCCGAGTTCGACAAGCGGGCCCGGGCCGGCGAGCGGCTCGACGTGGTCTTCTTCGGTGCCTCGCTCACCTGGGGCGCCAACGCCTCAGATCCCAACCGCACGTCGTATCGCGCCGAGATTGCTCGCCGGCTCGACGCAATGTATCCAGCCGCACACTTCCGGTATCACGACGCCGCGATCGGCGGCACAGGCTCGCAGCTCGGCGTGTTTCGCATCGACCGCGACGTGCTCTCCCGCGAGCCCGATCTCGTGTTCGTCGACTTCTCTGCCAATGACGACATCACCTCCGACACGCCTGAAACGCTCGCGAGCTACGAGGCGATCCTGCGGCGGATCCTCACCGAGGCCCGCTGCCCGGTCGTGCAGGTGATCTTTCCCTTCAAGTGGAACGTGGCGGCCAAGTCCACTGCGGGCATGAAGCGGCGCGATGCCCACCTGGCCCTGAGTCGCGCCTACGGCACCGCGGCAGGCGATGCGATCACACTCGCCATCGACCGCGTGGGCCGCGGCGAAACCACGCTGGAAGCGCTCTGGCCCGTCGACGGCGTCCATCCCTGCGACGATGGGTATGATCTCTTCGCCGACGCGGCGTGGGAGGCGTTCGAGGCGGGGGTGCGGGACAGCCGTGTCTGCCGCGTGCCCGAGCGGATGCTCCATGCCGACACCTACATGGAGTCGGTCCGCTGCCGGCTCGCATCGCTCGGGCCCTTGCCCGAAGGATGGCGGGCCGGCCGGCCCAATCTGACGTCTTCCTTCTTCGACTTCCTCATGTCGCGGTGGCTCGATGGCGTGGCGATCGCGTCGCGGCCTGCCGCCGAGCCCGGGAAGGCACTCCCGGCTCCGGCCGCGAGGCTTCGGGCCCGGTTCACCGGTCGCATGGTCATGCTTCTCGGTGAGACCACCAAGACCTCGGGGAAATATCGCGTCTGGATCGACGGCAAGCCGGCCGAGCATGTTCCGCCGGGCGCGAAGGAGCCGACGGACATCTTCGACGCCGGCTGGTTCGCCGCCAGGATCGGTGGCAACGGCCATCACGCGCAGGTGATCGCGACCGGTCTCGATGCCCCGGCGGAGCACACGGTCGAGATCGAACCGCTGCTCGAACCGGGCGAGGAACTCCGGCTCGAAAGCCTCTGCGTTGCCGGACCGGGCGCGGCGGTGAGGGGCATGGGAGGGCTGTGATGGCGGCTGCCGCCCACGGATTCTTTTCCATTGCCGCTGCAGCGCTCGCGGCGGCATGGCTCGCGCTGCACGCGAGTGCGGGGCCGATCCCGTGGACGGCGTCGCGGGTGGCCGGCACGCCCGAGCCGCCGCCCCCCTTCCGCACGAGCAAGGTCTACGAGCACGTGCGGTTCACTGCCGCGACCTCGCTGGCCTTCGCCCCCGGCAGCGACCGGCTGTTCGTCACCGAGTTGTACGGGAAAGTCTTCTCGCTGCCGGCCGATCGCAACTGCCGAAAGGCCGACCTCTTCCTCGATATCGCCGACCTTGTCAAGCGGCTGAACGCCAATCGGCCGGCCCCAGAAGCGCTCGTGCCGAAAAGCATCTTTCATCTTGCATTCCATCCACAATTTGCAACCCACCGCTTCTGCTACCTCTGCTATACGGTCGGCTACCACGACGAATCACGGCCACCGTATCCCGAGAGCACGCGGGTGGTGCGACTGACCGTCATCGACGATGACGGCGTGCCGCGGGCCGATCCGGACAGCGAGGTGGAGGTGATCACCTGGCCGGCCGGCGGCCACA
>JBIIOJ010000174.1:0-6545 GCA_044337015.1 Pirellulales bacterium
GGCTCGAACCCGCCGCGGCCGCTGCGGCCGGGAGGCCTGCATTCCTTTCCGACGGACTCCCGTTTCTCCTGTCGGTGGGCAACGCGCTGGCGCACAAGAACTTCCACGTGCTCTTCGACCTCCTCGAGCACGTGCCCGACCGCCGGCTCGTGATCGCCGGCAACATGCAGACCGACTACGGCGACCACCTCCATCGGCTCGTCTCCCGGCACGGACTCGAGGGGCGGGTCCTGCTGCCGGGCGAAGTGAGCGACGCCGACCGGCAGTGGCTCTACGAGCACTGCGAGGCGTTCCTGTTTCCCTCGCTCAGCGAGGGCTTCGGCTTCCCTGTGCTCGAGGCGATGCACGCCGGGCGGCCGGTGTTCGTCTCGCGGCTGACGAGCCTGCCCGAGATCACCAGGGACCACGGCTTCTACTTCGAGTCGTTCGTCCCCGACGCGATGGCGGCGCAGCTCGCCCGCGGTCTCGCCCGGTTCGCGGCCGATCCCGGCATGGCGACCGCGGCGAAGGCCCACGCCGCCTCCTTCTCATGGCAGGAGACGGTCCGCCGCTACGCCGAGCTCTACGAGCAGGTGTCGGCGGCGGCATGATGCAGCCCCATTGATGCGTGCCGGCTGGTACAACACCGCTTCCGTTCACCAATTCCCTCCAGTTCCGGGGCACCGCGCCATGAAGATCCTCGTCACCGGCGGCGCCGGGTTCATCGGCAGCCACGTCGTCGACGCGCTGCTCGCACAGGGTCATTCGGTCGCCGTGCTCGACGACCTCTCGAGCGGTTCACGGGAGAACGTGCCCGTTGACGTGCCGCTCCACGTAGGCGACATCGTCGACGTCGACGCCGTCGGAAGGGCCTTCGACGCGGAGATACCCGACGCCGTCTGCCACCAGGCGGCGCAGATGTCGGTGAGCCGTTCGGTCCGCGAGCCGCTCTTCGACGCGAAGGTCAATTGCATCGGCCTCATCAACGTGCTCGACGCGGCGGTGCGTCACCGCTGCCGGCGGTTCGTGTTCGCCTCGAGCGGCGGCGTTCTCTACGGCGACGTCACCGTCCCCGCCCCGGAGAACACCCCGGCCAATCCAGTGAGTCCCTACGGCATCACGAAGTGGGTCGGCGAGCGGTACCTCGCCTTCTACGCGGCCGAGCACGGCATGACGGCGGTGGCGCTGCGGTATTCCAACGTCTACGGGCCGAGGCAGAACCCACACGGTGAGGCGGGCGTGGTGGCGATCTTCTCGAAGAAGCTGCTTGCGGGCGATCCGGCCACGATCAACGGCGATGGCCGCTACGTCCGCGACTACGTCTACGGCCCCGACGTGGCTATGGCCAATCTCGCAGCCATGACGAGCGAGTCGGCTCGGCTCGCTCCGGGCTCGCTCACCTCCCTCAACATCGGCACGGGCCTCGGAACAGACGTCAACGAGCTCGAGGCCGCGATCCGTCGCGAGGTCGCCGCGGTCCGCTCGTCGCGAGGCGAGCCGCCGCCGCCGAACCCAACCCACGGACAGCCGCGGCCCGGCGACCTCCGCAGCAACCTCGTCGACGCATCGCTCGCCGCGGCCGTCCTCGGCTGGAAACCGTCGACCGGCCTCGCGGAGGGACTCGCGAGGACGGTCGCCTGGTTTGCCGACGGGCACCGCCGAGGCGGTTGATGCGTCGTTCGGCAGGCTGCAAGCCTGCCGCCACAGGAGGTCGGCGTCAGCTGACGGTCACCGGCCCCGACACCATCGGCGCGCCGCCTTCGCAGCACGGGGCCGCCGGGGCACAGGCCGGCTCGCAGGCCGGGGCGCACGCGGGGGCACACGGCTGCATCGGCGCCATCGCGGGCGCACTCGAGCAGGGGGACCGAAACTCCATGAACGACGACCGACGGCATCCGGTGCCGCCGCCGAAGCAGCTCGAGCAGCCGCTGGCGGCCAGGAGTCCGGCGGAAAGAATCGTGAAACAGACGAAGCGGGACATGGCATCCTCTCCAGGAACGCGACGAGACGAGACGGGACCGACGCGCGGCGGTCGGACGCCGGGGGGCGAGCGTCCGAGCCGCGCGAACAACACTACAACATGCTTGCGCGCAAGGACGGCGGAAAAAGTTTTTTCAACCCTCGGCCCAATTCATCCGACGCTACCCTCAAGGTCGCAACGAACGCCGACCGACACGAACGTCCGATCTGACCCCTTCTCGCGACATGACTTTCGCCTCGACCCGCCGCACCGCCATCGCCGTCGTAATTCCGCTCGTTCTGGCCACCCTCGGTATCGCCGTCGCCGCGACGGCCCGCGGGGAAGCCCCGGCCGGGAATGCCTGTCCGACCGCCGATTGCCCGACTGCCGACTGCCCCCCGTCGTCCTGCGTCGAGACCGACGTCTGGGCCGTGAGCACCCGGTGCCTGCCGCGGATCTGCCATCCGGTCGCCGACGCCGACTTCCACGTCGAGCGGCGGGACGCCCCCGGCTGCTGGATCCCGGCCGCCGTCGAGGAACTCGTCGCGACCGACAGCACGGTCGTTTTCTTCATCCACGGCAACCGCTACAACGCCTGCGCCGCGAAAAGCCAGGCGGTCTCGCTCGCCCGACGGCTCGACGCGTGCCGTCCCGACGCTGCGCCGGTCCGCACGGTCGTCTTTTCCTGGCCGAGCGAGAGCCACGGCCCGCCGCTGCGGGAGGCCCGCGACAACTTCGTTAGGGCCGAGTCCGACGGCCACTACTTCGCCGCGCTGCTTTCGAAGTTTCCCGCCGATGCCGACCTCGGCATCGTGAGCTACAGCTTCGGCTCGAAGATCGCGCTCGTCGCCCTCGACGATCTCGCCGCGGCCGACCCGGACCGGCAGGCCGCCCGGTCGGGCCATCTGGGGCTCGTGCTCGTCACGCCGGCCGTCCGCGTCGATTCGCTCTCACCCCACGGCCGACACCACGCCGCGATCCGGTCGGTCGACCGTCTCACCATCTTCACCAACCCCCGCGACGAGGCGCTGCGGTTCTTCCCGTTCGTCGATCCTTCCGGCGCGGCCGCGGCCGGGTACGTCGGTATTCCGCGGTGGTGGGTGCCGGGCGAACTGGCTTTCTCGCAGATCGACTCCTCGCCGATCATCGGCAAGGAACACTCGATGCAGCGGTTCATCGATTCCGCGACGCTTGCCTGCCGAATCGCCGCCGGCGCGATCGAGTGATCGACCAGCTCACTTCGCGGCACCGGCGAGCCCGTCCATCCAAGGCTTCGCGGCGGCGGCCGCCGCGATAAACGTGAGCCTGTGGTTCCCGCCCGGCACGCGATCCACCTGCACGGGATTTTCCGACGACGCTTCGGGGACGCCGATGAGCACGCCCTGATAGAAGCTTGCGAGCCGTCCGACCGGCTCCCTCACCGCTTCGTCATCGGTCCCGCAGAACATCCGCAGCGGCGCCTTGAACTGCTGCCTGTACGTCTCGGCGGCGGCCAGACGCTTTCCGTACGCCGATTTCGCGAAATACGCGGGGTCGCGGTATTCGTCGCGGAAGAAGTCCAGCAGCGGCGTGTCGGCGAGCTTCGTGAGCATCGTCCCGAGCTTCTCGGGCCCGCCGTAGCTGCGTTCGTAGAGGCTGCGAAGCTCGTCGTAGTGCCGCGGGTTGAGCATCGACCTCGCGAGATCCTTCTCGGAGTGGTAGTGCTCGTATGCGAACGCCGACAGGGCGACGATCGTCTCGAGCCATGGCGCGTCCACCCCCGGCTGCGGATGGAACAGGAATCCGTTGAGCGACGCGAAGGGATCGTTGGGAGCCGACGCCGTGAAGGCCGCCGTCACCCCGACGCCCTCCTGCTCGAGCCGCTCGAGGAAGCCGGTGGTGGTGAGGCCGCCGAGCGACCAGCCGCCGAGGAACAGCCGGCGGGCCGCGATCCCCTTGGTCTCGAGGAACTTCGAAACATCCCGGTAGAGATCGTAGTTCGCCTGCTGCGCGCTCGCCTTGACGAAGAAGGCCTCGGGCTCGTCCGCGCCGCCTCCCATGCCGAAATAGTCCGCCGCCATGAGGAGGTAGCCGTTTCCGGCGAACTGCGCGACCATGTGACGGGTCTCGTAGGCGCCGTCGTAGTGCGGATGGCCGGTGGGATTCTCCTTCTGGAACGAGAAGGAGGGCACCTCGTACTTTCCGTAGACCGTGCCGTGCTGGTAGGAGATCAGCGGAAAGCCCGTCCTCCCCGCCACGACGGGAACGGCGAGCAGGCCGGTGGCGACGATCTTCCTGTCGCCAAGCTCGGGAACCCGCGACTCGTAGCGGACTGTGTAGACCTCCACGGGATTGGTCGCCTTGGAAACAGGCGGCAGAACGTACCCCGCGCCGGGCTTCTGCGAACGGATGAACTCCGCCCGCTCCTCGTCGAGGATCCGGTCAAGCTCGGCCACCGGGACCGTCTTCAGCAGGGTGAAGACCGCGTTGTCCGCGAACGCGATCGTTCCGGAAGCGAGCAGGCAGGCAATCGCAAGCAGGATTCTCATGATGGTGTTCCTCGTTTTCATGGACGGGACGTACAGGGATCGTGGCGGCGTGCGATCGGCGTTCATCGGTCGCTCCGCTTGCGCCGGCGGGCATCCTTCTCCCGCTGCTTCTTCTGCCGCCGCCGCTCCTCGGCGGTGAGCCGCTTGCCAGTGTCTCCCTTGGGCCGCGCGAGCCGTGCCGCGGGATTCGCAAGCTCCGCCTGCATCCGCTGCACATGCCGCATGCGGTCGGCCATGCCGAGGCCAGCCATCCCCTTCATCATCGCCGCCATGCCGTCGAACTGCTTCACGAGGTCGCCCACCTCGTGAAGCTCCACGCCCGAGCCCGCGGCGATACGGCGGCGGCGCGACTGGTCGATGACCCGCGACGGGTTCCTTCGCTCCTCGGGCGTCATGGAATCGATGATGCCGAAGAGGCGGTTCATGTCCTTCTCGAGGTCGCCGCCGGCGAGCATCTCCTGCATGCCGCCCATGCCGGGGATCATCCCCATCACCTTGCCGAGCGGCCCGAGACGGCGGGTCTGGGCGAGCATCTTCCGGAAGTCGTCGAGTGTGAACTCGCCAGCCTTGAGACGCTCCTCCTGTTGTCGCATCTCCTCCTGGTCGAACTTCCGCTGCGCCTCCTCGACGAGCGTGAGCACGTCGCCCATGCCGAGGATCCTGCCGGCCATCCGCTCCGCGTGGAACTCCTCGATCGCCTCGACGCCCTCGCCGGTGCCGATGAACTTGATCGGCACTCCCGTGACGCTCTTGACGGAGAGCGCGGCCCCGCCGCGGGCGTCGCCGTCGAGCTTCGTCATGATCACGCCGTCGAGCTCGAGCGCCTCGTTGAACGCCTTCGCGCTCCTCACGGCGTCCTGGCCGGTCATCGCATCGACCACGAGGAACACCTGGTCGGGGCCGACCGAGCGGTCGATCTTCGAGAGCTCCTTCATGAGCGGCTCGTCGATCGCGAGCCGGCCCGCCGTGTCGAGGATCACGACGGGGATGTTGTTCGCCTTCGCCTTGGCGACGCCGGCGTTGCAGACGGCGACGGGGTCGGTCCCCGAGTAGTCTTCCCGCCCGGCGGCCTTCTCCGGCAGGTGCACCTCCGCGCCGATCTGACGCCCGAGCACGGCGAGCTGCTCGATCGCGGCGGGCCTCTGGAGGTCGGCGGCCACCAGCATCACCTCGCGGCCCTGCTCCTTGATCCGCCTGGCGAGCTTCGCGCACGTGGTCGTCTTGCCCGACCCCTGGAGGCCGCAGAGCATGAGGATCGTCGTCTTGCCGGGCTGGAGGTGGAGCGAATGGTCCACAGGGCCCATGAGGTCGACGAGTTCCTTGTGGACGATGCCGACGAGTTGCTGCGCCGGGTCGAGCGACTCGAGAACCTTCGCGCCCACGGCGCCGGCCGAGACACGGTCGAGGAAGCCGTCGACGACGTCGTAGGCGACGTCAGCCTCCAGCAGGGCGGTGCGGACCGACTCGAGCCCCTCCCGCATGTTCGATTCGGTGAGTTTCCCGCGGCCCCGGAGCGAGTTGATGGCCGAGGAGAGGGATGCGGAGAGGGCTTCGAACATGGGGGCGGTGCACCGGGGGAGGGCGGGGGAATTCCCCAAGGATCGCCCGCCGGAACAAGCGTTTTCAAGGGGCCCTTGGGTTCCCGCCGGGAAGCGTTACTCTAGAGGGTCCAAAAAACCCCCAGCAGGAGAGCGACCGTGGCAGTGACGATTCGGATGAAGCGGATGGGCCGCAAGCACCGTGAGTTCTACAGGATCTGTGCGACCGACCGCCGAAGCCCCCGCGACGGCCGCGTGGTCGAGGAACTCGGCACGTACGACCCGAAGGTGTCGGAGACCGACGCCCGTTGCACGCTCAACGGCGAACGGCTGAAGTACTGGCTCAGCGTCGGCGCGAAGCCTTCGCCGGCCGTGGCGGTCCTCATTAAGAAGTACGGCCCGAACGGCACGCACGTGGCACAGATGGAGGCCGCGCGGGCGAAGCTCGCCATGCCGAAGATCGTGCCCGATGCCGGTGAGCCCGCGTTCGTGCCGGAGGTGAAGCAGGCAGAGCCAGCCGCCGAGGCAGTGCCGGTCGCG
>JBIIOJ010000175.1:0-6541 GCA_044337015.1 Pirellulales bacterium
TGCCTTGGGCTTCAAGGGCATCTTGTAGCTGCAGATTGGTAATCTGCAGTTCGGCCATGGTGCAGACTGCCAGTCTGCACCTACAGGGGATCCGCCGGTGCGAGCCACGTGGCGAGCGGTTCCTTGGTCGCCGGGCCGAGCGGCGGGGTGCCGCCGTCGGGAGCGAGGCCGAGCCGTTCCATCCCGGTTCGCCACTGCCTTTGGAAGAGGGCGAGGTGGAGATTCGAGTTGCCCGCGTCGTCGGGCGAACGGCGGTCGAGCACGACGAGACCCTTGCCGATCGCGAGCACCCGCAGTTCGGGCTCGCCCGCCACCGCGTGGAGCGTGGCCTGGCCGCTTGCGATGAGGCCCTGTAAGGCTTCGAGGATCCGCGGTCGGCGGCCCGGCGTGAGGCTCACGCCCGACTCAGGGTCGACGCCGAGATCCTCGCCCACGAGGTAGAGCCGCGCGCCGCCTGCGACATGATCGGCGAGAGCCTTTGCGTGCGCCGTCCAGTCGACGCAGGCAAGCCGTCGCAGGGCGTCCTGCCGGCTGCCACCCATTTCATAGGAGAACGCGCTGTAGCTCCGCTTGTCCACCGGCTCCGCCGAGAAGTGCAGGCCGCGAAGCCGCGAGAGCAGCGCGAGGAACTCGGATGATGTGATCTCGGGTCCGCGGCGGGCGCGCTCGCGTGATCGCATCTCGGGCTCTGCGGGCAGGGCCGCCTTCGCCACCGCCGCCGACGCGGCCGAGGGCTTCACGGCAAGCGACGCCTCGGCCACAGCCGCCGAAATCGCATCGACGAATCGCACCTTCCATGGTGTTGCACTCGCGGCAGCTTCGCCAGCCGGATCGTCGAGCCGAAGCCGCAGTTCGACCGGCTCGCCCGGCTTCACCGCGACGCCCGACGTGTGGTGCGCGAGCACGCTGCCATCGGGCCCCATGACCTCGATCCGACCGTAGGCCGTCTCCTTGCGACCGCCGCCGAACCTGAGCTTCACCGTGTCGCCGAGGGCCGCCGAGGCCGGGCCGGAGAGCGTCGGCGGCGCGGGCGGCGCCGTGCCGAGCGCAAGGAGACGCCAGCGGCCCGGCTCGACGACGACCGCCGTCTCGAGAACGTCTCGCGCGGGATCGCGAAGCAGCGGGAGGCTTTCGCCCGCGAGCAGGTCGTGGACGACCGTGAACGGCTTGCGGATCCGCAGACGCGCGTGGGCCGTGCGGCCGCGGTGGTCGCCGAAGAGGGCCAGCACGCGGGTGGATGTTCCGGGCAGGTCATACTGCATCGTCACGAAGTCGCTGATCCCCTCGTCGTAGGCCCGCAGGTTGCGAAACTCGAACGCGGGCGAAACGCCGCGGCGGCGGACGAGCTGGTCGATCACGGCGCGGAAGGTCTCCCAGGAGTCGTTCACCGGAAAGGGAAACACGCTGTCGCCGGCGAGCAGCACGTTGAAGCAGATCGCCTCGCCCGCCCCCTCCTTCCGCCAGGTGAAGAGAGGCTCACCGTCCTGGTGGTGGCCGACGACGACCGCGTCCTTGGCGAGGTTCGCGAGCTTCTGGTGCCCCTCGGGGCAGTAGTGGTTGGGATGGCCGCCGACATGGATTGGCAGGTCGAAGAAGAGCGGCGGCTCGCGGTCGGCCGCCTTCGCCGCCTCCGGCTTCTCGCCGCCGATGATCCACGACTCGGCGAACGCCTCCTTGGCGGCGTTGCGTCCCGGAAACTCCACCTGCGAGCGGCCCATCACCCAGGCCGGGTCGGTGGTGAACCCCATGAGGGCATCGAGGCCGGCTCCCGGGCAGGTGGGATACGGCTTGCCGCCGGTGTCGTAGCGGGCGAGCGTGGGGAAGACGACGAGCGAGCCGCCCGCTTCGACGTAGCGGCGCAGCTTCGCGGCGATCTCGGTGTCGACGGCCTCGGCATAGGGCACGAAGAGCACCTTGCAGCCGGCGAACTCGTCGGGCTTCACGTACTTGGGCGCGTAGCCCGAGGCGGCAAGCGCCGTGTAAAGAGGCAGCTCCGGCGGCATGAGGTACGACGCGCCCGGAGCCTGGTGTGCGGCCTTACCCATCGTGAGATCGTGCGGGCCGTCGCGATCCATGAAGAAGCCGTAGCGGCCGCGGACGAGCGCCCAACGGCTGTCGAACGTGAAGATACCCACCTCCGCGTCGGTGCGCGGCGTCATCTTCCGCAAGACCGCGTCGGGCCGCTCGACCTGCTTCATCGTGCGGGCCACGGCGAGCGAGGTCCGCGAGGGGGTGAGGTCGCCGTTGAAAGCGTGCCCCCACGTGGAGAGATAGGTGCAGCCGGAGGCGAAGCCGAGCTGGAGGAACTGGTTGTTCATCGGCTCGTCTTCGAAGAACATCCAGTCGAGGTGGAAGGGGTTCGAGGGCGACGGCGTTCGAGAGCGGACGTAGGCATGCCAGGCCGCCACGCCCTCCGGCGAGACGGCGTTCCAGAAGTGCGTCATCGGCGCGGGGCAGAACTGCAGAAATGTGAAGTCGTAGCTCATCGTCCAAGTGGGCACGGGGTTGGCGGCCACGAAGCCGCGCATGTGGTTCTCCGTGTATTGCCGGACGTACCACTCGTGGAAGGCGTGGGTGTCGACGTAGGGCGTGAGGTTGGGCTCCATGTCCTTGGGCGGCGGCATGAAAAGCCAGCCGAAGGGCTCGGCGTATTTCCGGAGCACCTTGATCTCCTGCCACTCCTTGAAGGCCTTCCCCCAGGCGGCGTTCAGCTTCGCGAGCTCGTCGCCGTAGACCTGCTTCAAGTAAAATCGGAACCACTTGTTGCAGTCCTCGGGCGCCTCGGTCTCCTTCCGCCAGGGATACGCCTCCGACCACGGGCCGTAGCCCGTCTCCTCGCCCATCGAAAACATGTTCAAGGCGGCCGACGGCCACGGCCCGCGGAAGCCCGGCTCGCCGAACCCCTTCGCGGCGGCCCCGCCCCGCCGCCGGCCCTCCTCGAAATACCGGTCTGCGTAGCCCTCGATCGGGGCCGCGAAGGGCGCGGTTTGGATCCCCATCCGAGTGGCGGCCTGGTGCTCGTCGTAGGAGCGGAAGTTGTGCCGCTCGGCCACCTCCTTATCGCGGAAGGAAAACTCGGCATTGAACCCGCTCTCGCGGAGGTAGCGTGCGAACTGGTCGGCGAGGCCGGGCCGGGCCACGTCGCCGAGGTGCCAGCTCGCAAGCAGGAGCTGCTCCGTCATGTCGTAGGGGCGGTAGCGGTAGAGCTTCGTCGTCGCGCGGCCGAGCGTCTTGCCCGCGGGATCGACGACGATCGCCTCGAGCCAGGCGACGAACGCCCGCGGGTCGGGGTCGGCCATGCCGAAGTCGAACGACTTTTCGAGCTTCGTACCGGCGGCGAGCGAGACCGGCTCGGCGGCGTGCTTCACGGTCTTCCTCGCCCAGTCGAGCACCCGCCAGTGGAGCGTGGCCTGGCCGAGGTCGCTCTTCGGCTCGATCATGAGCGACGAGTTCGTCGCGAAGCCGGGAGCGGTGCCCTGCTTCGTCGTGAAGAGATCGATCGCGAGAGGCAGGGGCTCCGCGATCGCTTCGGCCACGGGCGTGGCCGCGGGCAGTTGCTCGCCGCGGGCGAATCGCACGAGTCGCTCCATCGCCGCGGCCCACGCGAGGTCGCCATCGACGCCCGGGGCGAAGGTCGCTGGGAAGAGCGATTTGTTCGCTGCGATCGCGAGCACCCTTCCCTTGCCGGCAGAGCCCAGGCCGACGAGAGGCTGCGGCTTCTGCTTGGCGTTCGCCGCCGGCAGTTCGACGACGGTGGCAAGACCTTCCGGCAGCGGCTGCGGCTTGCCGGCGACCTTCATGCCGAGTTCCGCCAGCTGCATGCCAGCAAGCGGGTCGGAGAGTTCTCCCTCGACGGCTTTCACGGTGAGCCCGGCCGGCAGGCCGCCTCCGGCCATCCAAACGACCGTGCCGCCGGCGGCGACGTGGTCGGCGAGAGCCTTTTGGATCGCGGGATCGGCGATCGCGGCCACCACGAGCACGGCGTCGTGGGGTCGCGAGAGAGCCGCGAGGATCGCGTCGCGGCGGATCGGCACCCACTTGGGATCCTTGCCGAAGTGGCCGTCGACGTCGGCCATGTGGTCGCCCGAGTCGTGCGGCACGGGCACCACGAAGAACCGCAGGTTCGACAGGCTCTCGAGCATGAGGCAGTCGGCCGCCTGCGTGCCGCCGTAGCCGTGGGGCTGGCCGATCAAGAGCACGTCGAGCCTCTGCTCGCCAGGAAAGTCGAGCCTCTGCTCGCCAGCGAAGCTGTCGGGCGTGGCGGCGTGAAGGGGCGCGCAGCAGACGATCGCGGTGGCGATGGCGGCGAGACGGACGATGGCGTGCACGGTCGAGTGCTCCGGGTTTCGTTGGAACGCCCGTGGCGCCGGCCACACGGCGGATGCAGCATACCCCGCCCCGACTTGGCAAATCAGCCACCCGCGACTTTGTCATTCGGTCGAGAATGACTGTTCAGGCAGCTTTGTCACTCCCGGTTGAATGTCGCTCTTGTAGGTGCAGACCGGCAGTCTGCACCCAGTGGCAGCGGCTATTCCACAGATAACCAATCTGCGGCTACAGGGCCGCCACTCGCTCACTCGACGGTGAGACTGCGCGAGACGGCGGTCTCGCTGCCGAAGACGTCGCGGAAGACGATCGTCCAACCGCCGGCGGGGTCGTTCCAGGCCAACGGCAGCACGATTTCCACAGGCGCGCGGTCGCAGAGCACGTTCTGCGACCAAAACCGGGCGGCCGAGCCGTCGGGTCGCGTGGCCTCGATGCGGATCGCGTGCCGGCCCCGCGCCTCGGGCACCGACACCTGCACCTTCACGCCGTTCCCGCGGGCCGACTTTTCCGTCATCTCCACCTTCATCGCCGGCAGCGGGCCCGGCAGGATCGCGCGGAACGTCGCCCGCCCCGGCGGCAACTCGTCGATGAACCAGTTCGTCTGGCCCGCGGGCAGGTCGTTCTTGAAGTCGTACACCCAGGGGAAGGCCGCGTACGGCCGGCCGCTCGCCTTCCGCTCAGGCGACACCGGCCAAGTTTCGCTGTCGAATATCACGCTGGCCCGCGCGGGCTGGGAGTCGATCTGCCGGAAGAGGCCGAGGATCGTGTAGTCGCCGTCCTTCCACCGCTGCACCCGCACATTGCCGAACCATGGCACTTTCTCCTTCCTGAACTCCAGCACGTGCAAGGATCGCTCGATGCCGGCGGCGTGGAACAGGTTGAGGAAGAAGGCCGCCGCGTCTGCCGCGAGCACGTCAGGCGTTGGCTGGCCCTTGAGCCCACTCGGGTCGTCACGGACCGGGAAGCATGACCGCGGCACGGCGTTCAAGAGGATCGCCCGCCCCTTGCCGACGTCGTTCACGACGCAGGCCGCGGCAGCGCCGGCCGTGCCGAGGGCCTTGCCCGTCGTCGCGGTCACCGAGGGATCGGCGAGCGGCCCGAGGTTCACGGCCGTGGGCGTGCCGCCGGGCTGCGGCCGCTTGAATTCGAGCTTCTCCACCACCCCGTGGGCCGCCGGGAGTTCGCCCGCGATCGCGAGGTCGGCCCGGGCCGCGGCCACGAGGTCGCCCTTCACGCCGAAGAGATCGTCGAGCGCGGCAGCCTGCCGCCTCCGGCACCGCTCGTCGAAGAAGCCGGGCCGCACGTCGGCGACCACCGTGCCCCCCGCCTCGGCAAACCGGCGGATCGCGGCGGCGGCTTCGTCGGAGACCGCCCACACCTGCGGCAGCACGAGCACCTTGTAGCCCCGGCCGCCGAAGTCGGCGGTGCGGAGGTCGGCCTCGGTGACGAAGTTGTATTGCAGGCCGAGGTCGTGACAGACCATCTGCCAGGCGAGGTACGCGGCCCAGTGCGAGAGATAGGACTCGAGCCGCTTGTCGCGGCCCGCCACGAAGATCGACGGATACGAATAGAGCACGGCAACGCCGTCGTGCTGCATCTCGCTTGCAAGCAGGAGGTCGCCGAGGCCCTCGCGGACCACCCGCGTGTCGCGGAGCATCTCCCGGACCGGCTCCGGCGGCTCGAGGTTCGGCGACTGGAAGCCCTGCCATGCCCCGATCGTGGACCACATCCAATACCAGATCGAGTCAGCGCCCATCATCACCTGCCGCCAGGCATGGGAGCAGTGGTTCGTCGCATCGCGGTCGTAGCCGATCCACGAGCTGCGCAGGAACCGCCGCGGCGCGATCGACCGCACGAACTCCTCGCTGATGCTCGTGTAGGGCACCCACATGTCGAACTCGCGGCAGACGAGCTCCGGATCGCACATGCCTCGGGCGATGTGGCCGCTCCCCTCGAACCCGATCCCGGCCTGCGGGTCGTCGCAGGTCTTCCGGATCCACTCGCGGGTGTTCTTCCCCATCTGGATGAAGTTCCAGCCGGGAAAGTAAAAGAGGTCGTAGGCCGCGGCATGGTTCTCGGGCTGGGCCTTCGCGAGTTCCTCCGCGGCCGTGCGGGCCGCCGCCACGGTCACGTCGTCGAACGAGCTGAACGACGTGCCCCAGGCGGCATTGAGCCTGGCGATGTCGCCATGAACGCCCTGGAGAAAACGCCGAAA
>JBIIOJ010000176.1:0-6539 GCA_044337015.1 Pirellulales bacterium
AAGTATACTGGAGGAGCGATTGGTGAACCGCGGATAATCCGCTGTCTTTTTAGTGGCTTCAGGCCTGCCCGTGCCGGTTGACCGCCGGTATACTTCGAGCTTCTCCCGCGCCTGACAGTCATTTCTCCTCATCAATCGGATTCGCCGCATTGGAACGCCGCTACATTCTCTTCGTCGTCCTGTCGCTCGCCGTCGTCCTTGGCAGCCAGGCGATTCGGGCCGTCTTTTTCCCGGCGTCCGAGCCACCGCTGCCCGAGCCACCGACCATTGAGCAGGTCGCCGATGCGGAGCCCGCGCCGGAGGCCGGGGATGCCGCGAAGGCCGGGGCCCCGAAGCCGAAGGCCGACGACGTCGCTGCGAAGGCTCCCGAGACCGACCTGCCGCGGGTGCGGTGCACGATCGGGTCGCTCAACCCCGACTCGCCGGCCCGCATGCTCGTCACGCTCACCAGCCGTGGGGCCGCGATCGAGCGAATCGAGCTCGCCGGCAGCCGCTTCCACGATCAGGACGACCGGTCCGGCTACCTGGGGCATCTCGCGCCCGTGGCGACCAAGGGTGGCTGCCGGGTGATGCTCGTCGGGGCCGAGACCCCGGCCGACCTCGCGGGAATCCGCAGCGGTGACGTCATCGAGAGCCTCGGCGGCGTGCAGACGCCCGAGCCGGCCGAGCTTCGCAAGGCGCTTGCCCGCACACGGCCGGGGCAGAAGGTCGATGCGATCGTCGACCGAGCCGGTGAGAAGCTCACGATTCCCGTCGTGCTCGACCGCCGTCCGCTCGAGGTGGTCCGGCCCGAACGTCTCACGATGCCGGTGGAGGATGCCGAGGCCGAGCCCTGCGACCCGCTCTCGTTTCGCCTTTCCCTGGAGGAAATCGACGGTCGAAAGCGGCCCGATGGCGAGTCGAGCGAGATCGCCGGGAGCGAACTCTGGGAGCAGGACTGGGAGACGACCGTCGAATCGGAATCGTGCGTCCGCTTCACGCGGAAGCTCGCCGGCGGTCTCGGCGTCTCGAAGATCTATCGCATCGTGGAAGCTCCCGAAGGAACCGAGCCGGGCCACCGCCTCGAGATCTCGCTGGAATTTACCGGCGGTGCGTCGCCTGTGTCGCTCGCCTACGCCCTGGACGGGCCGACGGGCCTGCCGACCGAGGGCTGGTGGTACACGGCGCGGGTCGCCCGCGACTGGGGCTCGCTCGGTGTCCGCGACCCGGCCTTCCGCTTCGTCGGCCAGCCATCCCGCGTCGTGAGCAGCCTCACGATCGCCGACGCTTCGGCCGAGCGGCCGTCGTCGGCGGTGCTCGACGAGAAACCGCTGTCGTTCGCGGGGGTCGACGCGCTCTACTTCGCCTCGGCCCTGCTCCCGCTTCCCGCCGCCGAGGACGGCTCCGCGGAGTCGCCGTCGCTCGCGGAGGTGCGGCCGCTCGTCGTGGGCGAGGTTCCGGATCCCGCGAGGAAGAAGCTCGTCAACGTCACGAGCCGGATCGTCTCGAAGGAAATCACCGTCGAACCCGGCACGACCGTACGGCAGCGGTTCGGCGTCTTTGCCGGCCCGAAGCAGCCGGATCTGCTCAGTCAGTTCGGGCTGAAGGGGGCGGCGATGGACGACCTCGTCTACTACGGCTGGTTCGGCTGGGTGGCCCGGCCGATGATCGCGCTTTTGCACGCGCTCCACGCCGTGATCGGGAACTACGGCATCGCGATTCTTCTGCTGACGGTGATGGTCCGCGGGGCGATGTTCCCGATCAGCCGCAAGCAGGCCCTCTCATCGCAGAAGATGCAGGCGCTCCAGCCGGAGATGAAGGCGATCGCCGAGAAGTACAAGAACGAGCCGGAGAAGCGGACGAAGGCGACCCAGGAGCTCTGGAAGAAGCACGACTACAACCCCGCGGGCGGCTGCCTGCTCGTCTTCATCCAGATCCCCATCTTCATGGGGCTCTACCGGTCGCTCGCGACCGACGTCGAACTGCGGCAGGCGCCGCTCTTCACCGACGCGATCCGCTGGTGCTCGAACCTCGCCGCCCCCGATATGCTCTGGGACTGGTCGAAGGTGCTGCCGGGATTCCTGACGGCGCCCGAGGGATGGCTCGGACCCTACCTCAACCTCTTCCCGCTGGCCACGATCGGCCTCTTCCTCTGGCAGCAGAAGCTCTTCATGCCGCCGGCCGTGGACGAGCAGGCGAAGGTCCAGCAGCAGGTGATGAAGTACATGATGTTCTTCATGGCCCTCATGTTCTTCAAGGTGCCCTGCGGGCTTTGCCTCTACTTCATCGCGTCGAGCCTCTGGGGCATCGCGGAACGGATCTGGATGCCCGTGCCGCAGGCCGCGCCGGCTGTGGCAGTGGCGGCAACGGCAGCTGTCCCGTCACCGCCGGCCCGGGAGAAGTCGGCTGCGACGAAGCTCGTCGAGGCCGTCATGGCGAAGGCCGACGCGTCGCACCGTCAGGCGACGGCGCCGGACCGCCGGAAGGGCCGGTCGCGGAATCGCCGATAAATTTCGCAATCGGCGGCAAATCCGCAAAAAAGCGTAGAACCAACCGTTGACCCGGGCGTAATTGACATTCAGGCTGCCGAAAGCAGGCTGCGTTTTCGAAAGCCCGGTGGTCCGACGACCGTTTTGCATCAAATCACCGCATTTATCGCCATCTGAAAGCATCTGAAAGGAGTCACGCCATGATCAATTATGGACGTTTCCTCGGGCTTTTCTCGCCCCGTTCCGAACGGTCGCGGCTCCAAAAGCCCCGCCTGGACGGTGCCGAGCCGCTCGAGCGGCGCAGCATGCTGTCGGCGACGTTCGATGTCGGCTCCGGCGTGCTCACGATCACCGGCACCGAGTCGGCCGACGTGATCACGCTGAAGTCCGTGAGGCAGAACGGATCGGTCGTCAACGGCGGCGTCCGGGTAAGGGGCGTGTCGCTCGAGGGCGGGCCGAGCAACGGCGTGTTCCAGAACGTCACGTCGGTCGTGATCTCGTCGCTCGGCGGCAACGACAAGGTCGTGATCGGGCCCGGCTTGCGGGCGGTGTCGGGCGGCCTGCTGGCGGTCACGGTCGATGCCGGCGCTGGGAAGGACACCGTGGTCGGTGGCGAGGGTGACGACACGATCATCGGTGGCGACGGCAACGACAACCTGCGGGGAGGGAAGGGCAACGATGACATCGACGGCGGCGGCGACAACGACCGGTGCAGCGGTGACGATGGCGACGATACGGTCCTCGGTTCCGGCGGCGTCGACGACCTGCGGGGCGGGCTGGGGAACGACTCCATCTACGGCGGGACGGGCAAGGACCGTCTCCTCGGCGGCGTCGGCGACGACGATCTCGACGGCGGTGCGGACGATGACAGACTGATCGGCGGGGCCGGCAATGACGACGACATCGACGACGACGATTCGCTCGACGACATCAGCGAAGACGGCGACGACAGCGGCGACAACGAGAACGAGGATGAGGACGAGAACGAAGATGACGACGACGACGATGGCGACCTCGACGACGAAGACGAGGATGAGTCCGACGACGATGATGGCGACGGCGACGATGCTCCCGGCATCACGCCCACGCCGCTCACGTTCGACGCCGGTGTCGCCACTGCCTCCGGAACTTCGTTGAACAAGCAGGACAAGAAATTCTTCTCGTTCACGCTGGTTGGGACAACGAACATGGTCGTGACGATGAACAACGTCGACAGCGGCCGGTATCCCGATCTCGAGATCGAGCGGCAGGGCGGCGGAGCCGAGGTCGAGTACGAGCTCGAGCCGAGCGAGGGAGGGCCCACGAGCGGCACGTTCACGCTGCCTGCCGGCACCTATTCGCTCCGGCTGCGGTCGCCCGATCTGCTCCCGGTGAACTTCTCGGTGAGCCTGGTCTGCCCTTCGTGAGTCCGTTCACCGGGATCATGAACCGTGTGGAATCCCGATGACCTGATCGTCGCCCCGGCCACGGTGCGGGCCGGGGCGGCGAGGGCGATCGTCCGCGTTGCCGGCCGCGGCCTCGTCGGGCTCCTCGAGCGGCTCTTTTCGATCGAGGGTGACGCCCGAGAGACGAACGGTCCGCGGCTTGTCGACGCCCGGCTGCAAGACGAGCGACTCGTCGCCGAATTCGGTCCGCTCCCGCTCGAACTGCTGCGGTGGCCCGATGGAAGCGGCCCGATCGGCGGGCCGCTCGCGGAAATCCAGCTGCCGGGATCGGTGCCGCTCGTCGACCGAGTGGTAGGCCGGGCGATCGAACTGGGTGCGAGGCTCGCGCGGGGGGGCGAGTTCGCGCTGCGGGCCTTCCTCGCCCGTCGCATCGACCTGCTCCAGGCGGAGGCGGTGCTTGCGGTCGTCGACTCACGGTCGCCGGAGGAACTGTCGGCGGCGCTCGACCGGATGGCGGGCGGCGTCGGGCGGCGGCTCGAGGCGGTCCGCGAGGCGCTGCTCGATCTCGCCGGCGATATCGAGGCGACGATCGACTTCGGCGACGAACTCGGCGAGGAGGCGGTGCGGGAGCACGAGCGGGCCGTTGCTGCGCGGCTCGAGGCCGCGGGCCGGTCGCTGCGGGAGGTGGCAGGGCACCTCTCGGGCCGCGGGGCGGCGGCGAGCGAGCGGCCCAGGGTCGTCCTCGTCGGGCGGCCGAACATCGGCAAGAGCAGCCTCTTCAATATCCTCGTCGGTCGTGACGCGGCGCTCGTCGCCGACGAGCCGGGGACGACCCGCGACTGGATCGACGCCCGCACGACCTTCGGCGATGTCGAGTGCGTGGTCGTCGACGTGGCGGGCGTCGATGCAGCCCGCGTCGGAGAAACGTCTTCGGTGGGCGAGGCATCGATGGCCGTCGCGGTCCGGCAGGCGGCATCGGCGGACGTGCTCGTCGTCTGCACGGATGCCGAGGCCGAGCCCGACCCGTCCACGCCGCACCCGCGTCGGATCGACGTCCTCACCCGGTGCGATCGGATCTCGGGCCGTCCCGACCGGAAGCCGCTGCCGCATGGCTCCCCGGCGATCATGACGAGCGCGGTCGACGGCCGCGGGATCGACTCGCTGCGGCGGGCGATCGCGGCCGCCGCGGCCGAAGCGGCCGGCCGCGATTCCTTGGCGACTCAGCGGCTTTTGGATGGGGTGGCCCGGGCCCGCGAAGCGATCGCCGAGGCGGCTGCGACGATGTCCGCCGCCTCGGGGACTGGAGCGTTCGACGAGGCGGTCGTCGCGAGCCATGTGGGGCGGGCCGTGGCGGCGATTGGCGAGGTGACCGGCCGCGAGGTCGGCACCGACATCCTCGACCGGATATTCTCGCGGCATTGCATCGGCAAGTGACCGCGAGTCCATGATCCCATTCGACAATTCCGTGAACCAGCCTCCGGCCGTTTCGTCCGACCTCGAGTCGCCGCTCGCATCGCTCGCCGCGGCCGCCTTGCGGCACGCCGCCCGCTCTCCGCGGGAGCGGGCTGAGCTTGCCGCGGCCACCGCGCGGAGCGTCGCCGCCACCACCGACGCGTGGGCGGAGATCGCGGCCGCGATCAAGTCGCGACCGCGGGCCGCAGCGACCGGCCAAGGCATGGAGCCGCCGCCGGCCGGCGGCACCCCGGAAAGTCTCGCCGAGGAGCTTGCGACGGGGCCGCTCGCGACGGTGCGGCTCCTCAAGCTCACGGCGTCGGCGCTGCAACGCATCGATCACGACGAGCTCCCGTGGAGCGGCCCGCTGCGAATCGTCCATCCGACGACCGGTGACGAGCGGACCTCGCGGGTCGAGGTGCCCGTGCTACCCGC
The DNA here is from genome assembly GCA_044337015.1 of Pirellulales bacterium. Classification (GTDB taxonomy): domain Bacteria; phylum Planctomycetota; class Planctomycetia; order Pirellulales; family UBA1268; genus UBA4655. Next base: position 5,741 of record JBIIOJ010000176.1, read on the forward strand.
TCCCGGCCTCTTCGACGGAACCATCTTCGGAGGCTTCTCGGCGGCGGTGAGGTGCGGCAATCCGGGCGGGCTCGACCGGTTCCGCGCGGTCTGGCGGGAGGAGGTGAGATCGCGGCCGGCCGGCGGCGGCGTCGCGGTCGTCCTCGGCGCGGGCAACGTGACTGGGCTCGCGGCCGCCGACGCCATCTGCCAGGTGTTCGAGCACGGCCGTGCCGCATACGTGAAGCTCCATCCGCTCCACGAGCCGCTCGCCGCGACGCTCGCACGGGCGCTCTCGCCGCTCGTGGAGAGCGGCATGATCGCCATCGCCGTGGGCGGCCCGGATGTGGCGGCGCGGGCGATCACTTCGCCCCTCGTCACGCACGTCCACCTCACCGGTGGCACGGCCGCTTTCGAGGCGATCGCCGCGTCGTGCTCCAAGCCGATCAGTTGCGAGCTTGGCAGCGTGACGCCCTGGATCATCGTGCCGGGCGAATACTCGCCGCGGGAGCTCGCCTACCAGGCCGACATGGTCGCCGGCTCGATCATCAACAACGCCTCGTTCAATTGCATCGCGACGAAGCTCGTGGTCACGAGCCGCTCATGGCGGCAGCGGGAGGCCTTTCTCGACCGCATCCGGTTGCGGCTCGGGCAGACTCCGCCTCGCCCCGCCTGGTTTCCCGGCGCGGCGAGCGGCTGGGAGACGCTCGCAGAGCGGCCCGCCCACGCCGACGGCACGCTCCCCTGGCTCTTCCGCACGGGTCTCGACCGTGAGGCCGAGCGGCACTGGCTCGACCGCGAATGGTTCCTGCCGGCCTGC
>JBIIOJ010000424.1:0-6528 GCA_044337015.1 Pirellulales bacterium
GATGCCCGGTGTTGAAATCGCTCTCGACCACGACGTTCGGATTTGCACCATGCTCCAGCAGCCACTTGAACCTCGGCAGTTCGTTGTCCGGAAACGCCCACATCAGCGGGGTCATCTTGCCCTTGCCCTGAGCGTTGACGTCGGCCCCAGCCTTCACGAGCCGCTCCATCTCGGTGAGGTCCTTGGCCTCGATGGCGTGGCAGAGCGCGATCACCTGCGGGTCGGTGAAGTAGTCCTCGGCTCTCCAGCCGAATCGCTCGTGGGTCGTCCTTTCAGGCAGCAGGTGCCGTACATCGCAGCCCGTCGCACACGGGACCGGCATGGCCACCAGCATCAGAACCCATGGCAGGAGAAGTGTTTCACGGCGAGGCTCAATCACGGAGTTTTTCAGCCGCCTCTTTCACCCGCTGCTCGCGTTCCATTCTCTCCTTGCGTCGCATCTCTCCCAGTTCGATCAAATCCTTTGCGTTTCCCCACCTCTCCCTATCCGCCTGCGCGTCTGCCATCGACAGACCCATGCTCTCCAACCGCTTGACAAGTTCTTCAAACGCTTTCATTTGCTCCGGTGACGCGTCACGGAGTTGCCCAACGCCCCGCCGCTTCTGCTCGAGAGTTCCGCACAATAAATGGGTAATTCTCGATACTCCATCACCTTCGTACAGTGTCGGGTCTGCTCCGAGGTCGAGCAACAGAAGGCACAGGTCATAGCGGCCAAAATACCCCTCTGCGACTACCAGTGGCGACGATGACACGCCTTCCGGACGGTTGAGGCTGCCGCCGAGCGTCGCCAGCCGGGTAATCCGTTCCTTCTTGTCGGCTGCACCGGACCTGATAACGAAGTACACCGGGGTCATGCGAGAAAAGCCGCGAAGCTTACTCGGCAGGTTTGGATCACCGCCGTGCTCAAATACGGGCCAGAAGTGCCCAAAGATGCTTCGGCTGGCCATGTGCGTGACCGAGTCTCCGGGCTGAAAACCTCGTGGATCGCCGAAGTCGCTTTCCGTGTACACGTTGGGATTCGCCCCGGCCTCCAAAAGCAACCGAAATCGTTCCGGCTTGTCGTCTACAAACGCCCAGAGGAGGGGCGTCATGTTTCCCTTGCCCCTGGCATTAACATCGGCCCCTGCCGCGATAAGCTTCCTCATGCCGTCGACATCATTCGCCGCGATCGCGTCACATAGAGCGACCACCTTTGCGTCCGTGAAGAACTCGGCCGCTTTCCAGCCTTGCTTCTCGTGCCACGTTTGCGCGCCCACAAGACGATCGCATCCACCCGCAACGACAATGCAGACTGAAAACCAGAGAAGTCGCGAACCCCACCGAGAGTCGTGGTCGGCATCACAACCGCGAAGAGTCATATCCCAATGTATCCCTTGTTAACGTTCCGTTGATTCCTTCGGTGACCAAAAGCCCCCACAATACGGCAGGCATAAGATGAGCCTTCACTTGCGAGGCGGCAAGCCACACGGCTCCGAGAATACCGCCGACGCCAGGGACCAACACCGACGTCACGCCGGCCATGGCGGCATCTCGATCGTACGGCCCATCTATGACTTTCGAGGCTCCAAGAGCCTTTGGGACGCCGAATGGTGAGCCAATCGTTTGCACGTGGGTGAGAAAGTCAAGGTCGACGCGAATAGCTGAAATCAACCCGTGAGCCTGATTGTAACGAGCAAGCGCAGCGTTCAGTGCGAGGGGGTCCGGCAGGAACTTACGGAGCGTGTTCGTGTGGAGGCCCGCCGCATTGAAAGTGATGCCGGTCGCGCCTGTGACGACCGATGCCGCAGAGGCAAGCCCACCACCTAACGAGTGGCCGGTCGTGGAAAAAGACGCCGCACCCAACTTTTTTGTCGCTTCCTGAATTGCCGTTGCCACTTGCATAGCGTACTGGTACTGAAACGAGTCCCACCCTAGTGCCTGGCACACATTTTCTGCCCAGTCGTATCCTTTCCCATTGAAGAACTCTCCGGCGGTGTCATCCGTTCCGGCGAACGCCAGTATGAATGTGTTGTCCTCCTTGGCCGCAAAGTCCTGGTAGAGAATGGACTTAAAGCCTGGATAGGCCTTGGCGTTTAAGTTGGTGTACAGCATATCGATGACCCCCGAATCGCCCTCCTCACCGAATAGAGCTTGGAGTTCATCCTGCGATAGCCGCCTGAGCGCGAGATTCGGCAGGTCGGCGAAGGAGTACGAGCCACGCGATGCCAAGGCCGACCGCACCTCGGGCTTTGCCTGGAAGTCGTGGTAGAAGAAGTCGTCTCGGATGACCGTGTATTGGACGGTGTCGTCGGCCAGCGGAATGTGATCATTCGGGGCATCGAAAGTGAGCGTGGCTTGGAGGATCCCACGGAAGATCACCCCCTGTTCGACCTCGTTCAGCTTTACGTTCCTCGTAGCCACGTGGCCGTCCATGTAGACCACCGCTAGACCAGTAGTCGGCTCATAATTGATCTGCGACAGCGTGTATGGCTTGTCGAAGTACACACGGTGGCCGCCTCCAGCCCATGGCCCGAGGGGATGGTGCTGCCAGGCGGCGTCTTGCGACAGAAGGCCCGGTCCCATGTTGCGGTTCCAGAGCCTGATTTCCCCGCTATCCAGGGCTGCGATCGCATCCATCGCGAACTTCACGCCGATCGTCTGCGCGTCCTTCGGCAAGTTCTTCGGCAACTCGATCACGACGGGCGTGAAGCTCGCTGCCAGCCGGTCTTTGGCGACGTCGTCATCGAGGCTCGCGGAACTTTGCATGACGAGCTTTCCGATTGCATAGGAGTGGCTTTCCAGTTTCTCCTCCCACGGCGACCGTTGGATGGGCACGCCGAAACCCTCGTCGTTGTTGCTATCGACATCGAGGTCGAGCGTTCCGGCGATCCCTCGCACGTAAACCGTATCGGCGGCCGTCGAGTGTGCCCACGCACCGGTGCCTCCCTGCCGCACAGAAATCGGCTCGTAGGTGGAAGATGGCGACACAACCTCAAGATAGAGAGTCGTCGTGCCATGATTTCTCATGTATTCCTCGAGCGTCGTGAAGGGCTGCCCAGCGAAGAGCTCGGTTGCGGCGATCGGCACGCCCGACCGAATGAGGTCCGCTTCGGTTCGGACGCTCGGAGCGTCTTTTCTCCAGAGTCGAAACCTGCCGCCTCCGGGAGGGTCGAAACCTGCGTCAGAGAACGTGAACGTAAACGTGAGCCCCGGCAGGTCTTCGTCGGGAGAGCCCGCAGTCGCGATCGGCCACTTCCAGGCAAGGGCCGCCCCCTCACTGAGGCCTACTTTCACAGGAGCGAAATGGCGTCCGGCGATACCATCGAAGTCCGCCGTGTCATGGAGCCCGTCACGATCGGAGTCTTCGGCATATACAGGAACAACGAGGCCACGGGATGACTCCGGCTCGATTCGGTCGTCCGTTCCAGCCGGTCCATTTTCCGGATCGATCCTACCGTCGTTGTTGCTGTCGACGTCGAGATCGACCTCCACCGGCAGCAGGTGGACCGTGTCCTGAAGGGTTCCGTTCCAACGGGCGCTTTCGACACGCAGGGTCGTGGTGATCGGGACGGGACCCGCCGTCGCACCGCTGAGCGCCTCGACGTACACCACGATGGACTGTCCCGGCTCGAGGCCGAGGCTGTGGGCGTCCGTCCACGCCCCCGACGGGATCACGTCGCTCGACGTGCGTGCCGTTCCCGCGTCGCACCCGGGCTTCCACAGCCGAAACAGGGCCGGATCATGGTCGAAGGACAGGCTGATCGACGACGGGTGCGCCTCCGCGAGGTTCGACGACAAACGCACCACCATCGGCATGAAGCGGCCACCGGCAATGCCTTCAAAGTCGGAGGAATCGACGATGCCGTCCTGGTCGATGTCGCCCGTCGACGCGAAGACACACTTGCCCGTCGTGCCTTCACTCTCCAGTCGATCCTCGGCCGGATTGTCGTCGGGAATCGCGTATCCGCCGTCGTTCCTGCTATCGACGTCGACATCGAGCCGGGGAACGTGGAGCATCGCCTCGAGACTCCCGAACCTCGCCCCGGTATTGCTCATCCAGTCTCCCTGGTACGGGCCGACGAGCCACAGCGGCGTGTTGTCATCGGCCACGAAGAACTCCCACTGGTCGATCGGCTGGATGTTGGCGTACCAGTCATAGTCCGGAGTGTCATAGAGCGAGCCCTGGTGCTGGAGCGTGATCGGGTAGGACTTGCCCGCGTCGAAGAAGTAATCACCCGAACCGACCACCCCATAGGTGGGCGACATGTGCGTGATCTGCCCGACACGCAGCGCCCATTGCTCGGAGTGGCTGTCGCTCGGATCGCCAACCGTGACACGGAGCTTGATTCGAGCGTCCGCCGTCGGCGGTTGGCCACCGTCGAGGGCGCTCGCCGGATCACTGCCTTGCGACACCTCCACCCCGTCGGAAGCACCGTCGCCGTCCGAATCGGCTCCATCGGGCCGACCGTCCGCATCGGCGTCCGCTCGGCTCGTGCTCGTGTTGAACACCACCTCCTGCCAGGTGGCCAGTCCGTCGCCGTCGAAGTCGTCAAATTGGTCCGAAACGCCGTTGCCGTCTTCGTCTCTGGCCAAGGGATTCAGTCCATTCGATCGCTCGAAACCGTCTCCGAGCAGGTCGCCGTCGGTGCTGAAGGCGTGTGGATTCGTGCCGAGTGCCAGCTCTTCTCCGTCGATGAGTTGGTCAGCGTCGCTATCCTTCGGCTCCGGCCCAGTGTCCGAGCTCGTCGCGATGAACGGCCGCTTGGCCCCGCGTTCGAACCCGATTCGGTAGCGATACGACGTGCCGACTGCGACGTTGGTGTCGGCATAGCCGGTGTCGCTGCTGGCAAGCCGCGCGACCGTGGTCCACGCGTCGCTCCCAACGCTCGCCCGCTCGATCACAATTCCGCTCACACCTTCGAGAGCCGAGGTCCATCGCACGAACGCTTCATCCGTCGAACGATACGCGGCAGCCACGCTCGGTCCTGCAGCAGTTACGGCCGACACCGATTCGGAGAAGCCCGACGTACCCTGAGCATTCCGGAATGCGATTCTGTAGACATATGCCGTGCTCGCCTCGAGGAAGTCGTCTTCGTGGGAGGACGCTGGGCTCACGAGTTCGGTGACCGTCGTCCAGTCACCGCCCTCACTCCCTCGCTGGACGATGACCGAAACTGCTGCCCGAGGATCCCACGACAAGCGGACGCTGTCGACGAACGCAGTCGCGGCCACGCCCCCGGGCGCGGTCGGATAGTCGGGAGTGGAGACGCTGGCCGCCACGTCGTTGGAGATTGCCTGCGTATAATCCGACCACGCGATGACGGCGCGGACGCGAAAGCGGTAGGTCGTATTCGGCGCAAAAGATCCCATGACGCTCGTGCCAACGCTGTCAACGGCCGCATCTGCGGCCTGCCTCCACGTGTCCGTCGAATGATCGAACTGCTCGACGACGTAGCCCGTCTCGCAGGACGATCGATCGACCCAGCTCAAGTCGATCCGTCCGCCATGGACCACCGTCGCCACGACGCGTTCCGGACCGCGGAGGCCGATCTCCACGGCGACGAAGTCACTCGGCGCCGACGCCCCAGCAGCATTGATGGCGATGACGCGATAGCGATACGACGTCAGTTCCTCGATGAGTGTGTCGGTGAAGTGCGTTGCGTCGGCGGCCCTGCGGCCAACCTCCGCCCACGGGGCGTAATTGCTGCTTCGTTCTATCCGGTAGCCACTCTCGCCGGAGACATCGTTCCACGAAAGTGTGACCGAGGAATCGCTCGACGATGCGACCGCCATGCCGAGCGGCGTACTCGGTGGAAGCGGGGCGACTGGGGTGAGGGACGCGGACGCGACGGACGCCGCTCCGGTGCCTGTGACGCTGACTGCCGCCACACGGAAGACGTAGCTCACGCCGTTGGTGAGGCCCGTCACGGTTGCGACCGTTGCCGCTGACACGCCGTCGGCGAACGTCGTCCACGTCGTCCCCGCGTTTGACCTGAACTGCACGACATAGTCGCTGATTCCAGGGCCACCGTTCGACGCGGGCGGCGTCCAGGTGAGAGTCACCCGACCATCACCAGGAATGCCCGTGAGGCCAGTGGGCACTCCTGGCACGGGCCGCGCGGCCACGGGCGTCAGAGCGGGCAACCTGGGCAGAAGCACGCGCGGTATCGGTAAGCCCGACGCGGGCGTCAGGGTTACGCCGTTTATCGGCAGGGGTGTCGGCATTGGCAGTGGCTGCGGCATCGGCAATGTCACTGGCATCAGCACAGGGGACGCCATCGATTTCGTGGCAGCAATCGACAGGCCCACCCTCGGCGAGGGTGTCACGCTCAGGAGGGATCGTGACTCGAGCTGTTCGATGCCCGCGTTCACTGAGCGGGCGACCCTGCGTGGTCGCGAGTATCGCCGCGTTCCACGACCACGCTGCCGTCGCAGCGGAAATCCAAAGAGCCCCTCGCGCAAGACTTCGTCACGATTCATGGTGTCACTCCAAAGGTGTCGCTGCCCTCCATTCCTTGGTTGGCTGCGTTCGCCATGACCGTGCACAGG
>JBIIOJ010000177.1:0-6497 GCA_044337015.1 Pirellulales bacterium
GAGCGGATCGAGAATCCGCCCGAGCACGCTCACCGCGTTAAACCTGCGGGCATACCAGCCATCGACCCAGTCGGTCGAGGCCGCGACGACGAACGCCCAGAAGGCCGCGGCGTGCGTCGACCGCTCGATAAGCACGAAAAGCACGATCGCAAGCACGAGCCTCGCCGCCGAGATGAGGTTCGGCACGGTGACGATGTCGGTCGAGGCGGGTTTCGTGTCGGCCACGGCAGCTCACTCCGCGGTCAGGCGGGCACGCCGGCGACGTCGTAGCCACTCGCCGCGACGACCTCGACGGGCAGGATGTCGCCCGGCCGGATGCGTTCTTCCCCCTGCTCCGTGACGAAGGCCAGGCAGTCGATGTCGGGGGCGTCGGCATGGGTGCGACCGATCCAGACCCGCCCGCGAAAGCCTCCCTCGGCGAGCCCAGCCTCCTCGTGCCGCCGGTCGATGATGACGTCGCGAACCTTGCCGATCTGCGCCTTGGCATGGGCGTGGGCGATCGCCTGCTGCACCGCCATGAGCTCGTCGCGTCGGGCGAGCTTCTCCTCCTCGGCGAGGTGGCCGTCGAGCTTGGCGGCGGGGGTGTCGGGCTCGAGCGAATAGGGAAACACGCCGAGCCGCTCGAACCGCCACCGCTCCACGAAGGACTTGAGCTCCTCGAACTGTTCCCGTGTCTCGCCGGGAAACCCGGTGATGAACGTCGTCCGCAGGACGAGCCCCGGGATACGGTCGCGGAGCTTCCCGAGCAGTTCTTCCGTCGGCCCGCGGGCCACCCGCCGCTGCATCCGCTTGAGCACGGGGTCGCTCGCATGCTGGAGCGGCAGGTCGAGGTAGGGAATCACCTTCGGGCTCTCGGCGATCTTTCCGATAAGCCGATCGTCGAAGTACATCGGGTAGAGGTACATGAGCCGGATCCAATCGATCCCGTCCACCTGCTCCAGTTCGTCGAGAAGCTGGACGAGCCTCGTCTCGCCGTAGAGGTCGAGCCCGTAGTACGTCGTATCCTGTGCAACGATGACGAGCTCGCGCACGCCGTCGGCCGCGAGCGCTCTTGCTTCCGCGACGACCGCTTGAATCGGCTTCGTCGCGTGCTTTCCTCGCATCTTCGGGATCGCGCAGAACGTGCAGGTCCTGTCGCAGCCCTCGGAGATCTTGAGGTAGGCCATGTGCCGCGGAGTGACCCGCAGTCGGTGGTCGTCTGAAAGCGGCCGTGACGGGGCCGGCCGGAAGAGGCTCCGCTGCTCGCCAAGCCCGCCGATGAGCCGCTCGGCCGCCTTCGCGATCTCGTCCCGCGAGAAGACGCCGATCACGGAATCGACCCCGGGCAGCTCGTCAAGGAGCTTTTCCTTCTGCCGTTCGGCGAGGCAGCCGGCGACGATCACACCCCGCGTGGCCCCGGCCCGCTTGAGGGCGAGCATCTCCTCGATCGCCCCGTAGGACTCCTTCCGAGAGGCGTCGATGAAGGCGCAGGTGTTCACGACGACGAGGTCGGAGCCCTCGGGATCCCCCACGAGCCTCCAGCCGTCCTCCCGCAACAGCCCCAGCATCCGCTCGCTGTCAACGAGGTTCTTCGGGCAGCCGAGGCTCACCATCGCGAACGTGCCCCTTGCCGGGGGGGCACCGGCCGGAGGGCCGCCTGCCGGCTCGGCGGAGCCGACGGGAGTCGGGGGCGACTGGGGCGGGGGCGACTGGAGATCGACGATCGGAAGCTCGAGGCTCATGGGGGGATTCAACTCGTGGCGACGGGCCGCTCAGCGATGAGCTTGTCGAGCTCCTCGCGAAGCTTCGGCAGGATCGCGTCGTAAGGGAAGGCCCCGAGCTCCGCGGAACGACGCTTGAGGTTCACGTGCGTCGGCCCGCACCAGAGGCCGAGGTCGGCGTCGTCGGTCTCTCCTGGGCCGTTCACGCGGCAGCCCATGACCGCGATCGTGATCGCATGCTCCTTCGCGTAGTTCGTCATCTCGCGAACCTGCTCGGCCAGCTCGATGAAGGCCTCGTTCTCCACCCGCGAGCAGCTCGGGCAGCTGATGATGTTGAGCGACGCCAGCCCATAGTCGACCACGCTCCGGACCCTGCCAGCGGCGATGTCGGCGAGGATCGCGTTGGCCGCGGCGATCTCCTCGTGCTTCCGGGAGTTGGGCACCGTGAGCGACACGCGGACGGTGTCGCCGATGCCGCGGCTGATGAGCTGCTCGAAGGCGATCCGGGTCTTGATGATGCCGTCCGGGGGCATGCCGGCCTCGGTCACGCCGAGATGGAGCGGCACGTCGGGCCGCTCCTCGGCGAACCGGCGGTTCACCTCGATCACCTTCGAGGGGTCGGAATCCTTGAGCGACACGCAGTACCGCGTGAAGCCGATCGAATCGAGCAGCTCGCAGTGTTCGAGGGCGCTAGCGAGCATCGGGCCGATCGAGTCGTCCTCGGCGAACTTCGCCTTCTTGTCGGGATCGACGCTCCCGCAGTTCACGCCGACCCGCAGAGCGCAGTCGTTGTCGGCGGCGACCCCCGCGATGAACTTCACCTTCTCCTGCCACGGCTTCTCCCTCTCGTGGTGATAGAGATGGCCGGGGTTGTAGCGGAGCTTGTCGACGTGAGGGGCGACCTCGATCGCGAGCCGGTAGTTTTCCTGGAGGTCGATCGCGAGGTTGGCCTCCGTGCCGGCCCGAATGGCAGGCAGCGCGGCGGCGTCCTTCTTGCTGTCGACCGCGATTCTCACGACGCCGGCCCCGGCCCGGTGCAGGTCTTCCACCTGGGCGAGCGTCGCCTCCACGTCGGAGGTGTGGGTGGCGGTCATGCTCTGCGGGGCGATGGGGTGATCCCCGCCGATCGTGATCCTGCCGATGCGGACGGCCCTCGTCGGATTTCGCCTGATTTCGACCACGCTTGCGTCTCCAGCCGCGACTCGTGACAACTTTCCCAACGATACCAGAGCGGCTTCCCGCCGGGGAGGCGACCTACCGCTTTTTCCCGGCAAAACCCATTCTTCGATGCGCTACGATCCCTGCCTTCACGTCGTCCTGCACGAGCCGGAGATTCCGCCCAACACCGGCAACATCGGCCGCACCTGCGTGGCGATCGGGGCGAAACTGTGGCTCGTGAGGCCGCTGGCGTTCTCGCTCGACGACTACTACCTGCGGCGTGCCGGGCTCGACTACTGGGACCATCTCGAGTGGGAGGCGGTGAACTCCTGGCAGGACCTGCTCGCCCGCCTGCCGCGGGAGCCGACCTGGCTCTTTTCCGCCCGCTCGACGCGGCTCTACACGAGCGTGGAATACCGTCGCGGCGACGTGCTCGTCTTCGGGAGCGAGACCCGCGGCCTGCCAAAGAACCTGCTCGAGGCGAACGCCAAGAAAGCCCTCACGATCCCGTCGCGGCCCCAGGTCCGCAGCCTCAACCTCTCCAACGCTGCGGCGATCGTCTGCTACGAGGCGATCCGGCAATGGGGATGCGACGTCGGGCCATGATTCCGCTGGATCGTCCGGGCCGGACGTGGCGGGGGGGCAGGTGGATGGATGCATGAGGCCGACATCGCTAGGATTAGGAGGTATGCGGAGCAGCATTTTAGTCATTTGGACCATCGCGTTTGCCGCCGTCGGTTGGCTGTTCCTCGGCATGTCCGCAGAGCGAACGGAGCCGACGTCCGACGACGTTTCGTCGGTGGGGGCCCCCGTCGCAGACTCCGAGACGCGGAATGCCGCAGCCGGCCGGGAAGCGGGTCCGACGGACACCGACAACGTCGCGTTGAAGATTCTTCGCGAGGCGGCATCCGGCGATAAGCCGCCGACACGGCAGGCGTCGAAGTCATCTGTGGGCACGGTGACCGTCAGCGAGGGGCCGTGGGGCTTGCTCCAGTCGTATAACGTCTACATCGCCGCCCCGGATCACATCGTCGCCATGTTCCAGGTGCCCTCGGCGGTCACCGTCTGGAACTTCCTCGACATGAGCGAGCAGGAAGTGATCGCGGTCCTGGATCGACCAGACATCCCCGAGGAGATCCGAACGCGGTTGACCGACCGATCGCGATGGTCCATTACGGACGGCCAGGTCCAGGTGACGCCGTCGAACGAGGTGCTCCTCGCCATCCCCCCGGTGGCCCGCGCGGCGATTTACGGCGTGCTGGCCAAGTGGGAGTTGAACGAGTTTCAAAACGCCCCCTACTTCGTGCCGGATGGAAACGTGGACGAATGGCTCTCGAATGCCGGCCTCCGCACCGAACTCGTCGATGTCGTCCGCCGAACAACCTATCCGGTGGGAAGGTGCTTCTGTTTCAGCGACGTGTCACTCGTCGTCGCACTCACGACGAGTCACTCGGAAGCCAGGACCCTGATCAAGGCGCTTAGCAGGAGCCGGACGGCGATCCTGCGACTGCGGCTCGATGGGACGTCGAACGTGAGACAAGTCGCCGCGTACTGGAGCAGCGGTGAGGCCAATGCCAAGGACTTCCTGCCGCTGCTGGAGTCTATCGAGACCAATCCGCTCGTGGATCATCTGGATATCGTCCACCTCCTCCCGCCCTACGCACGCAAACTGCTGTACACATATCCGCATCAGTCTCTCGCCGTCGGTGGTCGCTACCCGGATTGTCATTGGACCACGCTCAACTTTTTCAACTATCGGCCCGAGGGCCGCCTCTTCGACGAGGATGGCGCCACGAGTTTCGTGCGCGAGGACTATGTGCAAGGCACGCGACCCTACCGGTACGGCGACGCTCTCCTGTTCATGGACGAACATGGCCGCGCCGTTCATTCCTGCGTCTACCTTGCCGATGACTTCGTCTTCACGAAGAACGGGGCTAACCTGATCAGACCGTGGCTCATCATGAAGCTTCAGGAAGTGGTGGACCTCTACTCCGTCAACGGCGATCCGACAGTCCAGATCTTTCGGAAGATACGCTGAACGGTGCATTTCCGCGACGGCTCGCTCGAAGATCGCTCACCGTGCGTCGCCGTAGATCGGCAGGTGGCGGTAGTACGACTCGAGCATGAGCGTGCAGAGGCAGGTCACGTAGAGCCGGCCGCCGATGTGGCCCCACTGGTCGTTGGCACGCTCCCAGCTGCCCGCCTCGGGGCCGCGTTTCACCTGCTCGGCCGGCAGCCGCTCCCGCAGCACCTCGTTCCACGCCTCCCAGGCCTCGCCCCCCGCGTGGTGAAAGACCTGCGTCTGGTAGTACCAGGCGTAGACATTCTTCGAGCGGTGGTCGAAGTCGAGCGGCGAGTTGTCGAGAAGGAGCTTCATCCCCGCGACGAGCCGTGGGTCGGTGCGGCTCCAGCCGAGGTATTGCCGGCAGAGGAGCCCCTCGGCCGTGATCGCGGGGCGGAAATCGACGATCTTCTGGTGCGGGTTGATCTGGTAGGCGTAGCCCTTCTCGTCGGAGATGAAGACGTTGTCGAGGAAGCTCTCGAGCCGCGTGTAGTTCTCCGATGGCACCTCGAGCCCGGCCATCTCGGCGGTCTTCAACGCCATCAGGAACCAGCCCGTCACCGACATGTCCCCCTTGTTTTCATGGTTCGGTTCCGGGAGCCGATACCGCCAGCCGCCGTCGGGCATCTGGGCGGCGAGGCAATACCGCAGCGCCTTGCGGGCGGGCTCCGCGAACCGCTCGTCACCGGTCATGCCGAACGCCTCGCACAGTGCGATCGTGATCTGCGCGTGGGCGTACATCTGGTGCTGATCGGGAATCGGCCCGAGCTGAAACGTGCCTTCCTCCCGCTGCCGCTTGAGGAGCGTCTTCCAGCCTCGTTCGACGATGTCGGCATGGCGGCCCGCCGAGGGCGTCGTGCCGGCCCCCTGCAAGGCGAGCAGCGCCATCGCGGTCGCCGCGAGACGGTTCTCCTGGCTGCCGCCGTCCGCGTAGGGCCCGGTGAGGCTCCAGAGGCCATCCTTCTTGTCGGCATTCTTCGCGAGCCACCCGAGCGCGCGGGCGACGGCGTTCTCGGTGCCGGCCGTGCCGCCGGCGGCGCCGATTCGATCGCCGCGGCCGCTCTCACCCCGGCCGGAGAGCTGCGAGGTGATCGCCGTACGCGCGTCGCCGGCAGTCCGCGAGGGCTGGTCGCTCGGCGGTGCGACGACGGGGCTCGGCGTCGGCTCCGGCTCCGGCACGACCGGCTGGCTCGCCTTCGGCACAGGCTCCGGTGTGGGCTCCGGCCTCTTGGCCGCGGGCGGCGACGGCTCGGGAATCTTCACGATCTCGACGACGTCCGCGGCAGGCTGCGCCACGGGCCGGGCTGCTTCGACGAACGAGAGCGTGATGATCCGTGATTGCGCTACCTCGCGGCGGATCACCCAGAGTGCGAGTACGAGCAGAAGCCCGACATGGATCGAAAGGCTCGCCGACCAGGCCGGCGAACGCGCGACGAACCGCCGCAGCCGGGCGCCCGTCGGCTTGGACGCGACCGGCTTGGCCGGAGACGGCGGTGGGGCGGGGAATGGAAGCGGCGACTTTGAGGCTTCGACGTTCGCAGACCACGGGGGACCCCACGGCAGGCCGCCGATGATCG
>JBIIOJ010000225.1:0-5512 GCA_044337015.1 Pirellulales bacterium
TCGCGGTGCTCGCCGGGGTCGCGATCATCTGCATCGCGATCGTTCGGGCCGAAGACGGCCTCGACACGGAAGCCGCGCCGAAGTCCCCGGGACAACCATCGAAGAAGGAGCCCGCGATGACGAAGAGCGACCCTGCGGCCGCGAAGAACCCCGCGGTGGCTGGCCGGGTTCCGGACGACCAGCTGCCGAAGACCGACGTCGAGTGGCGGAAGCGGCTGACCGCGGAGCAGTTTCAGGTCGCCCGCAAGAAGGGGACCGAGCGGGCCTTCACCGGGAAGTACTGGGACTCGAAGAAGAAGGGAACCTACCGCTGCGTCTGCTGCGGTGAGCCGCTCTTCACGTCGGGTGAGAAGTTCGAGAGCGGCTGCGGCTGGCCGAGCTTTTCGAAGCCGCTCGAAGACAAGAGGATCGCCGAGCACGAAGACCTTTCCCTCGGCATGCGTCGCACCGAGGTCACCTGCAAGCGGTGCGGCGCCCATCTCGGCCACGTCTTCGACGACGGCCCGCTCCCGACCGGCCTCCGCTACTGCATCAACTCCGCTTCGCTCGTCTTCGACGATGAGTGACGGGCCGCGCTAGCGAAACAGTTCGAGTCCTGGAATGCCGCCGGCCCCGGCGACCCGGGGAATCGGAAGCTTCACCTCTCCCGCCGGTCGGCCATCGGAGGCGATCGTCAGCGGAATCCGGGTCGCGACCGACGCAGGGCGGCATTCCCCCTCGGCGACGCTGCAAATGCCGGTCTCGACGAGAAGCAGCAAGTCGGCCTTCCCATCGATGCCGTCGAGCGGCAGCGTCACGGTGAACGCCCCCTTCGGCTTCGCGATGGTGAAGACATGGCGGAGCGACTCCGCCCCGACCGGGCCGGGCTCACCGATCGCCTCGATCTCCCACTTCAGCGGCATCAGGTCGTTCAGCTTCCATCCTTTCGGTGGTTCGGGCGTGATCGTGATCGTGATCGTGCGGTTGCCGTCGGCGTCGAGTTGCGGCGCGACGCGCACCGGGGCGGCCCGGACCGGCTCGGCCGTCGGCCGTGTCAGATGCCGCTCCTCGGCCTCCGCCGCGACCAACGCGATCTCCGCCCTCGCTGGGGCGGCGATCGTTGAGAGTTCGACGGTCTCCATCGAGCCGTCGGCCGGATTCACGACCACGATCCGGTGATGGTTCGTGTCGGCGACCCAGATTCGTCCGGCGCCAAAGGCGATTCCCGCCGGCTCGTCGAGATCGTCCGGGGATTCGCCGCCAGCGACGGTCCGCAAGACGCCGCGGG
Organism: Pirellulales bacterium; assembly: GCA_044337015.1. Lineage (GTDB taxonomy): Bacteria > Planctomycetota > Planctomycetia > Pirellulales > UBA1268 > UBA4655. Next base: position 1,268 of record JBIIOJ010000225.1, read on the forward strand.
ACGCGTCGATCGCCTTGATCTTCCCGTTGTAGGTGTCGGCGACGTAGATCGTGCCGTCGTGCCACGCCACGCCGAGTGGGTGCTGGAGCCTCGCGGTGCCGGCGTCGCCATCCACGTCTCCGAACGTGAAGAGCCTCGCCCGGTCGAGGGCCGCGGTGCCGACGACCGTCCGCACGCCTCCGCGGACCATTCCCTTCGCGTCGGCCAGCGGCACGGTGCGGACCGAGCTCCCCTCGCTGTCGGCCACGAACAGCCGCTCCCCGTCGGTCGCGAGGCCCGAGGGCTGCGCGAAGCTCGCCGTTCCCTCCTGGTAGGGCACCTTCGGCAGGAGCTTGCCATCAACGACGTCCTCGAGACCGTTGCCCGCGTAGGGACCGATCTCGGACGCATCGAGCGACATCCGCCAAATCTGGTGCGGCCCTGCCATGGCGATGTAGACCGCCCCGGAGTGGACGCAGAGATCCCAGGGGCTGTTGAGCGGCGTCTTCGCCGGGTCGCCGACGTAACGGCCGTCGGTCCGGTTCGCGACGAGATGGCGGCGGGCGGGGTCGAACCGCGTGCCCGGCCACGGCCCGTGGGCCTGGTCGCCGGTGCCGGCGACGGTCTCGACGGTGCGGGCGGCGAGGTCGGCCCTGCGGAGCAGATGATTCTCCGTGTCGGCGATCCAGAGCACGTTCGCCGACGAGACCGCCAGTCCCTGTGGCTGGTTGAAGCTCGATGATTCGAAGTCGCCGTCAGCGCGGCCGGTCCGGCCCGAGCCGATCACGGCCTCGATCGTGCCGCGGGCCGGCGCCTCGGGGTCGATCTTCACGACGACGATCCGGTCGTTGCCGCTGTCGGCGACGAAGAGCCGATCGGTCGTCTCGTCGAAGGCCAACTTCCCCGGAAACCGGAGCGGACCCTCCGTCTCCAGCCGCTCGGTTGCGAACGTCGCAGGCGTCTCGTCGAGCGTGCCTTTGCCGCGGTAGTAGGGAATGGCGTCCTTCAAGAACCGGTCGAGCTCTTCGAACCGCACCTCACCCGACTCCCCGGCGATAAAATTTCCCTCGGGATCGATGATGCGGATGCTCGGCCAGCTCGTGACGGCGTAGGCGTCCCAGATGGCATGGTCGGCGTCGTTTACCACCGGATGCGAGATGCGGTGACGAAGGACCGCCTCGCGGATGTTGTCGTCGAGCTTTTCGCCGTCAAACTTCGCTGAGTGGACGCCGACGACGACGACCTCGTTCGGATAGGCCCGCTCCAGCTTCGCCAGATCGGGCAGGACGTGCATGCAGTTGATGCAGCAGTAGGTCCAGAAATCGAGCACGACGAACTTGCCGCGGAGCGATTCGACGGTGAGCGGCTTCTCCGTGTTGAACCAAGCGAGCCCGGGCTTGAACTCGGGAGCCGGCTGCCGCTTCGGGAACGGATGCAGTTCGGCGTCGGCCGCCCGGCCGGACGACGGCATGACGGCGGTGACCACGAGGCATGCGGCTGCGAGTCGCGCGACGGTGGGAGCCAGGCTGCGGGAAGCGGATCTCATGGGGCCTCCTCGTGAACGGCGATTCGTGGAAGAAGAAAAAGCCATGCCCGGAAGAGGTCCCGTGAGAGCATCCGTGCTTTCGGGGTCCGCTCCGTGGCTATCGATGACCCTGCAGGAGATGAAGCCGACAGGTTCGTAGGCGATCGTCTCTCCCGGGCATGGCTGAAGAATCGTTCAGGCGGTGAGCTGGTCGAAGCGTTCCCGAAACTGTGGCATCTCCGCCGCGACGAAGGCCTGCCAGGCGTCCGGCCGCCACAGTTCGACACAGACTGCGGCCCCCACGACCACGAGGTCGCCTCCCGGCTGCACGCCCAGGAATTCCCGGAATCCTTCCGGGAGCACGAGCCGCCCGCGGGCCGCAAGCGTCACGGGGCGATGTCGGGTCGAGAGCAATCGGCCGAGCTTTTGCACCTCGCCGACCCGCTGCGCCAGGAGGCCAGCGGTGAGCTTGCTGCGGATGACCTCGACGGCCGAGGCGATCCGCGGCTCCCACACGGCGCTCGTCCATAGCGACAGGCATCCGTCCCGTTCCTTCGCAATCACGCAACGGTCCCCCTGTGAAAGCAGGGGCTCGGCGAGTTCCGCCGGGATGGCGATCCGGTGCCGCTCGTCCAGCGTTCGGACGAACTCGCCGACCAAAAGCTCGTATGAAGGCGATGTCACCGACCGTCACCTCGAATGCCCTCCATGGCATTTGTGGGCGTATAACCCACAGGAATTAGCCTAAAAATGCATTCATGGGCTGAAAACCCACGAGCGAGCAGTCTAGCGGCTCGGCCGAAAAATGCAACCAGCGGCGAATTGCGGGAAGCTCGGGGCCGTGTTCGGTCCCGTCGATCAGCTTCGGATCTGCGGGCTCGCTACCGGCACGAGTCGCAGTCCTCGGCGAGTTCTTCCTCGTAGGCCTTCAGGGCCGCGGCCTCCTTCGAGAGCTTGAACTCGGGGCCGGCCGGGAAGTACTGGATGTCGTCCTGGAGGTAGTAGGCGCTCGGCAGGGTCTGGCCGCCGACGTCGACCTGGCAGCCGGTGATGGCGGTCATCGCGATGCCGCAGATCGCGATCAGCAATCGGCCGCCGAAAGCCGCCGACAAAGGCGGATGGCCATCACGCCGCGGAGTGCGGACTTCGCTGTGGCAACGGGTCGACTTCACGGCTCTGTCTCCTTGCTCGATTGGACCTTGCTCTCGTTTCGACCGGTCCGACCCGCAAACTTTGAAAAACCGGTACGGGCATGCCGGACGCGTCACCCCAGGTTTCCTAGGTTCGCAGCCCGCGTCGCGAGCCGGGCTTTTGGGACGGCGGCGGAGCCGTTCGCGGTATAGTCCCGGGCATGCGATCGATCCTTCCGGTCCTGTTCGCGATCGTCGCGGTCGCGCCGCATGGCGTCGACGGCCGCGTGTCGGCGCAGGTCGTGCTCCCGCCCGGCCTCGGAGCGCCGCTCGGCGGCACCGTGCCGACCGAGCGGTACGACCTCGCGGTCGCCGCTCTCGCCGAGGGACAGTTCCGCGAAGCCCTCGGGATCGCGACCGACGAATACCGCGGCGGAGTGAAGGCCGGCGCGCAGCGGTGGATCGACTCGATCGCGTCGTCGGCGCTCGTCGGCGAATGCCACTGGGAACTCGGCCAGTTTCGCGAAGCGGTCGAGGCGTACGACCAGGCGCTTCTGCTCGCGGCTGCGAACGCGAACTGGATGCTGGCCGTGCAGTTTCCACCCCAAGGATTGCGACCCCTCGCCCGCACGGCGCCGGCGCCGTGGGGACCAGGCACCCGCAACGCGACACCGGGCCTCCTTCCCGCCACGATGCAGATCCGCATCGAGGGGCCAGATCCGCAAACTGTGCTCCAGCGGGGCGGCGTGCTCGCCGCTCCGGTCAATTCCTCGATCCGTCCGCTCGAGATCGTGCGCGGCATCGTCGTGAGCCTCTATCGTCGGGCCGACATCCTCGGCGAACTCTCGATCGAGGGAACGTCGCTCGAGCAGGCCTCGCGGATGCTCGCGGCGCGTCCGGCGCCGCCCAACCACTATTCCCAGGCATGGATCGACATCGCGCTCGGCGTCGCGAACTGGTCGCAGGGCAAGACCGACGCCGCCCTGCCGCTTCTCCGCAACGGACTGTTGATGGCCAACCAGTTCGACCATCCGATGGCCGCGTGGGGGCTGATCGTGCTCGGTCGAATCGCCGTCGCGAAGGACGATGCGGCGACGGCGGCGAAGTGGTTCGAGGAGGCCACGCTCACCGCATACGACCATGGCGATGCGAGGGCGATGGAAGAGGCCTTTCGCTGGTCGTTGTCGGCGCACATGTCCGCCGGCACCCGCGGTGTGCCAAGGTCGCTCGCGGTCGCGACCGAGTGGTCCCGGGGGGGCAGCCCGAGCCTGCGGGCGAGGCTCCTTGCCCTCTCGGCGGAGGCGCTCGCTGTCTCCGGCAACGCGGCCGCGGCCTCCGCCGCGCTCGAGGAGATCGATCCGCGGCTGCTTCGCGGAGACCTCGGCCGCACGCTCACCGGCGCTCAGGCGGCCTACGCGGCGGCGATCGCCACGTATCTGTCTCAGGATGCCGGCAAGGGCGACGCGGAACTCGCCAAGGCGGTCGGGCTCGCCCGCAATCTCTCGCCGAGGCTGTTCCAAACGCAGCGTCTCGTCCAGGCGGTGCTTTCCGGTGCGACGGTCTTTTCCGACCGCCAGGCCGACATGCTCTTCGCCAAGCTGCTGGCCGATC
>JBIIOJ010000178.1:0-6452 GCA_044337015.1 Pirellulales bacterium
TGGCCACGCCGCGAGCGACACGGGCGCGGGCAGCCCGAGGATCTCCCACAGCTCCTCGGCCAGGTGGGGGGCGAACGGCGAGAGGATCTTCACGAACGGCTCGAGAACGGCCCGGGGCCGCCGCTCCAGCGGCGTGAAAAAGTTGACGAACTCCATCATTCTCGCGATCGCCGTGTTGAACGAAAGTGACTCGATATCGCCCGTCACCTTGTCGATGGTGCGGTGGAGCTCGCGGAGCTGGTCGTCGGAGGGTGGGTCGTCGCAGACCTGCGCAGCGAGCCGCAGGTCGTCCGCCCGTTCGTCCACCACGAGCCGCCAGCAGCGGTCGAGGAAGCCGCGGACGCCGCCGACACCGGTCGTGCTCCAGGGCTTCGTCGCCTCCAGCGGCCCCATGAACATCTCGTACAGCCGCAGGCTGTCGGCGCCGAAGTCGCGGACGACGCTGTCGGGGTTCACGACATTGCCGCGGCTCTTCGACATTTTGTAGGCCCGGCTCTCGACGCGGATCTTCGGGGCGTCGCGGAGGACGAAGTGCTCCCCCTGCTTTTCGACCTGCTCGACGGGGATGCGGACCGGTGAGTCGCGGTCGGTCTGGCTGCCCGCCGACACCCAGCCGCCGCCGTCCCTGCGATACCCCGTGAACTCCATCTCGCCGAGGATCATCCCCTGGTTCACGAGCCGTCCGAACGGCTCGGGGTGCGACACGTGCCCCCGGTCGAAGAGCACCTTGTGCCAGAACCGCGAGTAGAGCAGGTGGAGCACGGCGTGCTCCGCGCCGCCGACGTAGAGGTCGACCGGCATCCAGGCCCGCTCGACTTCGGGATCGACGAACCGCCCGGCGTTGCCAGGGTCGAGGAACCGCAGGTAGTACCAGCAGGAGCCCGCCCACTGCGGCATCGTGTTCGTCTCGCGACGGTACCGCTTTCCGTCCCGCTCGACGAAGAGCCAGTCCGGTCCCGACCGGGAGAGCGGCGGGTCGGGCGTGTCGCCCGGCTTGAAGTCGCTGAGCTCCGGGAGCGGCACCGGCAATTCGCTCTCGTCCACCGCCCGGATCGCGCCGGTCGGCCGCCCCTCGGCGTCGAGTTCGTGGAGGATCGGGAACGGCTCCCCCCAGAACCGCTGACGGCTGAAGAGCCAGTCGCGGAGCTTGTAGTTGACAGCCGCGCGGCCGATGCCCGCCGCCTCGAGATCGGCCGCCACCTTCGCGATGAAGTCGCGGGTGGCGAGGCCCGTGTAGGGCCCCGAGTTCAATGCCTTCCCCTCGCCGCAAAAAAGCCCGCCCTGCTTCTCTTCGCCATCAACCGGCTCGACGACCGTGACAACCTCGAGCCCGAACGCCTTCGCGAACTCGAAATCGCGGTCATCGTGCGCGGGCACCGACATGATGGCGCCGGTGCCGTAGCTGGCGAGCACGTAGTCGGCGACCCAGACGGGCACGGGCTTCCCGGTGAGCGGATGGGTCACGAACGACCCGGTGAACACGCCCGTCTTCTCGCGGGCGAGGTCGGTGCGGTCGAGATCGCTCTTCCGGGTGGCGGCCTCGCAGTAATCCCGGATTGCGTCGGCCTGCGAGGGCGTCGTGAGCGACGGCAGAAGCGGGTGCTCCGGAGCGATGACCATGCAGGTGACGCCGTAGAGCGTGTCGGGCCGCGTCGTGTAGATGCGAAGCACGTCGGCCGGGGGCGACTTCGGATAGCCGCCCGCGGCACGCGAGGCCTTCCAGGCCTCGAAGGAGCCGCCGCCGGTGGAGAGCATCGGGAAGTCGACCTCGGCGCCGGTGCTGCGGCCGATCCAGTCCCGCTGGAGCTTCTTGATGCTCGCTGGCCAGTCGAGATGTTCTAGCTCGCGGTCGAGCCGGTCGGCGTAGGCGGTGATGCGGAGCATCCATTGCCGCAGCGGGATCCGTACCACCGGATGGCCGCCGCGCTCGCTCACGCCACCGATCACCTCCTCGTTGGCGAGCACCGTGCCGAGGGCGGGGCACCAGTTCACCGGTGCCTCCGACTGGTAGGCGAGCCGGTGGGCGTCGCGGTACTTCGCCACCGTCGCCTCTCCCGCGGCAGTGACCTCGGGTGGAATCGGAAGTTCGGCGATCGGCCGGCCCTTCTGCAGGCCCGCATCGAACCACGTGTCGAAGAGCACGAGGAAAATCCATTGCGTCCACCGCACGTAGCCCGGATCGGTGGTCGCGAGCTCGCGAGCCCAGTCGTAGCTGAAGCCGAGCATCTTCAGTTGGCGGCGGAAGGTCGCGATGTTGCGGTCGGTGCTCTCCCGCGGCGGCGTGCCTGTGCGGATCGCGTGCTCCTCGGCGGGCAGGCCGAAGGCGTCGAAGCCCATCGGATGCATCACGCTCGACCCCCGCATTCGCTCGAATCGCGAAACGATGTCGGTCGCCGTGTAGCCCTCGGGATGGCCTACGTGGAGTCCGTCGCCGCTCGGGTACGGGAACATGTCGAGCGCGTAGACCTTCCGCCCCTTGGGCAGCCGTGGGGTCTCGAACGAGCGGTGCGCCTCCCACCAGGCCTGCCATTTTGGTTCGATCCGGGAGGGCTGGTAACGGGCCATGGGCGTGTTCGGCTGCTGCGGGGTGGTGGCGGTGAAGGACCGCGATTCTAATGTCGGCCGACCGCTTCGTGGAATCGCGTGCACGATGGACAGGACGGGCGAAGGCATGGTGTTGCAACGAAGGCTCCTGCGGAACCTCCGCGCCGCCGCGAACCGGCTGAAGGTCGCCGACACGCTCGGCGCCCGACTCACCGGTCGTGAGCTCTTGATCCGGATCCTCGCGGCCAGGCGTGTGCTCGCCCGTGAGCTCGCCCCCGACGAGAAGATGGTGGGCGTGATGCTGCCGTCGAGCGCCGGTGGGGTGATCGTGAACGCGGCGCTCGCGCTGCTCGGCCGCGTGGCGGTGAACCTCAACTACACGACGAGCCAGTCGATTCTCGACGTCTCGATCCGCCTGGCGGGCCTGCGGCACGTGATCTCCTCGCCGGTCTTCCTCTCGCGGGTGAAGCTCGACCTCGGCGACCGGCTGCTCGACGCGGCCGCCCTCAAGCAGCGGCTTAAGCTCTCCGACAAGATCCTCGCGGCGTTGCACGCGACCGTCACGCCGCTCGGCCTGCTCGACCGGCTCTTGTCGCTCGATCGGATCTCTCCCGACGACGTGCTCACCGTGATCTTCACCTCCGGCTCCACCGGCGATCCGAAAGGGGTCGTGCTCACGGAGGAGAACGTCGCGTCGAACGTGCGGGCGATCGACGACCTCCTGCACATCTCCCCGGCCGACGTGGCGGTGGGCGTGCTGCCGTTCTTCCACTCCTACGGCTACACGACGACGCTCTGGACGCCGCTTGCGCTCGAGCCCGCGTGCGTCTACCACACCAATCCCCTCGACGCCCACGCCGTCGGCAAGGTCGCCCGGGAGCACCATGCGACGATCCTGATGGCGACGCCCACCTTCCTCCGCACCTACATCCGCCGGACGTCCGCCGAGGACTTCGCGTCGCTCGAGGTGGTCTTCGGTGCGGCCGAGAAGCTCACGAAGGAGGTCTGCGACGCGTTCGAGCAGAAGTTCGGCGTCCGGCCGAGCGAAGCCTACGGCGCCACCGAACTGTCGCCGCTCGTGGCGGCGAACGTGCCGCCGTCGCGGCACGTTCCGGGCCGGCCGGTCGATGCGAGAGAGGGCTCGGTCGGGAAGCCGATCCTCGGCTGCCGGGCGAAGGTGACCGACCGCGACGCGGAACGGGAACTGCCCCAGGGGGAGGAGGGGCTCCTCTGGATCACGGGGCCGAACGTGATGCAGGGCTACCTCTCGCGTCCCGACCTGACCAGCCGCGTCGTGAAGGACGGCTGGTACTGCACGGGCGACATCGCCCGCATCGACTCCGACGGCTTCATCACGCTCACCGGCCGTCAGAGCCGGTTCTCGAAGATCGGCGGCGAGATGGTTCCCCATGTCACGATCGAGGAGGCGATCAACAGGGAACTCGGCGCCGAGGACGGGGCGCTCTTGGCCGTCGTGGCGGCGGTGCCGGATGCGAAGAAGGGAGAGCGGCTCGTAGTGCTCCACCTGCCGACGCCGCGCGACCCCTTCGAGGTCGGCCAAAGGCTCGCCGACAGCGGCCTGCCGAACCTCTGGATTCCCTCGCCCGACAGCTTCTTCGAGATCGACGAGATTCCGGTGCTCGGCTCCGGCAAGCTCGACCTGAAGCGGCTCGGCGACGTGGCGAGGGAGAAAGTGGCAGCGGAGTCGGGCCGAAAGGACCCGTCGCCGTGAGGCCGCTCGCCGGGCCGTTCAGGCCGCCGCCGGCGGGCCGGCTTTTCATGAAGGCGACCCGAGACGACGGCTTCGGCGCGGAGATGCTGTTCATCGTCGAGGGGCTGCCGTCTTCCGCGGGCATCGGGCTCTCAGGATCGCTCCGCGGGCCCGACTGCTCGCGGGCCACGACGTTGCCCGTGACAACTCCGCTCCTGCCCGTCGCGTCGCCGCGGGGCATCGCCGCCCGTGCGATCCTCACCGAGCCGGCCCCCTGGACCCCCGAACTGCCGAACCGCTACCGGCTCGAGGCGCGGCTCGAAGGGGGGGATGCGGCCTGCGAGGCGTGGCGGCAGCCCTTTGGCGGATGGATCGCGCTGCGTCGGCTTGGCCGTCGCGGCCGCTCCTTCCGGCTCGATGGCCGGCGGTTCGTCCTGCGGGGCGGACCGGCCGTCACCATCGCCGATGCGGCCACGTCGTTCGGCTTGGCCCGCGAGAGGCATCATGCCGTGCTCATCGATGCCGAGGATCCGAGCTTTGCCGTGCACGCAAGATCCGACGGGGCAGAGCAGGGCGGCGGTGGTCCGCTCGAGGAATTGCTTGATGCGGCCGACCGTGAAGGAGTGTTCGTGGTCGTGCACTTCTGCGCGGGGCGGAGCGAGTCGGTTGCGATCCGCACCGCCCTCCATCCCTCGGCCGCCTTCGTGATCGCCCGCGACCGCGAGGCCGCCGACACCTTCGCACCGCTCCGCACGCCCTCGGGTCCGCTCCTGGGCCTTGCGGTCGATGGTGGATCACCCCCACCGAGCGACAGCGGACCGGCGGATTTTCTCGTCGTACGGCTGCCATCAGGAGGGCTCCCGGACGGCGCATGGCTCGCAAGCCCGCCCCCGCTTCCGCTCGTCGCCTGTCGTGCCGACGGTGGCGGTTCGACAGCCTGTGATGCCCTCCAGGCAACGCTCGCCCGCTGGGCTGTGGATGGCGCGGGGCCGGTTCTGCCGTGGGACTGGTCGGGGTATCTTGCGTTACGACGCTGAGGTGCGCTCCGAAGGAACTTTATGAAACACGCCGACCACCGTTTCGATCCCGCCGTCTTTCGCGTGCCGCACTGCAAGCCGTTCCGCATCGCCGACCGGCCGACGTCGGCCGGCGATGAACTCGGCGGCAAGAAGGAGGCCGCCGAGGCCCTCGCCGCCGACGTCTCGCAGCTTCGCGACGCGCAAGAACGACTCTACGCCGACGGCTCCCGCGCGATCCTCATCGTGCTTCAGGGGATGGATGCGTCGGGCAAGGACGGCCTCATCAGCCACGTCATGGGAGGCATCAATCCGCAGGGCTGCCGCGTGGAAAGCTTCAAGGCCCCGAACCCGGAGGAGCTGCGGCACCATTTCCTCTGGCGGCCGATGCGTTTCCTGCCGCAGCGGGGGATGATCGCGATCTTCAACCGGTCGTACTACGAGGAGGTTCTCGTCGTCCGCGTCCACCCGAAGCTGCTCGAGCCGCAGAAACTCGTGCCGTTCGGCACCCTCGACGACCTCTGGCGGCAGCGGTACCGCGAGATCATCGAGTTCGAGGCGATGATGGTCGGGCACGGCACGAGCGTGATCAAGTTCTTCCTCCACGTCTCGCGGGAGGAGCAGCGGAAGCGGCTGCTCGCCCGGCTCGAGGATCCGTCGAAGCGATGGAAGTTCGACGAGCGCGACCTCGCGGAGCGGGCCTGCTGGAAGGAGTACCAGACGGCGATCGACTCGATGCTCCCGGCGACGAGCACGCCCGAGGCGCCGTGGCACGTGATCCCCGCCGACGACAAGTGGTACGCCCGCGCCGCCGCCGCCGACATCATCGCCGCCCACGTCGACTCGCTCGACCTCGACTTCCCGAAGGTCTCCCCCGCGACGGCCGCCCACTACGAGTCGCTCGCGAAGCAGCTCGTCCGCGAGGGGTAGCGTGCCTGATCGCGGTTCGGGCTGCGTTGCTTATTGAGGTTTGCTGCACGTCAACGTGCTGGGTTCGGGGCTGCCCGTATGCCCTCGCCGGACGTTCGCTACGGCCCTCCGGGCCTTCACTCACTCGGAGCTGACTGGCGCTCCGCCATCGATGGCTTCGCTGGTCAGCTACGCCGTCTCGGGCACACGGGCAGCCCCGAACCGGTCAAACGTCGTGCTGAGTGGGTCAGAGAGCCACTTTGATGCTGAAC
>JBIIOJ010000026.1:0-20709 GCA_044337015.1 Pirellulales bacterium
TCTCGGCGGCCGAGGGATCCTTGAAGTACTGCACCGCGGCGTTCGCGTCGGCATCGCGGGCTTGCAGCGGGGCGAGGCTCGTGAAGAGCACCTGCTGCTCGGCCTGCGGGTTCATCCGCATCCGGTTGACGTGCTCGAGCATCTCCTGGGCCTGCGGAGACGGATCGAACGCGAGCAGCCTGCGGTCCTCGAGCCGCTCGAGTGACGGCGACAATGCTTTGGACGGCCGTGCCACGTCGATGTTCGCCTCCAGAGCCTGTTCTACGCTCGAAACCCTGCCCGGTTCACCGGCCTTCCCGCCGAAGCCGTTCCGCCGGCATCCTGCGCAGCCTTCGCAACCCACCCCGTGTGGCAATCCGGCGTCCGCCGATGCCGTTCGCCAGACATTGCTTCCTTGACTCCCCCACGGCAGCCCAGCCATCATCCCGCGCGGTTCGAGGAGCACGCGTCGATCGACCCCGACAGACTCCCGGCAACCGCCTCGGGCGAAATGGAGTTCCCCGGATGGTTTCGACGTCCCCCCCGCGAGCCGCCGCCGTCGGCGTTGCCGTGTTCCGGCTGGCCGTTTTTTTGGCCGCCGGCGCGACGCATTCGACACTCTTCGCCGAGCCACCCTCCGTGCGGACCGCGGCGGTCGAGCCGGTGCCGCTGCCTCCGACCGAGCCCGCCAATCCGCTGCCCCTTGATGAGGAGCATCTCGGCCCCGATCTCTCCGGCCAGACCGCGGCGCAGGCCGCGCTCAAGAGCCACGGCTGCGTTGTCTGCCACCAGAACGTCGGCGACATGCATCGCAGCCCCAACGTCCGCCTTGGCTGCACCGACTGCCACGGCGGCGACGCCGGTGCCACCACGAAGCATGCGGCCCACGTCCATCCGAAGCATCCGGAGGACTGGCCCGGATCGGCCAACCCGCAGCGGTCCTACACGCTCCTCAACCACGAGTCGCCGGAGTTCGTGCGGTTCGTGAACCCCGGCGACCTCCGCGTGGCCCACATCAGCTGCGGCGGATGCCACTCCTCGATCGTGCTCCAGGTTCGCAAGAGCATGATGACCCACGGCTGCATGCTCTGGAACGCAGCGCTCTACAACAACGGATCGATCCCCAACAAGCATGCGACCTTCGGCGAGAGCTACAGCCACGAGGGCGTGGGGCAGCGGCTGCAGACCGTGCCGCCGCCGACCGACGACGAGCGGCACTACCAGGCGGTCGTCCGCTACCTCGATCCGCTGCCGCGGTTCGAGCGGCAGCAGCCGGGCAACATCCTCCGCATCTTCGAGCGGGGCGGCCGGTTCCGGCCGGAGGTGGGCAACCCCGAGCGGCTCGAGGAGAACGGCCGGCCGCGGACGCGGCTCTCCACCCGCGGCCTCGGCACGGAGAACCGCACCGACCCGGTCTTCGTCAGCCTCAACAAGACCCGGCTGCTCGATCCGACGCTCAACTTTCTCGGCACGAACGACCAGCCGGGTGACTACCGCTCGAGCGGCTGCACCGGCTGCCACGTCGTCTACGCGAACGACCGCTCCCCCGTCCACTCGGGGCCCTACCACGTCTACGGCAACCGCGGCACGAGCTTCTCTCCCGACCCGACGATCCCGAAGGACGAGAGCGGCCATCCGATCCACCACCAGTTCGCCCCCGGCAACGGCATCCCGACGAGCCAGTGCATCGTCTGCCACATCCACCCGGGCACGACGGTGATGAACAGCTACATCGGCTACATGTGGTGGGACGAGGAGACCGACGCCAACCTCGTCTATCCGCCGCAGCAGCGATATCCGACCTCGGAGGAGGCGATCAACGCGCAGTTCCGCAACCCGAACGAGTCGGCCGCGAAGAACTACCTCTCCGACCCCGAGTTCCTCGCGCAGCTGGCCGACCTCAACGACCGCACGAAGGAGACGCAGTTCGCCGACTTCCACGGCCATGGCTGGGCCTTCCGGGCCGTCTTCAAGCACGACCGCAAGGGAAACCTGCTCGACCACAAGGGGGATCTCGTCGCCGACGACGGCAACGCCGCGCGGCGGGCGGCCGTGAGGATGCCCGAGCGGATCAAGGAGGTCTACCGCGGTGCCGACCGCAAGACCCGCGAGCAGGTCCGCGGCGAGGAGGCGGCCGTCGCCAAGGAGCGGGACGGCCTGCCCGTGCACCTGCTCGACATCCACATGGAGCGGGGGATGCACTGCATCGACTGCCACTTCATCCAGGACATGCACGGCAACACGAAGCTCTACGGGGAGGTCCGCGCCGCCATCGAGATCACGTGCGTTGACTGCCACGGCACGGTCGATCGGATGGCGACGCTCCGCACGAGCGGCCCCGCCTCGAACACGTCGAGCCCCGAGGGTGGCCGCGACCTGCGGACGCTCCGCACGCCGTCGGGCAAGCGGCGGTTCGTCGTGGAGGGGGACAGGATCTTCCAGAACTCGATGGTGGAGGAGAACCTCACCTGGGAGATCAAGCAGACGAAGGCGACGGTCGATCCGGCGAGCGAGCACTACAACGCCGTCTCGGCCTTCGCGAAGACGATCCGCTGGGCCGACGACGGGGCGCTCGAGTGGGGCGGGGCCCACGATCCCGCGCGGTGCGCGCACAAGAACGACCGCATGAGCTGCATCGCCTGCCACAGTTCCTGGAACCCCAGTTGCTTCGGCTGCCACCTGCCGCAAAAGGCCAACAAGAAGTCGCCCAACCTGCACTACGAGGGGGACGTCTCCCGCAACCTCGTCGCCTACAACTTCCAGACGCTCCGCGACGACGTCTTCATGCTCGGCCGCGACGGCAACGCGACCGGCAACCGGATCGGCCCGTCGCGGTCGAGCTGCGCGATCCACGTCGGTTCCTACAACGCCAACCGCGAGTCGATCTACGTGCAGCAGCAGACGATCTCGGCCGAGGGCTACAGCGGCATCGCCTTCTCGACGAACGTGCCGCACACCGTCCGCGGCGGGCCCGACCGCTCCGTTCCCCGTGATCTCTCCGCCCACCGCCCGGGCACGCACGAGACGAAGATGTGCACCGACTGCCACGTGTCGAAGCAGGAGGACAACAACGCCATCATGGCGCAGCTGCTCATGCAGGGCACCAACTACACGAACTTCATCGGCAGGTACTGCTGGGTCGGCCTCGGGTCGGGCGGGCTCGCCGGCGTGGCCGTGACGGAGCAGGAGGAGCCGCAGGCGGTGATCGGCAGCTCGTTTCACCGGATCGCCTACCCGGACTATTTTGCGAAGCACCTCGCCAAGGAGGGCGTGCTCCAGCACGCGCACCACCACGCCTCCGGCGACATCGGAGAGATCCTCGTGAACCCGCTGAAGCGGCGGGAGGTTCTCCAGGTGCAGCTGCGGGGCGAATACCTCTACGCCGCCTGCGGGTCCGACGGCCTGAGGGTGTTCGACGTCGCGTTCATCGACGACAAGGGCTTCTCGCAGCGGATCACCACCGCCCCCGTCTCGCCGCTCGGCCAGCAGTTCCACGTGAAGACGGCCTACGCGACGGGCGTGGCGGCGCCGTCGACGACGGCGCCGGATCCAACGCGGCAGCACGACCCGGAGAACTTCGAGGGTTCCGTCCACGCGATGTACGGCTACCTCTACGTGAGCGACCTCGAAGAGGGGCTCGTGATGGTCGGTGCGGGCACGCTCCTCGACGGCAACCCGCTCAACAACTTCCTGAAGCGGGAGGTGACGTTCAACCCCGACGGCATCCTGAACGGCGCGAGGAGCATCACCATCGCCGGCACGAACGCCTGGATCTGCTGCAACGCCGGCATCGTGGTCGTGTCGATCGAGGATCCGAAGTGCCCGAGGGTGGTGTCCGTGATCGGCTCTCCGAACGTCTTCAAGCCGACGTCGGTGGAGATCCAGTTCCGGCACGCCTTCGTCTGCGACGCCGAGGGCTTCAAGACGTTCGACATCACCGACATCGCCGCGCCCGTGCCGCTGGCGGTCGTGCCGCTCTCAACGGCCCACAAGGCCTACGTCGCGAGGACGTACGCCTACGTCGCGGCCGGCTCGCAGGGCCTCGCGATCATCGACGTCACGAATCCCGGAAGGCCCTTCATCGATCAGCTCTTCGACGGCGGCGGCTGCATGAACGATGTCCGCGACGTGAAGCTCGGGATCGCCTACGTCAGCCAGTTCGCCTACGTGGCCGACGGTGCCAACGGCCTGCGGGTCGTGCAGCTCACCGGCCCCGACACGCCGGGCAACGTCGGCTTCAGCCCCCGCCCCACGCCGCAGCTCGTCGCGAGCTACCCGGTGACGAAGGGGGGCATCGCGATGTCGATCTCCGAGGGGGTCGATCGCGATCGGGCCGTCGATGAATCGGGCAACCAGCTCTCCGTGTTCGGCCGCGTCGGCGCCAAGCCGCTCGACCTCGAGAGCCAGCGGCGGATGTACCTGCGCGGAGGGCGGCTCTGGAGGGCGAGCGACGATCCGTTCGACGCGTCGCTCTACCGCGCGCTCGGCAGGCCGTAGGGAACGGCCCTGCGGTCGCGGGTGAAGCCGGCCGGATCAAAGCCGTCGGGACCCCCGGAGCCCGGTTTGAATCGGAGGCTCGCCCGCATGTCATCGAGCGCCGCACGGGTGGACGAGACCGGCCGCTCGTAGCCTGAGTAGGACCAGCGGCCGAGGCGGGCCGGGCCGCCGTCGCCGGCGGCCTCCATGAGGAGATAGGTCTGCGTCGCCGCGTCCCAGAACCGCCAGTCGCTTGGAGCCGAGGCGACGGCCGCGTCGAGACGGTCGTGCGACGCATCGAGTACGACCGTGGGGCGGGTTTCGATCGCGGCCGCGGCGGCCTCCGCCGCCTCCGCGAGCCGTCCGGCCCGGGCGATCGCGCGGTCGAGCCGCTGCCGGTCGCCGGCGGACCAGTCCGGGGCGAACAGGTCCCTTAGGTCCGTCGCCGCGGCTCCGACCTCCGCTAACACTGGCTCGTCGATCGCGGTGGAAAGCAGCCTCGCGGCTGCGACGCTCCACGGCTGCCACGAAGGCGTGCCGGGAAACGGATTGCGAAACGCTCCGTCGGCGCCGGCCGCCACCCGCTCGGGCGAGAGGCCGCGGTGGCAGGAGTAGCAGTCGAACTCGGCGAACTCCGGCCACCGCGACTCCTGGCCCGATGCTTCGGCGTCGATCGCGCGACGGATCCGAACCTCGACGAGCCGCGCGACGGCCGCGAGCGTCTCCGCCTGTCCGGTCGCCCAGGATCGCTCGGCGAAGTCGCGGTCGGCTTCGATCTTCTTCCGCGGGTTCCAGTGCCGCGGCCAGAGCCGCTGGTAGGCGGCGAACTCGAAGGCCAGCCGCGGGTGGCCGGCGGCGACGAGATCGTGATCGACCTCCCGCGACGCATCGCCCACATGGCACGGGATGCAGGTGCGGACCCGCGACGTGACGTCCGACACGTCGCGCCAGCCCATCGCCGCCCTCGCCTCGGGGCCCACGTGACGCCACTCGGGCAGATGGTGGATCGCGAGCCAGCCGGTTGCGTCGCCGTGGCATGATCCGCACGACACGCCATCCGCGAGAGCCTCGGGCGGAAGCGGCGCGTCACGCACCGCCTGCACGGAGTGGCAGGCGAGGCACTGCCGGGCCCGGTGCGGTTCGCCGATGCCGAGAGCCGCCGCGATCCGCCGGGACTGTGGCTCGAGGAGCGTTTCATAGCCGCCTGCATGAGGGTCACGCTCCGCCCAGAGCGTGGCGGCGAACGACTGCAGATCGTGGTTGCCCGCCTCGGGACCGCCGTGGCAGCTTGACGATGCACAGCCGGCGGCGGTGAGCGCCGTCGCGGCGGGATCGGCGAACATGCCCGCGTAGCCGCCGTCGATCAGGCCATGCGATGGTTCGATGCGTGGAGCTGGGCAGGGGATCGCTTCGGCATCGGCGGCTTCCGCCGGGAGCGGGGCGAGCACGGTCAGCCAGAACAGCCCGACCGGAATGAACCATCGGCCGGGCCCGTGGAGGCGGCTTTCAACGCTGGTTTTTGCGGATGGCATCGATTCGGCCGCTCGTCCCTCCCGGGATTCTTCGACGAATGGTGGAGGCGGCGGCGAACAGCGGACCGCTTAAGAGGCCTGTTCCGAATGTCACGGTTTCGGAGCCCTCCCCGGCCGGGATAGGCTGGACGCGGTCGACGGTCCGGATTCGCGGTTCTGCCGATAGCCCAATAGGCCGCCCGGAACGTCGGGAGCCCCGCAGAGGAGTCGAACGTGATCATCGGAGGCAGGACCTGGCCCAGGGATCGGCCGTGGATCATCGGCATCCTCGTCGCCACGGCCGCCGCGGTGGCCTGGTACGGCTTCGAGTGGGCCGGGTCGGGAAGGCTGCCGGGTGGAAGCAGCCGGCCGGGATTCGTCTACGGCGTCGTCGGCGGATTGATCATCGTGTTCGAACTTCTGCTCTGGCCCCGCAAGCGGGTGCGGAGCTGGCGGCTGGGGTCGGCGCAGTCCTGGCTGCGGGCCCACGTGTGGCTCGGGCTGCTCTGCCTGCCGCTGGTGCTGATGCATGCGAGGCTGCTTTTCATCGGCGGGCTGTTCAACCTGGCGCTCATGGTGCTCTTCCTCGCCGTGATCGCCAGCGGCATCTGGGGCCTCGTGCTCCAGCAGTTCCTGCCGCGGATGCTCCTCGACGAGGTGCCGGCGGAGACGATCCGCGAGCAGATCGAGCACGTGGCGGCGAGGGAAGCCGCCGACGTCGGGCGGCTCGTCCGCGCCGTGTGCGAGCCGGCGGCGGGCGGGTCGCACGATGCGGAGGGAACCGACGAGGAGGACGAGTTCGCCGTCGTCACGGGGTTCCGGTCGATGACGGGCATCCAGGGTCGCGTCCTCGAGACGGTTCCGGTCTACGCCGTCATCCCCGGAACCCGGGAGATCGCGAGGCGGTTTCACGACGAGATCCGGCCCTACCTGCTCGCCGGAAAGACCGGGGGTTCGCCGCTCGCGGGCCGGCGGGAAGCGGAGGCGTTCTTCGCACTGCTTCGCTCCGCCTCTCCGCGGGAGGCCGACGACGTGATCTCGAGGCTCGAGCGGGCCTGCGAGCACCGCCGCCAATTCGACCTGCAGGCGAGGCTGCACGACTGGCTCCACGGCTGGCTTCTCGTCCACCTTCCGCTGTCGGTAGCGCTCGGCGTGCTGCTGGCCGTCCACGTGCCGATCGCACTCTGGTATTGGTAGGTACCGCATGGAACCTTCCGACACGCTTCGCCGGCCGACGTCCCGCGAGCAGGTCTCGCGGATCGACCGCGGCTACTACACGCGAAGGAGCCCGATGCGGTCGTGGCGGACGTGGCTCACCGCCGCGGGGTTGCTCGCGGCGGTCGGGTGGTGCGCGTGGGGGGCGATCGACCCGCAGCGGCACCACTCGCCCGGCGCCGTGGCCGCCGTGCACGCGAAGTGGGAACGCGACTGCGAGGCCTGCCACGTGCCGCTCTCGCCGATCAAGGACGACACCTGGCTCTCGACCGAGGCGACACGGGCGGCGATGGACGCGAAGTGCGAGGCCTGCCACCGGGCCGCGTCCCACCACCCGCTCCAACTCGCTTCCGAGGTCGGCTCGTGCGCCTCCTGCCATGCCGACCATCGCGGCCGCGAGGCCGACCTCGCGAGGGTCGCCGACCGCACCTGCACCTCATGCCATGCCGACATCGCTTCGCACCGGCTCGCCTCCGCCGCGGCCACACCGTCCGCCGTCACGACGCCGATTACGCGGTTCGACGATGAGCACCACCCCGCGTTCGCCTCGCTCGCGAAGGATCCCGGTCGGCTGAAGTTCTCCCACGGCAGGCACATGACGGCGGGGCTCACGTTCGGCGGCCCGTCGAAGAGCCCGCCGATGACGTACGCGATGCTTGCGGAGGCGGATCGCGGGCGGTTCCTGCCGAACGGGGCGGCCGAGGGGGATCTCGTGCAGCTCTCCTGCGGATCGTGCCACGAGTTCGCGACGTCGCTTCCCCCCGACGACGTCCGTCAGATGACGGCGCTCCTCACGGCGTCGAAGCCGGGGGCCTACTCGCTGCCGGTCTCGTACGGGCGGCACTGCGCGGCCTGCCACGCGCTGCCCTATGAGCCCGAAGTGCCCGATCGGGTCATGCCGCACGGCCTCGACGCGGAGGGGATGCGACGGTTTCTCGTGACGGCCGCCCTCGAGGGAGCGGCGTCGGGTAGGGCGGCGCTCGATGCGGCGGTGCCACCGAGACCGCTGCCGGCGAACTCGCCGCGGCCGATCCCAGCGGTCGAGACCCTCCGCGGCGAGATCCGCGCGACGCTCGACGCCTCGCGGACGTTCACCCGCGGCGTCTGCGGGAAATGCCACGACGTGGAGGACGCCACGATCCCCGTCGCCGGCCTGCTCGAGGGGGGCGGGGAGAATCGTTCGGAGACCTGGTTTCGCGTGCCGCCGACCGGCGTGCCGGACGTGTGGCTCGTGAAGGCCCGGTTCAGCCACGTGCCCCACCGCGGCTTCGACTGCCGCGACTGCCACTCGGCGGCCTACCCTGCGGCGACGGTGGGCACGGTATCGACGGGCGTTACGGTGGAGGCTTCGGTCGCCGACATGCCGGGTTCGCCGCTCGACAACGACCGGGTCATGATCGCCGGCCGCGAATCGTGCACGGCCTGCCACGCGCCCGCGGGCTTCGATGCTCATGGAAAGCCGGTCGGTGGCGTGCGGTTCGACTGCGTCGAGTGTCACGGCTACCACGGCCTCGGCCCGCACCATTCCGCCGCGGAGCATGCGATCCGCGACGCCACGGGGCCTCGGCGATGAGATCCCATCCGCTGCCGAGGTCGGCCGCCTTCGCGATCGCCGCGGTCGTCGCGATCAACTCGGCCGTCGGGTGCGGTCGACGCGGGGTCGCTCCGCCGGCCCCGGCTGCCGTC
This sequence comes from Pirellulales bacterium, assembly GCA_044337015.1. Classification (GTDB taxonomy): domain Bacteria; phylum Planctomycetota; class Planctomycetia; order Pirellulales; family UBA1268; genus UBA4655. The sequence goes on from JBIIOJ010000026.1 coordinate 8,868, forward strand.
GAGTCGCGACCGGCGCCGCGGTCGCTCGTCGGCGCGGGAAGCTGCACCTCGTCGGGCTGCCATGCCGCGCCGGTTGCGGGACACGTTCCCTGGCAGAGCGCCTACACCGTCTGGGCCACGCGTGACCCGCACGCCAGGGCCCATGCCGTGCTCCGCGAACCACTTGCCGAGCGGATCGTCGCGGCCGTCGCTGCCCGCAATCCCTCGCGGCCGCAGCCGCCGGCGCATGAGAACATGGCCTGCGTCGGCTGCCACGCGACGGCCCGCGGACCGACGGCGGGGGAGGGGGTGAGCTGCGAGTCGTGCCACGGCGCGGCGGGGTCATGGCTCGCGGCCCACACGGCCACGGGATGGAAGACCCGCGGCAACACCCTCGGGATGGTCGATCTCGCCGACCCGTTCACGTGTGCGTCGATGTGCGCCGACTGCCACGTGGGCGGACCGCCGACCGCCGACGGCGCGATCCGCGAAGTCACCCACGACCTCGTCGCGGCGGGACATCCGAGGCTGGCTTTCGAACTGCGAAGCTACAAACGGGGCGAGCCGCCGCACTGGCGCGACCGCTTCGCCTCGCCGGAGGGCTCCGACGCGCCGGGGCCGGTCGACGAGTGGGCCCTCGGCCGGCTCGGGGCCCTTTCGAACTTCCTCGGGCAAGTCGCGACGCAGTCGCGGGCAGCGCGGTCGGGGAAGAGCGGCATCACCTGCGGCGCGTGGCCGGAGTTCACGGCGTTCGACTGCCATGGCTGCCACCGGCCCGCGGCGGTCGTGTCGGCTCCGACCGTCGCGGTCCGTCGCGGGGGACCGCCGGCCGGCGGCCCGCGGCTCGAGCCGATGCAGTTCGCGCACATCGACCTCATCCTGCCCGGGGAGGCCGTTGAATCGGTGGCGAAGGCCCGCGAATCCGTCGAGCGTTCGTGGACACGGCCGCCCGATCCGGCCTCGCTCGAAGCGGCGGTGCGGGCCATCGAGCAGGCGGCTCCGCAGGTGCGACGGCGACTTGCCGCGATCCCTGCGGGGAATCTCGCTGGCCGGATCGTCGCCGACACGAACGCCGCCAACTGGGCCGAGGCCGCCGCAGCCCTCGCGGCGCTCGAGGCGGTGGCCGACCGCGAGGTGGCGGCTGGCCGGCTCGAGGCGGAGGGTACCGTGCGGTCGCGGCTCGCGACCCTCCGCGAGATGCTCGAGTTTCCAATCGAGACGGCGGACGGCAGGACCGAACGGTTCTCGAGCCCCCGCGGTTACGACGCAACCGCCATCGGGGAGCTTCTCCGCGGCGTGGCCGAGGCGGTCAAGGGGCCGCCGCCGGCCGCACCCGGTGCACGGTGACCGGGCCGTCCTTCCCCTTGGCCGCGATCGCGGGCACGTCGTCGAACGCCACGCCCCGGCCGGAGTGCCCGTGCCGCGTCGCGTCCGACACGAGGGTCTCTCCGGGGCCGGCCGCCGAGCAGATGCGGGCGGCGACGTTGGTCGTGTCGCCGATCACGGCATACTGCACGTAGCGATCCGTGCCGATGTAGCCGGCCGCGGCCGGGCCGGAGGCGATACCGACGTGAATCGCGATCGCCGGCCGACCCGCGGCCTGCTGCTCGACGTTGAACCTCGCCACCGCCTGCTGCATCTCGGTCGCGGCCGCCACGGCCCGATCGACGTCGTCGTGGCTTTCGACCGGCGCTCCCCAGACCGCGAGCAGGGCGTCGCCGATGAACTTCTCGAGCGTGCCGCCGTGGCGAAACACAATCTCCACCATCCTCGGGAAGTAGGCGTTGAGCAGGCCGACCACCTCCTCCGGCGGCATCCGGGAGGACATGGCGGTGAATCCGCTGATGTCGCTGAAGAGCACCGTGACGCGACACGCGGCCGATCGCAGGGCGATCTGCGGTTCGTGGGCGATCGCGGATGCAAGCTCGGGAGAGAAGAACCGGCTGAGCCGCTCGTTCGATACCGACTCGTCCGACATCGTGCGCATCTCCGAGACGAGCCGGTAGGCGGCGGCAGTCGCGGCGATGAACAACTGGTCGGCGAAGATGCTCGCATGGAGGCTCGCGGGCCACACCGGGCCGAGCAGCGAGATCGAGGGATACAGGACACAGGCCAGCGCTCCCGCCAGGATGACGGCGGCGGGGCTGTACGAGAGGGCCGTGAGCACGATGGTGACGGCGAAGAGCGACGTGGGCCGAACGAGGCCGTACTCCGGCATGCTGTGCTGCCACTCCGCCCAGCAAAGCCACCCCAGGAGGGCCATTCGCACCACGACGATGACGTACTTCCGCAGGGGTGAATAGCCGCGTTGCAGGGAAATCGCCGCCAGCACAACGACGTGGGCCGCGACGATCGCCAGGGATACGAGCTTCACCCGGGCCGGAACCGGCACGAGCTGGAATTCGACGTTCCAGATCGTTTGCGCGATCAGCGTCGAGCCCGTCAAGGCCACGATGAGCGTGGACACCACCCGCTCGTTCGCCGTCTCGGCCGCGCGGCGCCGGCGTTCGTAGTCGTCGAGGTACGGCGTGGCAGGCGTCACGGCGACCGGCCCCTGCGGCTCGCGACGATCTGGAGCAGGTCCTGGCCGCTCATGCGAAAGGCGGCGTCGTGGGGGCAGGCGTAGACACAGCTCGGATCGTCATCGGGGCCGACCAGGTCGCGGCAGAGGTCGCAGGTGGTGGCCACGCGGCGGCCGGCGGCGTCGGGCCCCTCGACCGCGTGCATCGAGATGTTGCCGTAGGGGCAGTTGGTCGAGCAGAGGCCGCAGCCGATGCAGTGGTCCTCGATCACGATCTCGACCGCGCCGGGATGGTTCTCCCGCGGCTTGCGGTGGATCGCGTCCACCGGGCAGCCGACGAGGCAATAGGGGTCGAGGCACGACCGGCAGGAGCTCGCCACGAGGAAGTTCTCGAACCGCAGGCCCTCGCGGATGAGCCGGGTGATCCCGTCGTGGGTGTCGGAGCAGGCGCGGGTGCATTCGTCGCAGCGGGTGCAGCTCTCGAGGTCGAGCACGAGCAGCTTCTGCGCGCTGTAGAGTCCGTTCTCCAAAAAGCCTTCGAGGTTCTCCTCGGCCTGCGACGCGCGGTCGCGGTCGCGGTCGAGCAGCCTCCTCGCCTCGGCGACGAGGTGGTCGCGGGCCGCGGGAAACTCGCGGACGAGCGAGCGGAAGTCCTCCCCGCGGATCCGCACGAGCTCCACGTCGTCGAGCGCCGTGCAGGTGGCGGTGCGGCGGGCCCGCACGTTGCCGGAGGTCGAGAGCGCCTCCCCGAAATCCTCCATCGCCGAGACAAGCCCGATCTCGCCGAACGATCGGCCGGGGCCGAGGTAGTCGATCACGCGGTCCTGGTCGCCGAGCCGCTGCGACACCTTCACGAAGCCGAGCCGCACCTTGAAGAAATCATCGGCGGCGTCCCCCTGCCGGAAGATCGTCTGCCCACGGTCGACGCGGACGATCTCGGCGCGGTCGCGGAGCCGCTCGGCGCAGCGAGCTCGGTCGGCCTCGGAGAGCCCCTGGAACATCGAGAGCTGCCGCAGTTCCCGAGCGAGCGACCGGCTGCGGTAGGCGTCGTCGAGGATCCGCCGCGAGGCTTCGTTCCGCTGGAGCATGTGGAGGACGTTGCGGTGGATCTCGAGCAGTTCGGTCTCCTCGATCGCCACGACCGTGGCCGAGCGGGGATAGTGATTGAGGCACGACATCTCGCCGAAGATGACGTCCTCGGGCGTCATCTCATCGACCCACCTCCCGTCCCGCAGCGCGAGCGACCGGCCGCCGTCGATGTTTACTGTCTCCCGCCGCGGCGCGACGGCGGCACCGGCCGCCCCGCGGCTTCCCTGGAGCCAGCGGGTGGCGCCCCGGACGAACGCCCTCAGGCCTCCTTCCGCCGCCGCGGCCGCCCTCGTGCCGCCGACCGAGACGCCCACACGGCCGCGGACGATGAGGTAGGCGGTCGAGGCGTATTCCCCCTCGCGGCAGACGACCTTGCCGGGGGCGAAGCGGCGGCGGGTGACGGCACCGCCGTTCCAGGCGAGGAACTTCGGCGGCACGCCCGCGAAGATCGGGTATCGCTCGAGGTCCTGGGCCGACACGCGTTCCTCACCGGCGCCGGCGAGCTCCTCGGCGACGGTGCCCTTGAAGACGAGCGCGCCGGTCGGGCAGCTGATCATGCACTCGCCGCAGGAGACGCAGCTGGAGCTGCCCATGAGGTCGTCGAGGTCGAAGGCGATGCGGGTCGCGTAGCCCTTCCCCGAGCGGCCGATCACGAAGTTGTGCTTCACGTCGCTGCAGGCCCGCACGCAGCGGTCGCAGAGAATGCACTGGTCGTGGTCGACGTCGATCCGCGGCGACGAATGGTCCTGCCCCCGCTCGATCGTGCGGGGGGCGAGGGGCTGCCCCCCGGTGAGCGGCCACCGCGCCGCGATCGCGGCCTCGTCGATCCCGCCGGCCGCGCTCTCCGCCGCCGCTGCCGCCCGCTCGAGCCCACGGGCCTCGAGGGCGAATTCGTCGAGCCGCCCGGCGAGCCGGCCGAGCTCGTTCGACGGCAGCCGGTCGTGCCAGTCGGCGGGCAGGTGGTCGCAGGCGAGCAGGTTCACGAGCGTCCTCACGTTCGCGTCGACCCGGCGGCGGGCGGCGAGGTCGGGCGAGCGGATCGTCTGCACCTCCATCGTCTCCTCGACGCGGTGGTGGCAGGCCGGGAGGAGCTTCCGCTCCCGCTGCATCGACCCCCGCTTCACCTTCGCGATCTCGACGCAGCAGACGCGGCAGACGCCCACCGGCTCGAGGTGCTCGCGGTGGCAGAGGACCGGGATCGGGTTGCCGCCGGGATCGTCGGCGTAGGCCTTCGTGGCGGCGTCGTAGATCGTGGTGGCCCGCGGGATCGCCCGCCCCTCGGCGTCGCGGAGGATCTTCCCCTGCGAGTCGGTGAGCGGCACGGCCTTCGGCACGGTCACCTCGCGGCCGTCGATCTTGATCGTGATCCGCTTCTCGAAGTCCGCGGCGGTGACCTTGTCCATGCGGACGAGCTGGCCGTCGATGTCGCGTGCGAAGAGGCCGTCCTCCTCCGGCAGGACGAGCCCGTCGTAGGGATCGTCGGTCATCGCGAGCCTCCTGCCGTGTGCCGTCGCACGTCGTCTGGAAAGAACTGGATCGCCGACTGCAGCGGCTTCGCGGCCACCATGCCGAGGCCGCAGATGCTCGTCATCTCCATCGCACGAGTGAGTTCGTTCACGACCGCCTCGCGGCCCGTGAACGCCGCGGCGTCGATCGATCCGGCGAGCAGATCCTCCCCCATCTCCACGATCTTCTGCGAACCGATCCGGCAGGGGACGCACTTGCCGCACGACTCGTCGCGGAAGAACTGCGAGCAGTTGACCGCCTCGGCCGCCATGTCGCGGGAGTCGTCGTAGACGACGAGGCCGGCCCCGATCGCCAGGCCGAGATCCCGAAACCGCTGGAGATCGAGCGGCAGGTCGAGGATGTCGAGGTGCGTTCCCCCCGAGGCCGCGACCTTCGCGACGAGATCCTCCGGCGCCCGCTTTTCCCAGCCGCGGGGAAACGACGCCACCGGCAGCTTCGCGGGCAGGAATCCCCCGGATGGCCCCGACGGGGCGAAGGCCTTCAGCGGCCTCGGCGTGCCGCCGCAGAGATCCTCGACGAGCGTCCGCAGCGGCGTGCCATTGGCCAGTTCGTAGACGCCCGGCCTCGCGACATCGCCCGAGATCGAGAAGAGCCGGCTTCCCTTGCAGCCGGCGGCACCCGTGTCGGCGTACCACCGGCCCCCCTTGATCGCGATCGCGGGCGCCCAGGCGAACGTCTCGACGTTGCTCACGAGCGTCGGCTTGTCGTAGAGGCCGTTGGTCTCGAGCTGCGGCGGCTTGTTCCGCGGCTGCGCCCGCCGGTCCTCCATCGCCTCGACAAGCGCGCTCTGCTCGCCGCAGATGTAGCCGCCGGGGCTCGTGAAGACCTCGACGGGGAAGCTCGTCGCGGTTCCCGCGATCCGCGGGCCGCAGGCCCCGAGCGACTCCGCCCGCCGGATCTCGGCTTTCATGATCGCGATCTGCTCGACGTATTCGTGGCGGATGTAGATCCAGCCCCGCGTGGCGCCGGTGAGCAACCCCGCGAGGATCACCCCCTCGAGCACGAGGTGGGGGTGGCGGGTGAGCAGCTCGCGGTCCTTGAACGTGCCCGGCTCACTCTCGTCGGCATTGCAGACGATGTACTTCTTGTCGCCCTTCGCTCGCCAGACGTCGTTCCACTTCTGGTGAGCGGGCACGCCCGCGCCCCCCATGCCGCGCAGGTCGGCCGCCTTCAGCTCCTCGATGAGCCGTTCGCGGTCCGGGCTGGCGGCGAAGCTCTGCACGGCGTCGTACCGACCGGCTCCGTCGTAGGGATCGATCTTCCAGGGACGGTTGGAGTGCGGCTCGTTGCGGCTGTCGGCGTCGGCCTCGGGCAGCCTGCCGGCGAGGGCGTCGCGGGCGATCGCCGCGAGCTGGGACGGCGACCGCGCCGCGAAGAACCGGTCGTTGACGACTGCGGCGACCGGCCGGTCGCAGCGGCCGAGACAGGATGCATACCGCACGGCGACACGGCCGGCTGCGATCTCGGCGGCCAGATCACGCTCGAGCGAGGCCTTCAAGCCGGCGCAGCCGTGCTGGTGGCAGGCCATGTCGTGGCAGACCGAGAGCTCGACCGCGGGCGGCGGCTCGAGGTGGAAGTGCGGGAAGAAGCTCGCCACCTCTTGGAGCCGATAGAGCGGCGTGCCCGTCCGCGCGGCGAGCTTCCGCAGCTCTGCCTGCGGAAGGTAGCGGTGCCGCGATTGGATGTGATGGAGTTCCTGGACGATCATCGGAGCGTGGAAGCAGGGTACGCCCCGTGGAGGGGGCGTGCAAAGCCGGCGATCAGTTCGTCCGCCACTCGTCGATGAGATTGGCGACGAGCGCCGTCCAGCCGGTCTGGTGGCTCGCCCCGAGGCCGGCGCCCGTGTCGCCGTGGAAGTACTCGAAAAAGAGCAGCTCGTCCCGCCAGGCGGGATCGGCGAACCGCGGATCGTCGCCGAACACGGGCCGTCGGCCGGAGCCGTCGAGGAGGAAGATGCCGACGAGACGACGGGCGACGTCGCGGGCCATCGCCTTGAGCGTGATCGGCCGCCCGAGAGATCCCGGCGTCTCGAGCGTGAAGCCGTCGCCGAAAGCCGTGCCGAGCTTCCGCAGCGACTCGACGACGAGGAAGGTCGTCGGAAACCAGATCGGCCCCCGCCAATTGGAGTTGCCCCCCTTGAGCTTCGTCTGCGACTCGGCGGGCTCGTAGCCGACCACCCGGCCGTCGAACACGAACGGCTCCCGCTCGTGGAACTTCGACAGCGAACGGATGCCGTGTGGCGAGAGGAACTCGTCGGCGTCGTGCATCCGCGAGAGCATCCGGCGGAGCTGCGAGATGTCCATGATCGTCAGGAGGTGCGTCGTCGAGCCGTCGGCCGCGGGAATCTCGTGGATCACGCCGGAGGCGAGGTCGCTGCGGTTCTTGAGGAACCACTGCAGGTTCGCCGAGAACTCCCTGAAAGGCTCGATCCACGAGGCCTCGAGCCGCTCGACGGCGAAGAGAGGAATGAGACCGACGAGCGACCGTACCTGGAACCGCCGGAAGCTGCCGTCGGGATGGCGGAGCACGTCGTGGAAGAAGCCGTCCTCGTCGTCGAAGAGCGAGTAGCCGCGGCAGCCCATGTTCTTCATCGCGTGCGCGATGTAGGCGTAGTGCTGGAGGAACTTCGAGGCGAGCCCCTCGTAGACGGGATTGCCGCGGGCGAGCTCGAGCGACATCCGCATCATGACCAGGCAGAACATGCCCATCCAGCCGGTCGCATCGGACTGCTCGAGAACCGTCCCGTCGCCGAGCCGCTCGCTCCGATCGAACACGCTGATGTTGTCGAGCCCGAGGAAGCCCCCCTCGAAGACGTTGTTGCCCTCGCGGTCGACCTTGTTGACCCAGCTGGTGAAGACGAGCAGGAGCTTGTGGAAGCAGCGTTCGAGCCAGACGCGGTCGTCGGCGCCGTGCCGCCGCTTCTCCATGTTGTAGACCCGCCACACCGCCCAGGCGTGCACCGGCGGATTGAGGTCGCCGAACTCCCACTCGTAGGCCGGCAGTTGGCCGCTCGGATGCTGGAACTGCTCGAAGAGCAGCATCCAGAGCTGGTCCTTCGCGAACTGGGGATCGACGAGCGCGAAGGAAACGGCCTGAAAGGCGAGATCCCACGCGGCGAACCAGGGATACTCCCACGCGTCGGGCATGCTCATCACCCGCAGCGAGTTGAGGTGACGCCAGTGGGCGTTGCGGATCGTGCGGCGGCTCGTCGGCGGCGGAGCCGCGGGATCGTCGCCGTCGAGCCACTTCGCGACGTCGAAGATGTAGTTCTGCTTCGACCACAGCAGTCCCGCGATCGCCCGCCGCTGCACGTGCTTCTCGTCGGCGGTCGCGGTCGGCGGCGCGACGCTCTCGTGGAAACGGTCGCTCTCCCGCCGCCGCGTCTCGATCGCCCGGTCGATCGTCGCCTCGAGGCCGGCTGCGTCGCCCTCCGGCTGCCGGTCGGAGAGCAAGAGCCGCACGCTGGCAGAACCGCCCGGCGGCACGACGAGCCGGTGGTGGAAGGCGGCCTTCGTTCCGACGCCCGCGGGGTTGCAGGCTTCCTCGGCGCCCTCGCAGATCCGACGATGGAACGCGTCCTTCGTGAAGGGAGACCGGCTCGCGTGACCCGGGCCGAAGACGAGGGGGCCGTTCGTCTCGTTGTCGGTGAAGAGCAAGCCCGGCCGGGGCGGCGTCGCGGCGACGAGCCACCGCGGGCCGAGGCGGGCCGAGGCGGAAATCCGCGGGTCGATGTCGAGACCCGTGTCGTCGGCGACGAGGCACGCCATGTCGCCGACGTCGCCGCGACGGATCGACGGCGTCGCGGCGTCGCGGCCGTCCCACGACCAGGTGTTCCGAAACCAGAGCGTCGGCACGACGTGGAGTTCCGCCGGTTCGCCCCCGCGATTGGTCGCCGTGATCCGGATCGCGATCTCATCGGTCGTGAGCTTTGCATACTCGACGAGGATGTCGAAGTAGCGACCGTCGTCGAAGATGCCGGTGTCGGCGAGCTCGTACTCGGGCCCGCGGCCTTCGCGGCGACGGTTCTCCGCGACGAGCTCGGCGTAGGGGAACGCCCGCTGGGGATACCGGTAGAGCAGCGACATGAACGCATGCGACGGCGTGTTGTCGACGTGGTAGTAGCACTCCTTCACGTCCTCGCCGTGGTTCCCCTCGTAGGGCGTCAGGCCGAAGAGCCGCTCCTTGATTTGGTCGTCGCGGCCGTTCCAAAACGCCGGCGCGAAGCAGAGCCGCTGGAACCGGTCGCAGAGGCCGGCGATGCCGTCCTCGCCCCAGCGGTAGGCCTTGGACCGGGCGAGGTCGTAGGGGAGGAACCGCCAGGCGTCGCCGTCGGCTGAATAGTCCTCCCGGACGGTCCCCCACGAACGGTCGGAGAGGTAGGGGCCCCACCGCCGCCAGCCGGAGGCGTCGTCGTGAATCTCGCGGATGCGGAGGGTCTCCGGGTCGGTGCCGGCCATGGCGGGGGGCTTTTGGGGGGCGGAGCGAACCTTGCGGCGAATAATAGTTGGGCGTCCGCCCGGATGGAATGAATGGACACCGGCGCGTGGCGGCCGATGCAACCGGGGGATAGGCTCGATCGTAGCGGGAGAGATTGCCGGATGTTTCGAATGTTCTGCGAGACTCTCGAATCCCGGGCGATGATGGCGGTCGCACAGTTGTCGCCGACCGAGGTCGAGGCGCTCCTCGACCGGGCCAGCGCCGCCACGCCGAGCGACGACGCGATCATCGCGGTCGTGGACCGCTCCGGGCAGATCCTCGGCGTGCGGACCGAATCGGGCGTGGTCACGAGCGACCTGGGGTTCGCGATCGACGGGGCGATCGCCAAGGCGCGGACCGGCGCCTTCTTCTCCAACGGCCAGGCGATCCTCACCTCCCGCACCGTCAGCCACATCAGCCAGAGCACGATCACGCAGCGGGAGATGCAGGCGAACCCCGCGAGCGCGGATCCGCTCTTCAACGGGCCCGGCTACGTCGCGCCGGTCGGGATCGGCGGCGAGTTCCCGCCGGGCATCCTCCGCCAGCCGCTCGTCGACCTCTTTGCCATCGAGCATACGAATCGCACGAGCGTGGTCGTGGGCGGCACGGTTGTCACGAACCGTGCGTCGTACGCCGCGCAGCTCGCAGGCAGCGTCGGTGCCGTCGGCTCGCAGGCTGGCCAGCCGCCGCAGCCGCTCGCCCGTGGCATCTCGACGATGCCCGGCGGCGTCGGCATCTACCGGGTGGTGCCCGCGGACGCGCCGGAGACCGACAAGCTCAATGCCCTCGTCGGCGGCATCGGCGTCTTCTTCCCCGGGCCCGACGGCACGGCCACGTTCGAGCAGGGCTTCGTCGCCTCCGCGAGCCAGACCCGCACCGACCGGCTCAACGCGCCGAAGGCGGTCGAGGCGGAGCTGACGGCGGTCGCCACGCTCCTTCCGGTCGCGATCCCCGGCACCGCGACGCCTCTCGTCGCGCCTCCGGCGGGCACGAATCCGCTTCTCACGATCACGCTCGCGCCGCCGGTCATCCTCGAGAAGCGCGGCGTCGTCACGTTCCCCGTTCCGCTTCCGGCCCCGCTGCCGCTCCCGCAGGCCCAGGCGTTCGTCAATCGCGTCAATGCCGCCGCGAGGATCAATCTCGGCGGGATCGCCCTGCAGAGCTTCGGGCCGAACGCTGGTCCGCTCGGCGTGCAGACGCTCTTCCGGCGGCTGGCGACCGAGGGCACCGGCGCGGTCAACGGCACGAACCAGCCCGTGGCGCCCGGCGGCACGACGATCCTCGCCGGCCAGCCGCAGCCCGACGGCTGGCTCGTCGGGCCCACGACGGGCACGTCGCTCACGGCGGCCCAGGTCAATCAGATCGTCGCGCAGGGTGTCGCGCAGGCGGAGAAGACCCGGGCACAGATCCGCGTCCAGCCGACCGCGACGAAGATGGTCTTCTCGGTCGCCGACACCGACGGTAGCGTGCTCGGCGTCTTCCGGATGCCCGACGCGACGGTCTTCTCGATCGACGTCGCGATCGCGAAGTCGAGAAACACGGCCTACTACGCCTCGGCCGCCCTCCAGCCGGCCGACCGCGTCGGCGACGTGCCGCTCGGCACGGCGTTCACGAACCGCACGTTCCGCTACCTCGCCGTGCCGAAGTATCCCTCCGGCTCGGCCAACGCCGATCCTGGCCCGTTCTCGATCCTGAACACGCCCGGCATCGACAAGCGGACCGGTCTCAACGTCGCCGCTCCGCCATCGGCCGCGGTGATGGCAGGCACGGTGCTCGGCCGCGACTCGTTCGTCACCGGCAGCAATTTCAACGCGATGACGCCCGCGGCGAATCAGAACGGCGTCGTCTTCTTCCCCGGCTCGAGCGCGGCCTACGTCGGCGGAAACCTCGCCGGCGGCTTCGGCGTCAGCGGCGACGGCGTCGACCAGGACGACGTCGTCACGTCCTTCGGTATCGTGGGCTACGAGGCCGACAAGGTGATCCGGGCCGACCAGTACTTCGTCCGCGGCATCCGGCTCCCCTACATCAAGTTCTCCCGCAACGCCGAGGCGGGTGCGAGGCGGTAGCGACCTGCTGAAAACCGCCTGCCGCTTGCGCGCGAACTTTGCTGGGTTCGGGGCTGCCCGTGTGCCGCTCGCCGGACGCTCGCTGCGGGCATCCTGCCCTTCGCTCGCTCGGATGCAGACTTCGCTCCGCAATCCTTGCTGCGCTTGTCTGCATACGCCGTCTCGGGCACACGGGCAGCCCCGA
>JBIIOJ010000179.1:0-6450 GCA_044337015.1 Pirellulales bacterium
CCGCAATCCTTGCTTCGCTTGTCTGCATACGCCGTCTCGGGCACACGGGCAGCCCCGAACCGGTCAAACGTGGCACTGAATGAATTACACAGGCACTTGGATGCTGAACGCTTCCGGGGGGGCATGGTCGGGGGGTCGGGGAACGTTGAGGAGCATCAGGCGTATCCTCGCCGTAGCGACGATGCGTCCGCCCCCCCGGCGGCAATGCGGCCTGCCTAAGTCTTCTCTGCCGAGGTCCGTGGAAGTCGGCGATCCGCTCACTCCGCGGCGGCCGTCTTCTTCGCTTCGGCCGCTTCCGGCCCGGTCTTCTCGGGGTCGTTGTGCTCGACCTGCGGCCAGTAGTCGTCGAACTCGAACTGGGGGCTGTTGTCGAGGTCGTGGCACTCCATGCAGTTGTTGATCGTCCGCTGCCGGCCCTCGGGAGTTTCGATCGACATCGCCAGCTCCGCGCGGAGCCGGTCGCGTTCCGTGCTCGTGGCCCTCACATCGCCCCGCTCGACAGCCGCGTGGGCGGCTGCCGGGCCGTGGCAGTTCTCGCAGCCGTTGTGGGCGAGGTGCGGCGACTTCTTCATCCCCGCGAAGCCTCCTTCGTAGGGTTCGAATCGCTGGGGCACCCAGCCGACGACGTGGCAGGAGAGGCACTCGGGGTCGCCGTTCCGGCGGGGCGACTGCTCCTCGAGGGTGGCCAGGGCCGTTGCGTGCGGCGTGTCCTTCCAGACCTCGTAGGCATGGGCGTGGCATGAGGCGCACGCTGCGCTTCCGGCGAACCGTCGGCCGGTCGGGTGGCGGATCGCCTGGAGCCCCAGGCCGGTGAGCCCGAGGGACTCGAGCTGTCCCTGGTAGCTCGCCAGCAGGCGGATCATGTCCTTCGACTCACCCCACCTGGCGTCGAGGGGCACCCGCTGCGACCGGACGGGCTGGGCCGGGTCGTCGTAGAGGCCGACGACGACGGCGAACATCCCCTTGTGGCCGACCTTGACGAGCCGGCGTTGCCCGGTCCCCTTCCCGCCCGCGATCGGCTCGAGCTGGGCCGGCGGCTCGTCGCCTCCTCCAGCCATCGCCACGAGGTCGAACTGCGGAAACCTCGCCGCGAGGGCGGTGGTCTCCTCCGGCGATGCCCAGGCCAGGAGGATGCGGTGGTCGCACTTCGCCTCGCTGAATTTCGCGACGACCCGTTCGAGCGCGGCCGCCGCCGGCACGACCTCCACCGCGTCGTTTCGCACCTGCTTCGCCTCCGCGTCGCCGATCACGCTCGTGATGCCGATCGTGCGGCCACCGGCCTTCACGATCCGGTATCGCGGCGTGATGTCGGCGTCGAGCCCGAGCAGCCCGACGTTGGCGCTCACGAAGGGCGTCTGCGCGTCACCGACGGCGGCGACAGCCGCGACGACCTCCTCCGCCGGAAGTCGAAGGTCGGCCGGCCCGAAGCCGACCGACTCGTAGCCCATCTGCTTGAGTCCGTCGGCGATCGACTGGAACTTCACCTCCGACTGCCGCCCGAAGCGGCGGACTTGGTTGCCGAGATCGACCGGCAAGAGCGGCCACCCGGCGGACTCCATCGCCCGCAGGAAGTTCTGTCGGCGGCTGAGGCCCCCCTTCTGATTCTCCTTGCCGGTACATCCGCAAGGCTCGATGTAGCCGTCGAGTTCGCCGGTGAAGACGATCGCCACCTTCGGCTTCTGCCATCCCTCGAAGACCGGCCCGTTCCGCTCGCGGAAGGTCTGCTCGATGGCGTCGGAGGCGTCGAGCCCTTTCGTCGGAGAAGCCGGCGGGTCGGCGAGGAGCAGGCCCGGGCAGAGCAGCAATGCCGCCCCGACGCCGACGAGTATCGATCCAGGGTGGTTCCGAGGCGATGAGTTCATGGTCGATGCTCCGGCGACTCGCTCACGGTTCGATCGAAACACGAACCGGGATCTCCATGAGCGGCATGTCGGGGTGGCCGGTCGAGAGGACGATCCGTCCCGGCGGCGCCTGCTTGGTTCCAAGGTGGTTGCACGTGGGGCTGCCGGCGGGGATCGTCACGGTGATCGGCACCCGCCGCACCGTTCCGGTCCCGACCGGCTTCGATGCTCCGATATCGACCTTCATCGACGATGGGACGACCTCCTCCAGCTTCGGCCGCACGGACTCCCTGTTGGGACCTTTGACCGTGAGGAACACCTCGGTCCGCAGGCCCGTGCGGCTCGACACGCTGCCGAGCACCACCGACTGGGACGTTGAATCCCATGCCCTGCCTGCCACCGCAAGGTCACCCGTGACCACGCCTTCGACCGGGATTTCCGCGATGATTTCACCCGTCGCCTCGTTGATGGAGGTCGGTCCCGGGGTTGGCCGCACTTCCCTGCCTTCCTGCGCGCCCGCAATCCCCCTGCCCTCCCCGCCTTCGCCGCCGTTTCCGGCGCCGGCACTGCCGGTCCCGTCCGGGCTTCTGAGCTTCACCTGGACCGTTTGGCGGAGTTGGCCGAGCGGAAGCCCGGGCAGAGACTCGATCGTCACGAGTAAGCCCCCGGTTACCTGCGGATCGCCGACGTCAGCCAGTTCCTCCTTCCCAAGCCCGCGGCTCTCGACGGTGAAGAAGTCCGCCGTCGCGGGCTCCATCAACGAAATCCGCTCGAGGACAGGCGGCGGCTGCGAATAGGTCAGTAGGGTCACCGTGGCGGTCTGCCGCTCGCTCGCGCCCAGCTTCGGAAAGACGACCGACGGCGGAATCGCCCGCCAGGTCGGCACGACCGAGCCCATGATGCGCAGGGAGACGTCCGGCCGTCGCGGGTCGTTTGTATGGACGATCACCTGCTGTCGGAAAGGCCCACCCTCCCCTTTCGTCCGCCATTCGACCGTCACCTCGCCCGTCGCTCCGGCCGCGATCTCCTCCCGACCGACCTCGGCGATCGTGCAACCGCACGAACTCTGCCCCCTCGAGAGCTTGAGCGGGGCATCACCGGCATTCGTGATGTAAAAACGGTGGCGGCCCGACTGACCACTCCCCATCAAGCCGAAGTCGTGCTCCGCCGACTTGATCACGGCCTTCGGGCCGCCGGATGCGGCCGCACCTCCGCCAAACGTCGGCGCCGAGAAATCCCCGACCCGCATCGGCCGAGCGATCGCCTCGATCGCCGCCGTGCCCACGCCCAGCCCCAGCCCGAGCAGGCCCGCGAGGGCGGCGACGGTCCAGGCGCTGGGGAGGCGTGGAGGCATGGTTTTTCCCCGCCAGTATAGGCACGTGCCATAAAGCGTGGTGGGTTCGGGGCTGCCCGTGGCACGTCTCCGGACGCTCGCTGCGGGGTTCGGGCCTGCCCGTGTGCCGCTCGCCGGACGCTCGCTGCGGCCCTCCGGGCCTTCGCTCGCTCGGAGCTGCCTGCGCTCTCGGCATCCATGCCTTCGCTGGTCAGCTACGCCGTCTCGGGCACACGGGCAGGCCCGAACCGGCCAAACGTTGCACTGAATGCGTCACACAGGCACTTTGATGCTGAACGCCGGGCGAGCGGACGTTGAGGAGCATCAGGTGTATCCTCACCGTAGCGACGATGCGTCCGCTCGCCCGGCGGCAATGCGGCCTCGATCAGTTGCTGCCTCCTTCAATGGCGTGCAACCAATCGCGCTTATCGGCGCTTGCGGGAACGGCGATGCTTGTCGCGGGGCGGCTGCGGCGGCGGGCGTTGGCGGCCCGTCCGCTCCTCGAACCGGAAGTCGAGCGTGCGGCGTTCGAGGTCCACCTTCGACACGACGACGCGGACGCGGTCGCCGAGCCGGAACGAGTTCCCCGCCCGGCGGCCGATGAGCGTGTGGCTCGTCCGTTCGTAGCGGTAGGAATCCGGCGGCAAGGCGTCGGCGGCCACGAGTCCCTCGGCCGGCAGTTCGATGCCTTGCACGAACAGTCCGAAGGGCTCGACGCCGGTGACGACTGCCTCCATCACCTGCCCGATCCGTGAGCTGAGATAGAGGAGCAGCTTGAGCTTCACGAGTTCCCGCTCCGCCGCCTCCGCCCGCCGTTCGAGGTCGGAGCAGTGCTGCCCCAGTTCGCGAAGACCGTCGCCCGCCGGCCGCCTGCCGGCGTTCACGCGGTCCACGAGACGGTGGATCGTGAGGTCGGGGTAGCGCCTGATCGGCGAGGTGAAGTGGCAGTAGCAGTCGCTCGCCAGTGCGTAGTGGCCGTCCTCCGCGGGGCCGTAGACGGCCCGCGACAGGCTGCGGAGCACGGCGAAGTGGATCGCGTGCTCCTCCGGTCGGCCCCTCGCCATGCCGAGCAGCCGCTGCAGCTCGAACCGGCTTTCGAGGGAGTCGATCTCGAAGCCGAGTTCCGACACGAACTCCGTCAGCTGCCTGAGCTTCCTCGGGTCGGGCGGCGGATGGATGCGGCGGAGAAACGGGATCCCCGCCGCGGCGATGATCGACGCCACCGCCTCGTTCGCCGACAGCATGAACTCCTCGATGATCTGGTGGCTTTCCGTGTTTTCCTGGACGTGTGCGCCCGTCACCCGCCCGTCGCGGTCGAGGTCGATCTTCACCTCCGGCATGACGAGTTCGAGCGAGCCCTTGCCTCGCCGTCGGCTGCGAAGGATCCGGGAGAGGTCCCGCATGCGGCCGAGCAGGCCGCGGACCTCGTCGCTCATCGAAACCTCCGGCGTCGCTGGATCGGCGAGGAAGACGTCCACCTCCTCGTAGGTGAACCGCCGCGCGCTCTTGATCGCCGACCTCTCGACCGTCGCATGCACCGGGATGCCCTCCGGTGAGAACTCGATCCAGCAGGTCCGCGCGAAACGCACTCGCCCGGGCTGGAGGCTCGCGAGGTTGTTCGAGACGATCTCCGGGAGCATCGGGATCACGCGGTCGGGGAGGTAGACGCTCGTGCCGCGGGCCCGTGCCTCGACGTCGAGCGGCGAGTCTTCCTGCACGAAGTGGGCGACGTCGGCGATGTGCACGCCGAGGAGCCAGTGGTCGCGCTCGATCCGCACGAGCGAGATCGCGTCGTCGAAATCGCGTGCGTCCACCGGATCGATCGTGATGATCACGTCGCCGGTGAGGTCGCGGCGGTCGGGGGGAACCCGGTCGTCGGCGGTCGCCTCGGCGAACCGTTCGGCCTGGTCCCTTGCGTCGTCGACCACCTCGGCGGGAAACGGCCCCGGCAGGCCGAACTCGTGGATCACCGTGAGCGTGTCGATCCCGGGCTCGCCGGCCTTGCCGAGCACCTCGACGATCACCCCCTCCCCGTCGCCGAGTTCGGAGGGGAAGCGGACCATCTCGACGACGACCTTGTCGTTCTCCCGCACGCCGCGGGCGCCGGGATCGCCCACCGCCACCGGCCTCGCGAAGGCCGTGCCGTCGATCCTCACCCATCCCGCCTTCGCGGCCTCGAAGTAGGTGCCGACGAACCGGGTCGATCGTCGCTCGACGACCTCGATGATCTCGCCGGCGGGGCCCTGGCGGCCCGACTCGCGGGCCCGCCCCAGCCGCACCTTCACGCGGTCGCCGCTGGTGGCGTCGATCGACGACCCGAGCGGAATGAAGATGTCGCCGCTGCGGTCGGCGGGATCGGCGCCGACGGGCTTCACGAAGCCGTAGCCGCCGGCGGTCTTCTTGAAGATCCCCTCGACGGTGCCCTTCGCCCCGCCGCGGCGCGGACGGCCGGCGGGGCGATCGTCGGTCGCGCGGGGCTTCCCGTCCTTGCGGGGTCGCTTCATGCGCGGCCCGTTCCCGTCGGCGGGTGGGCCGGGGCGTCCGCCGCGGGGCCCGCGCCGTCGTCGGTCGGGCGGTTGCCGCGAAAGTACTTCCGCCCCTGGTTCGCCTGGTACTGGGTCCAGCCGCCATCCATCGAGGCCTCGCCCTGCAGGAGCTGGATCGTGCTCGCGAGCTGGGAATCCATGAGGTCGATGTGGTGGAGCGCCAGAGCCTCGAGCGTCATCGGCAGCTTCGGGGCGCCGAATTCGTAGTGGCCGTGGTGGCTCGCGATCATGTGCTTCACCCGGACGGCGAGTTCCTCGTCGAACTCCCCGCCCAGCCGCTCCCTTGCCTCGGCGATCTTGCGATCGACGATCTCGAGGCCGAGCAGCACGTGGCCGAGCAGCTGGCCGGCGTCGGTGTAGGAGAAGCCCTTGCGGCTCTCGAGCTCGCGGGTCTTGCCGACGTCGTGGTAGAGCACGCCAACAAGCAGGAGGTCGCGATCAACCGCCGGGTAGATCGGAGCGATCCTCTCCGCGAGTCGCAGGAGCGAGACGACGTGGTCGAGCAGTCCGCCGGCGTAGGCGTGATGGTGCTTCACGCCGGCGGGGCTCCGACGCAGGGCCTCCATGAGGCCGCGGTCGGCGACGAAGGCGTCGCAGACGGCCTTCAGCTGCGGATCGGCGATCGAATCCACGATCCCGATGAGCTCGGCCTCGAGCCGGTCGAGGTCCCCCTCGAGCAGCACGCGAAACTCCGACTCGTCGATGCCCCGGGAATCGACCCGGTCGATCG
>JBIIOJ010000180.1:0-6441 GCA_044337015.1 Pirellulales bacterium
ATCCTGCCCTTCGCTCGCTCGGATGCAGACTGCGCTCCGCAATCCTTGCTTCGCTTGTCTGCATACGCCGTCTCGGGCACACGGGCAGCCCCTCACGGTCAAACGCGGCGCTGGCACGGTCAGCCCCGAACGGTCAAACGTGGTGCCGGATGATTCACACAGGCACTCTGATGCTGAACGCCCTCCGGGGGGGCGTGGTCGAGGGGGTGGGGAACGTTGAGGAGCATTAGGTGTACCCTCACCGTAGCGACGATGCGTCCGCTCCCCCGGCGGCAATGCGGCGTCGTTCAGTCTTCTCTTCGTTCGTGGTTGCAAGCAAAACAGCCCCGCCGTGGGGCGGGGCTGTTCGTGAAAACGGATGCGTGAATCAGGACACGATCGGTCGTCTCAGGAGTCAGTCGTCGGAGGAGCCGGCGGCCGACTCGCTTTCGACGGCGATGACCTCGTCCTTCATGGCGAGAATCTTTTCGCGAATCTCCTTCGCCACGGCGGGGTTGTCCTTCAAAAACTGCCTCGCCTTCTCGCGGCCCTGGCCGAGGTGCGTCTCCCCGTACCGCAGCCAGGTGCCCGTCTTGTCGACGAGCTTGGCGGCGATCGCGAGGTCGAGCAGGTCGCCCTCGATGCTGATGCCGTTGGCGTGCATCATGTCGAACTCCGCAACGCGGAACGGCGGCGCGACCTTGTTCTTCACGATCTTCACGCGGACCCGCTGGCCGATCACGTCCTCACCATCCTTGAGCGTGCCGATCCGGCGGACGTCCACCCGGCACGACGAGTAGAACTTGAGCGCCCGGCCACCCGGCGTCGTCTCGGGGCTGCCGAACATCACGCCGATCTTCTCGCGGATCTGGTTGATGAAGATGACGGTCGTCTTCGCCTTCGCGATGGCGCCGGTGAGCTTCCGCATCGCCTGGCTCATGAGCCTCGCCTGGAGCCCGACGAACGAGTCGCCGATCTCGCCGTCGAGTTCCTTCTGCGGCACGAGAGCCGCCACGGAGTCGACGACGATGATGTCCACGGCGTTGCTCTTGATGAGCAATTCCACGATCTGCATCGCCTCCTCGCCGCTCGTCGGCTGGCTGACGAGCAGGGTTTCGAGCGAGATGCCGAGCTTCTTGGCCCAACTCGGATCGAGGGCGTGCTCGGCGTCGATGAAGGCAGCGATCCCGCCAGCCCGCTGGGCAGCCGCGACGGCGTGGAGGGCGAGCGTCGTCTTGCCGCTCGACTCGGGGCCGAAGACCTCGATGATCCTCCCCTTCGGGAATCCCTTGCCGCCGAGGGCCAGGTCGACCGAGAGGCTGCCGCTGGAGATGCCCTCGATCTCCTTGTGGGTGTCGCTGCCGAGGGGCATGATCGACCCCTCGCCAAACTCCTTCTCAATCTGGGCGAGCGTATTCTTGAGGAGCGGGTGGTCGTCCACGAACGATGTCGCCGTCTTCGCGGCCGCGCCACGCTTCTTAGGGGTTTCCGCCCCTCTCGCTGCCGCCGGGGCCCTGCTTTCCTGGGCCGTTTTGCTTGCTTGAGCCGTTCTGCCTGCCACTGTTGCTTTCTCCCTATTTTCAGCCTTGCTTAGTTCCGTCTCGCTCTTGGCCCCGACCTCCTTCACGACCTCCTTCACGACATCTTTCGTTGCTACACCGTTCGTTGCTGCGATTCCCACCATGGCATGATTCTCCTCGCCTCGCGGCGTCCTGTCGGGGTGGTTGCTTCGCCACCATAGGTCGATCAGGCGGTCGCGACGACGCGTACTGAACGCTGGTATAGTATCGGGTCGCCGCGGGCTTGGCAAGCAAGATTTTTTGCAGGTGGTTTTTGCCGTCACTCCTCAAAACGAGAGCATTTTCCGGTATTCCGCGAGCCGGCCGTCCAGGTCTGCACGGTTGATCCCCTCCAGCCGGTCCAGGCTGAAATCCTCGACGGTGAAGCTCGCCGTCACGACCCCGTAGGCGAGGGCCTCCTTGAGGGCCAGGGGGTCGCTGCGGCCGAGGGAGGCAAGGTGGCCCATCATCCCTCCGGCGAAGCTGTCGCCCGCCCCGGTCGGGTCGAGCACCTGCGGGGTCGGATAGGCGGGCATGACGTAGGTCTCGTCGGCGCTGAAGAACATCGCCCCGTGCTCCCCCTTCTTGATCACGACGAACTTCGGCCCCATGGCGAGCACCTTCCGGCCGGCCCGAACGAGGTTCTCGTCCTCGGCGAGAAGCTTCGCCTCGGAATCATTGAGCACGAGCCCGTCGATCCGCTTCAGGAGCGCCTCGAGTTCGTCCCGCTGGATGTTGATCCAGAGGTCCATCGTGTCGGCGACCGTGAGCGTGGCCCCCTTCGCCTGCTCGAGCACCTCCATCTGCACCGTGGGCGAGGCGTTGCCCAAAAATAGGAACTTGCAGTCGCGGTGGTTGCCGTTGAGTTTCGGGCGGAAGGTCTCGAGGACGTTCAGGTGAACCTCGAGCGTCTCGCGGTCGTTCATGTTGGGCAGATACCGGCCCCGCCAGCGGAAGGTTCGCCCGCCGGGAATCACCTCGAGCCCGGCCGTGTCGATCCCCTTCTCTTCGAGCAGCTTCGTGTGCTCGGCGGGCCAGTCCTCGCCGACCGCCCCGATGAGCTTCACCGGCGAGAAGAAGCTCGCGGCGTAGGAGAAGAACACGGCCGATCCGCCGAGCACGTCGTCCCGCCGGTCGGTCGGGGTCTCCACGCAGTCCAGGGCGATACTACCGACGACGAGCAGGGGCATCAGGAACTCCGTCCGTGGGAAGGGGATTCGCGAGCCAGATCGTAGCGGCTGGACGGTCCGTTCAGCCAGTCGGCCCCGTCAGCCAGTCCCGCCGGTCAGCCAGTGGCCTCGCACGCCGGCAGCGCCTGGCGGATCCGGGCGAGCGATCGGTCGCGGCCGAGGATGGCGAGGCAGTCGTAGAGCCCGGGGCCCACGGTCTTGCCCGTCACGGCCACGCGGACGGCATGCACGAGATCGCCCACCTTCACTCCCGCCGCCTCGACTACCTGCTTCAGCGCCGCCTCGAGCCCCGGCGGCTCGAACGGCTCGACCGCCGCGATCGCCTCCGCGTACGCTTCGAGGAGGGCTCTCACGCCCGGTTTCGCGAGCCGTTGCTTCGCGGCCGCGGGGTCGATCGGCGGCTCGTCCACGAGAAAGAAATCGGCGTAGGCGAGGATGTCGCCGGCCACCTTGAGCCGTTCGCCGGAGGCCTCGATCACCTGCCGCACGATCAGCGTCTGCCCGGGCGTCGGCGGATCCGAAACGAGCCCGGCCCGCGCGAGAAACGGCAGCATCATCGCGAGCTTCTCGTCGGTCGGGAGCAGCCCCATGTAGTGGTCCTGCACGGCCCAGAGCTTCTTCGGGTCGAAGCTCGCGGGTGAGGCGTTGATTCGCTCGAGCGTGAAGTGCCTCACGAGCTCGTCGCGGCTGAAGAACTCGGTCTTGTCGTCGTACGACCAGCCGAGGAGCGAGAGGTAGTTGTCGATCGCCCAGGGGAGGTAGCCCACCTCCCGGTAGAAATCGACGATCACGGGGTTGAACGTGTCGGCGTCGGCCGAGAGGCCCATCCGCTCGGCGATCCGCAGGCCGTGATCCATCACCTGCTTGAAATCCTGGTTCTTCAGATACTGCGCGAGCTTCCGCTTCGAGAGCTTCGTGCGGCTCCCCGGCTCGGCCACGAGCGGGAGGTGCGCGTAGGCGGGCAGCGGATAGCCGAGCGACGTCGCGATGAAGGCCTGCCTGGGCGTGTTGGAGAGGTGCTCCTCGGCGCGGATGACGTGCGTGATCGCGAGGTCGTGGTCGTCGACGACGCTCGCGAGGTGGTAGAGGCACGAGCCGTCGGCCCGCTGGATGACGTGGTCTTGCTCACGCTCCCAGGCGAATTCCACCCGGCCGCGGACGGCGTCGTCGATCACGAGCGACCCTTCCCGCGGCATCTTCAGCCGCACGACGCTCGGCCGGCCCTCGGCCTCGAACCGTGCGGCCTCGGCGTCGGTGAACGCCGCGAAGCGGCGGCTGTAGAGGAAGGGCCTGCCGGAAGCCTGCGCGGCCTTGCGTTCCTCGTCGATCTCCTCAGGCCGTGCGAAGTCGCGGTAGGCATGGCCGGTCGCGAGCAGCTTCGCGGCGGCGGCCTTGTGGCGGTCGGCCCGCTGCGACTGGAAATAGGGCGCATGCGGGCCGCCGACGCCCGGCCCCTCGTCCCAGTCGATCCCCAGCCAGCGGAGCCCGTCGAGGATCGGCTGGAGGGCTTGGTCGACGTTGCGGGCGACGTCTGTGTCGTCGATCCGCAGGATGAACTGTCCGCCGCGCTGCCGGGCGAAGAGCCAGTTGAAAAGCGCCGTGCGGACTCCGCCGATGTGGAGGTATCCGGTGGGGCTCGGGGCGAAACGCGTTCGGACGGTCATGTGGACTCCGAGGACAGCGTGAGGATACACGATCCCCCGCAGCGGGTTTCCTGCCAGGCTACGCCGCGCGGTTCATGCGGCCGAGCTTCCGCAGCCGCTTCCGCTCCGCCTTCGATAGCTTTCGCGTCGCGTCATCTTCTCCCCACGCGTCGCCATCCTCGTCGTCGAGGTCGCTGCCGTCGCTCCAGGCCGTGAGGCTCTCGGCGGGCTGGGCCGGGGTCGGCTCCTCCCGTGGTTCGGCCCGATTGGTGCCGCGAGAATCGGTGCGGCGCGGCTCGGCCTTGGCCTGCCGAGCGGGCTTCGCCGCCTCCCCGCGCACCTCGCGGAGGACGCTCCTGGCCGCGATGAGCATCGACACGGCGAGCAGGCCGTCGCCCGCGAGTGTGAGTGAGCCGGAGATCAGTTCGAGCTTCCGGCCGGCGTCGTCCCCGCCGAGCCACCCGCAGCCGGTCGCCGCCACCCATGCCACCGCCGTCGCGACCAGCGCGAGCCCCGTCGCGAGCCGCTCGTGCATCGGCATCACGGCCCAGAGGCCGGCCGCGAGGCAAGCGGGCGCCGCCAAGCAGAGCCACCAGCCGAGGGCGCGCGGCCCGAGGACAAGCCCCGAGGCATTCGCGATCGTCGCGGAGACGAGTTCGGAGAGCGGCAGTTGGCGTTCGAGGGTGGCCACGACCGCGAGGGCCGCAAGCCATCCCCAGGCGCGGTAGCGCCCCTGGTAGTCGTCGAGCCGGTACCGCCGCATCTGTCGGATCGACACGGCAATGCACGCGGCCGCCACGAGCGAGCCCTGCCCCATCCAGGCGGCCAGGCCGGTCCGCGGTGAAACGTCGAGGCAGTCGCGGATCTGCGTGACCGCATGGCTCCAACGTCCGGCGTCGGCCGGCGTCGGCAGCCATCGATCGACCGTTGCGGCCGCCGCGATCACGGCCGCGATCGGCAGGAGCACTCCGAGGCAGGCGGCAACGAGGTGGAGCGAACGCGTCGGCAGCCACGTGGCGAGTGCCGGATGGTTCTCGGGCCTCGCCTCCTTCGAATAGGGCGTGGCGCGGTCGGGCCGTGGCTGCGGCTCGGCCGGAGGGGTTTCCTGTCCCCCGTTACCGCCCGCCTGCAGCATGCGGCGACGAAATCCTCGGCGCTGGCTTCCTTGCAGCGTCATCGCGTCCCTGCCAATCCTGAATCGGCCCGAGGGGCTCTGCGGCGTCCATGCCGCGTCCCTTGATTGAAGGGATTCGGCCGGCGGGGCGGGTGGGATGCAGTCGCGGGTTCCCAGCCTCACCAAGCGGTGCGGACCGCAGGTTCGTCACGGTCGGCACGTTCCTCCCCGGGGCGGCCCGGCAACCACCGGGGGCGGGTGCGTCGATTGCCCGGGGTGGGCCGCTCGGCTATTCTTCTGCCGAAGTCCAACCGCATTTCTCCCACATCCCTCCAGCCACGACGGAGCCGACTCGATGGCCTACACGCTGCCCGCCCTGCCCTACTCGTTCGACGCGCTCGAGCCCCACATCGATGCCCGGACGATGGAGATTCACCACGACAAGCACCATGCTGCCTACGTCACGAACGTCAACAAGGCCCTTGAGGGGAATCCGCTCGGCGACCAGCCGGTGGAGCAGCTGATCTCGAACCTGGAAAAGGTTCCGGAGGCGATCCGGACAGTCGTTCGCAACAACGGCGGCGGCCACGCCAACCACACGCTTTTCTGGGAGATCATGGGCAAGGGCAAGGGAGGCGAGCCCTCGGGCCACCTCGCCGAGGCGATCCGCACCGATCTCGGAGGGTTCCCGGCGTTCAAGGAGGCCCTCACGAAGGCGGCGATCGGCCGGTTCGGCAGCGGCTGGGCCTGGCTCTCGGTCGATCCGAAGGGCAAGCTCGTCGTCGAGAGCACGGCCAACCAGGACAGCCCCCTCATGCACGGCAACACACCGATCCTCGGCCTCGACGTCTGGGAGCACGCCTACTACCTGCACTATCAGAACAGGCGGCCCGACTACGTCTCGGCGTTCTTCAACGTCGTCAACTGGGACGCGGTCGCCGAGCGGCTCAAGAAGG
>JBIIOJ010000181.1:0-6436 GCA_044337015.1 Pirellulales bacterium
GCGTCGAGCCAGCTGCTCGGGCCGCTTGCGAGCGAGAAGTTTACGAAGTTCGACGTCGTGCCCGCGACGTCGAAGAGCGTCCAGGTCTGATCGCTTCCCCAGAACTGGTCGGTCCAGTCGACGGAGCTGCCGGTGCCGGTGAAGACGAGGCTCAGGCTCGTCGCGCCGGCGAAGTCGAGGTTGCCGTCGACGTTGATCCCGTCGTAGACGCTGCCGCGGTCGCCGGCTGTATCGGTGTTGCCCCACAGCTCCCAGATCACCTGCGACGAGCCGCTCGAGTAGGTGAGGTTGCTTAAGAAGGCCTCGACTCCGGGGGAGTTGCCGGGGGAGTGGATGCCGGCGATCGTGGCCGCCCCGCCGATCGTGCCCGAGCCCATGAGCGTGGCGGCGGCGGCCACGGAGAGGGCGCCGGAGCCGAGCGAGCCGTTCACGACGAACGTGCCGTCGGAGACGGTCGTGTCGCCCGAGTAGGTGTTGGCGCCGGAGAGTTCGAGGATGCCGCCGCCGGATTTCGTGAGCGATTGGGCTCCCGCGGATCCCGTCGCGATCACGCCGCTCACCCGCAGCCGGCCGCCGGAGGACACGTTGAAGCTCGCGGCGTCGTCGAGTGCCATGGCCGCGGAGATCAGGTGGCCCGTGCCGGTCACGGTGACGGTCGCCATGGAGCCGCTCCAGAGCCGCAGCGTGCCGTTGCCGCTGCCGCTGGTCACAGAGCCCGAGTTGCCGGTGAAGGTCAGGTTCCCGAGCTGCTGCGAGATGCTCGTGGCGCCACTGATGTCGAGCGTGGCCAACGAGCCGACCGTCACCGGCGTCGCAGGGGCGAGCCTGTCGCTGGCATTGGATCGCAACGTTCCGGCCACGATGTCGACCGCCGTGATCGAGTCGGGCAGGTTGCTCCCGAATATGACCGTGCCGGCATTGCCCGTCGAGCCGATCGTGAAGGCGACCTGCGGGCTCAAGCCGTTCAGGGAATCCCGCCAATCGCTCGCGAATTCAACCGTGCCGCCCGTCGATGCCTGGAGCGTCACGCTGCGGCCGAGTCGCACCGCACTGGTGTCGAAGTTCGTCATGCCGGTGCCCGTTCCGCCTAGCACCACGACCTGCGACCCGCCGGAGCCGCTCGCGGCGATGAAGAATCCGCGGGACACAGTCACTCCCTCCGCGAGCAACGCCACCGTGCCGGATGCAGTCCCGGACGAGTTGCCGATCACGGGCAGCGTTGCAGTTCCCGAGTTCGAGCCAAACGGGCTGTTGTTGGACGAGCCGACCGCCGCTGCGATCACGATCGTGCCGTCGAGCACGGTGAGCCGGCCGTCGTAGTTGCTCGCGCCCGTGAGCCGCCACAGGCCGCTGCCGGTCTTGTTCACGCTCACGCCCGTGCCAGCGATCGAACCGATCGTGTTGGCGGCGGTGCTCGTGCCGGTGAGCGTGAGGGTCTTCGTGCCCACGCCCGTGGCCGTGCTTGCGCCGGTGAGTTGCAGCGCTCCCGAGCCTGCCGCCTCGATCGTGCCGCCGCCGGTCGTGCCGGAGAGGTTGATCGCCCGGTCGGTCGTGTGGCCGCTGCCGGTGTACCGCAGCGTGCCGCCGGTCGAGCCCGAGCCGAGGTTGATCAAGGCGGCCGTGCCGAGGGGGCTCGGCTGGCTGGTGTTCGTGAGCCAGTCGATCGCGACGGTGCCGTTGTTGATCGACGTCGCGGCTGCAAGGGTACTCGAACCGGAGAGTGCGAGCGTGCCCGTGCCGATCTTGACGAGCGTGCCGCTCGAGAGGATGCCCGAATGCGACGTCGAGCCGTTACTGTTGCCCACTGAAACCTGCCGGCCGCCGAAGTCGAGATTCCGGCTGCCGGTGAGGCCGCCGAGGGTCGAGTTCTGGTTGAAGGTCACCGTGCCGGCGCCGCCTGCCGCCATGTTGAGCGTGGCGTTCTGCAGGGCGTTCGCAGTGGCCACGACGAGCGTGCCCTCCGCGGGCCATGCGTTGCCCGTGAAGGTGTTGTTGCCGCCGAGCGAGAGCGAGCCGGCTCCCGCCTTCGTCAGGCCGCTCGTGCCGTTGGCAAGGATCACGTTGTTGATCGCGAGCGTGCCGCTCGACAGGTCGGTGCGGACGACGAGGTCGGCGCCGACCGTCGCCGCGCGGATGCCGCTGCCGCCGCTCATCGTGGTCGTGCCCACGCCCGACTTGAGGATGCCCGCCACAGTCACGGTGCCCGAAGAAATCGTGTAGGTCGTGCCCGTCTGGGTGAACGCCAGCGTCGTGAACGTGCCCGTCGTCTGGTTCGTCGCGGCGCCTGTGAACTGCTGATGGGCGATGTTGCCCACGTTCGACGCCGTCGCTCCGGTCGTTCGCGTGCCGTTGTCGACGCCGTAGTCGATGCCACGCACGAACCCGCCGGCGGAATCCTCCCAGGCGAAGCTCGAACCGCCGTAGAAGAGGCCGGCGTCGAGGAACCCCGCAGTGGCACTGGTAATCACGAAGCCGTTCGAGGACGAATTCGTGCCGCCGCCGTGAACGAAGTTGCCCGTGGAGCCGGCCGACCGGCTCACGCTCGACGCCGTGACCGCGAGATCCTGGGCAGCCGTACGGACGAGCGACACCGTACCCGCCCCCGCTTCGAACGCCACCGTGCCGGCGGTCTGCGACACCGCGCCCGAGGCGCCGACATTGTCGAACGCGAGCGTCGCATTGGCGGCAAGTGTGACGGCACCGCCGGTCGGCAGGCTGCCGGTGGCCCGCTGGACCGTGAGCGTGCCGCCTTCGATCCGTGTCGTGCCCGAGTAGATGTTGTTGCCGGCGAGGACGAGCGAGCCGGTGCCCGTCTTCGTGAAGCCGCCCGCGCCCGACATCGCCGCGGAAATGAGCCCAGGCCCGCCGGTATGGGTCACCTGCGACGCGGCGAGCGTGCCGTTGGCGAGCGTGCCGCTCGTGAAGACGATTGGCGTGGCGATGACGGTGAGTCCGCCGAGATCGACTGTCGTCGCCGCGATCGTCGTCGTTCCGGTGCCGAGTGCCGTCGCCGCCCCGAGCACGACACGGCCCTGCACAATCTGCGTGCCGCCGGAGTACGAGTTGCTTCCGTTCAGGAAGAGCGTGTTGGGCCCGTACTTCACGAGCCCCCGCGGGCCGGAGACGTTCGATGCGTAGGTGAAGTCGCCCGGTGTCGTGTCGATACCGACGTTCGACGCACCGCCGGTGTTGTCCACGCCCGGCATCGTGCCGGCAAACATCGCGTCGAGATCCGTGCTGCCGAAATAGGCAGCGTCGGTGGCCGACACTCCCATCCCGAGGATGGCGCCTGGGAGCACGGTCGTGGTGCCGGTGACGGGCTGGGCGGCACGATTGCCGAAAATCAGCCCGCCGGCCTCGATGACGGACCCGCCGGAATAGCCCCCTGACCCGGTGAGCCGCAGCCAGCCGGCCCCGGCCTTGACGAGGCTCCCCGATCCCGTCGGCCCGACTTCGAGATTCACGTTGAAGCCGGCCGTGTCGAACGTGCCCGCCCCGATCAGGCTGAAGACATTCTCCGAGAGCGTGAGATCGGCCTGGGCCACGAGCGTGCCGTCGTCGAACGCCAGGGTGCCCGTGCCGAGGATCGGGGCCGGCACCCGCATCACGGCCCCCGCCAGCGAGATCAGGCCGTCGTTGGTGAACCGGCCCGTCAGGGTGCCGCTGCCGCCAAGCACCGAGCCTGCAGCCACGCTGACGCCGGCCCCGGTGAGGCGGCCGTTGACCAGCAGGCTCCCCCCGGCGACCTCCAGCGGGCCGGCCAAACTGCTCGTGCCCGAGAGCACGAGCATGCCGGAGCCCGTCTTGCGGAGCGTGACGAGCGAATCGGCGCCGGTGATCGGCCCGGAGATCACCGCGTAATCACCGCTCGAGGCGGGATTGTCGCTCACGTGGATCTCCCGCGTGCCCAGACCGAGGGTGTCCCAGGTGCCCAGGGAGAGGCCGTTTTGAAACGTCACCACGTCGGTCGCCGACGAGGACCCGAACCTGAGCGACCGGTTGCCGGACACGAAGTTCGCCTGGCCCCAGGTGAGCGTGGCCCCGGCGGCCCCCAGGTTCACGGTCAGGTCGCCGCCGAACGCCGCGAAGCCGCCCCCCTCCTGCTCCGCGTCCGATAAGTTGAGCCATCCGATCTGGCCCACGCCCGTGCCCAGCGACCGGGTCAGCAAGCCTTGGCTTTCCAGGATGCCCCCTTCGAACCGGAGGTTGCCCGGGATCGCGGCGGCGACATCGGCCGCCCGGAGGACGCCCCGGTTGATGGTCGTGCGGCCGGTGAAGGTGTTGTTGCCGGTGAGTTCCACCGTGCCGAACCCCGCCTTGACCAGGCCCATGTCCGTGGCGCCCGCGAGATTGCTGCCAATGGTCATGAAGTGCCCGGGGTCGGGGGTGACCAGGGTGAAGGCTTCGCCGGCGGGCTTGAGCCAGGTGGTGCCCGTCTGCAGCACGGCCACGCTGATGGTGCCGTTGCTGCCGGTGGACATGATGCCCCCCGACTCGACCACCAGCGTGCCGGTGCCGGCCACGCCGCCGCCGGACTGGAGAGTCAGCGACGTCACCCGGGTGCTGGCCTCGATGCCGGTCACCACCGTGTTGAAACGTTTGTTCTCCATCAGCGTGGGATCGGCGAAGGCCTCGCCGGACGCGAGCGAGTTACTGTATTCGCTGGCCTTGAGCGGCCGGAACCCGATGTCCTGGCCGTTGGAGGGGCCGGCTATCGTCGTGCTGCCGATGGACTCATAGGTGGCAAAGCCGATCCCGTTGCCCGTGGAACTCGTGTCGGCATAGGTGTGCCGGATGACCGGGACACGCGGGGTCTCGTAGTTCGTGTAGAGCGGGAAGTTGTCGGTGGTCCCGGTGTTGAGCGTGCCCCCCACCAGTTGCCTGCGAAAACTGACGGCATTGAAATCGTCTTGGCCGCCGAAAGCGCCGAACCGCGAACGGCCGCCGAGATCGTCGCCCCGGACCAACAGGGCGCTGCCATCGACGATGGTTAACTGGGATCCGTTGTGAGATTTCCCCACCCAGGCATTGAGGCCGTCTCCGGGCACGATCGTCAGCACCGGGTTGCCCGCCCCCCCGGCGTTCACGCCCCCAGAGTGAATCGTCGACGACACCGTCGTGTTCCCGCGGAAGATGAACTCTCCCCCGAAAAGGGTGTTGGCTCCGAAGCCACCGATGCTGTTGTTCGTCTGCCGGTCAAGTTCAAACACGGTGCCCGGATAGGCATTGACAAAGAGCGTACCACCGAAGCGGTTTTCCACCCGGCCGTCAATCAAGGCCACAGTTTTGCCGGCGATCGTCCCGGCCTCCCAGATCATCGTGCCCGGCCCGACCTTCCTGAGAGTACCACCGCCGCCTGCGGCCAGGTTCATGGTTCCGGAGAACGTGAAATCCGTGCCATCCGCGCCGACCCTGAGTATCGAATTGACTTGTGTGGTCCGTAACGTCCCTGACCCGGTGAGCGACCCGACGGTTTCGGAGGGTCCACCGCTACCGGGAATTGTGAGGACCAGTTCGGCCCCGCTGGCGATCGTGACGCGATTGCGGTGCGGCAGCATGCTGTTGGTGCCGGGCGTGCTGTCGAGCGTGATCGTAGCGGAGCCGTTTAAGAAAATAGGGCCGCCGTGAGCCAAGTTGCCGCTGACTAATCTGGAAAACGAATAGGGTTCCGTGTTGTTGAACGTGATGGAGCCCGGCGCGAGTGTTCCCGAAACCACGACCGAGCCGGCGCCTTGGTCGGCGAAAACCAGATGGTCGCCATTTTTGTATGGGGAGGAGAAGCTGTCCGTATCAATGGCGCTCCAGGTCGTATTGCCGCCGGTCCAGGTGACGGTGTCGGCGGAGACGGCTGGCGCCAAGGCCAAGAGCAAGGCCAGCCCCGCGATCGCGGATCTTCCTTCCCGTACTGTTCGACTCAGCGAAACCATCGTTTTACCTGTCCCCAGCAGCCCAACGCCCCAAAGCCGTCGGTGAGGAAACATCCTCTGCAAGAATGTTTTGGAGTCGGGAACACCCACCGTCTGACCCCTCGTTTAATGTTAGAAGGATTTTGGCCCGGGTACAAGGACCCATCTCCAGGACTGGTCTTTCCACTGGATTGGTGGCCCTTAACCCGATGGAACACGGCACTCTCCGCCAGCCAGTTCTGGGGCTGGACTCAACCGGCTACCAATGCCGGCGCAGGCATGCGCCGCGGCGGCGATCGGGCGGTTCGGCAGCGGCTGGGCCTGGCTCTCGGTCGATCCGAAGGGCAAGCTCGTCGTCGAGAGCACGGCCAACCAGGACAGCCCCCTCATGCACGGCAACACGCCGATCCTCGGCCTCGACGTCTGGGAGCACGCCTACTACCTGCACTATCAGAACAGGCGGCCCGACTACGTCTCGGCGTTCTTCAACGTCGTCAACTGGGACGCGGTCGCCGAGCGGCTCAAGAAGG
>JBIIOJ010000001.1:0-57850 GCA_044337015.1 Pirellulales bacterium
TTACGGCTGACTTTCTCCCGGTGGTGTCGTTCACCGAATAGAAGAACCAGCCTGATGGGCTGGCAGGGCGATTTGATGCCGGACGCCCTCCGTGGCATGGGTGCGGGTCTATTTATTTGGAGCCTGATGGGATCGGAAGGCAGAGGGGAGGGATGGGGACGGATGGGTTTGGGTCTGAACCCAAAAGATGCCTTATCGCCCGAAAACGGAACACTATCGGACACCGTCCGATTTTGGTTGGTCTTCCCCAAAACCTTGCTCTCTCACGGACGAAAACCTGAAAACCCTTGAAATTGACCGATGCGATGGGGTCAGTTCAAATCGGACTCAAAATCCGTTGCCCGCAAGGGCGTGTGGGTTCAAGTCCCACCTCCGGCATTCTGGAAAACATGGCACATCGGGGGCGGGTATTATCGTTGGTGGTTGTCGGTTGCTATCCGGAGGCCCATCCATGATTCGCGGGGTCAAGTTCCTATTCGACGAGCGCGGTCAAAAGACCGCCGTGATGATCGATCTCCGGCAAGGCAGCGCCCTTTGGGAAGACATCCTTGACGTCGCCACCGCCAGGTCTCGAGAGCGCGAACCAAGTCAGAGTTGGGCAACGGTCCGATCCCGACTGGAGAAGGTCGGCCGCCTGAAGAAGGGCCGTCGCCGTGCATGAGGTGCGGATCGGAAGGTCCGCCGCTAAGGAACTTGAGTCACTGCCTGATCAGGTCATCGACCGTGTCGCTGCGAAGATCGACTCGCTTTCCACGCAGCCACGACCGTCTGGCTGCAAGAAATTGCGGGGTGCCGATGACCTGTGGCGGGTCCGAGTCGGTGACTACCGGATCGTTTACGCGATCGACGACACACAGTCGATCGTCGAGATTCGAGTCATCCGCCACCGCAAGGATGCCTACGGTCCGACGTGACCAGTGAACAACATTTAAGAAATCAAAAGTTGCCGGCCAGTTGCCATTGTCTGCAAGCAGGCGCGATTATTTTGCTCTGAGCATCGTGCGTTCGAGCGGTTCGGCGAGAGTGAGGGCCGCGAGGGAGGTCGACACCAGTGGACCATATGACCATGGTAGGTCAGTTCTTTCGTGCTCCTGCCAACTGCCGGTGTCGTCGCCTTCCTTGACTTGGCCCTCGATCAGATGATCGGCCACGCTCGCTCGCCAGTCTGCCCAGGCCTTGACGTCGGCAGCCGCATGGACGAGGCGGGTCGCGTGGTAGTTGTGGTAGATTTTTATGGAAGGTCCTCCGCCGACCACGGCGGCGACGCCCGTCACGAGCCCCGGCTTATCCAGCTTCCAGCCAGATCGCAGGCGGCCGAGGAGGCCGATGGCCGTCGTGGTTTTGCCTGTGCCCAACTCCACGTAGCCGTAGGTGCTGCCCTCATCGTTGCCTTGGACGGAATCTAGGAACCTCGCGACGCCCGCCCACGTCTCAGGCTTCACCTTCAAGCCAGCGGCTTCACCATTGGCCAAAGCCTCTATCTGGTAGCTGAGGGCCGACGTGTCGCCAGGTTGCTTGGGCCGGTACCGCCAGCCGCCGCCTTCATGCTGCGCGGCCATGATGAAGTCGAGCGTGGCCTGCGCCGGCGCCTCGAGGGCCGGATCCCGCGTGCGACCGTAGGCACGGCAGAGCGCCATCGCCACGAGGCCTTGGCTGTACATCGTTTCTCCGTCCTTGACGGCACTGCCTTCTTTGCCGACGAGTGTGACGAGGAAGTCGATGCCGCGGGCGATGTGTTCGCGATATGGCCCCGGCGTCTTGTGATCGTGGCCTCGAGCGAGGAACGGCAGGATCGCAAGCGACGTGGCCCCGGCCCGCGTCGCCTTTGGTCCGTCGAGACTCCACCCGCCGTCGGCCTCCTGACGCTTGGCGATCCAAGCGAGCGCTGCGTCGAGGGCCCGCAGTTCGTCGGCGTCCAAACCGGCAGCCGGTGCGGCCGCGGGCAGCGACTTCGACTCGGCCGGAGACGGGGCGACTGCCGACTCGTCGGCTGCATGGATCGTCGTCGCTACGACGATCGCAAGCGCCACGGCGCCAAACGTCCCGGCCGCGACGATCGCGATTCGGTTCATCCGCGTCATCGGCACGGTCTTCCGCGTGAGGTCGACGAGCCGCTCCACGCGTCCCTCGAGCGCCGGCTTTTCGTCGATCGCGCCCAATGCCCCGATCGCCAGCCGCTCGCGCTTCCCGCGCAGGCCGGCCGCCATCTCCACGAGCACCTCCGCCAGCCGGAAGCCGTCGCCCTGGGCCACCACCACGTAGTCGTCGCAGATCTCCTCGCGGACCTCAGCCAGTCGGCGGTTGAGCCGGTGTACCGGCGGGCACCACCAGAACACCGCGGCCACCGCATGCTGCAGGAGACCCACCCAGAGATCGCCATGCACGACGTGCGCCGCCTCGTGTACGAGCACGGCGGAGAGCTTCTCGCGGTCGAGCGTGTGTGCCATCCCCTTTGGCAGCACGATGACGGGCGCCACCGGCCCGATCACGACCGGAACCGGCACCGCCGCCGATTCAAAGAGCCGCGGCGGCTGCGTGAGCCCGACGGCTCTCGCCGCCTCGTCGAGCAGGCCGATCACTGCCGGGCTTTTGCATGCCACGAGCGACCCGCCGAGCCGCCGCAGGCGGACGAGATCACGCGCCACGATGCCCACGAAGAACACGATGCCCACGAACCATACCCAGAGCAGGCACGACGCCACCTCACGGAACGTGGGCATACGAAGCGACGCTGCAGCCGTCTCCTCGATGGAATCCGGCAACGCGAACTCACCATCGGCTACAGCTACTGGCTTTCGCAACGGCCTCGGCGCCGCAGCAGCAACGAAGGCCTCCGCGGCAAGCGGCTGATCGACGGCCGCTGCCGGCACCGTGACAAATGCCCAGCCCGCAAGGCGGCTCGCAGCAGCCACTGCCGGCACGATCCCGACCACGACGAGGCCCGCAAGCAGGAGCCCGTAGCGAAGCGGCGCCGGCCGGCTTCGCACCGCCCGGCCGACCACGAGCGCCATCACGGTCACGATCACTGCGGCCGCCGCAGCGCCGGCGCTTGCAAAGATCCAAGCCTGATCGAAGAGCATCCCGTTCCACACCGTGCTGTTCCAGGCCATGTTGTTCCAGACTGTGTTGCCCCAGAGCGTGTTCATGACCGACCTCCCTTCGGCGGCCGCTTGCCGCCACGTGCCTTCTGCTGCTTCGCCTCCGCTAAGAGTCGCTCGAGCCGATCGATGTCGGCCGACGACACGTCGCCCGAGCCCAGCAAGCTCTGCACGAGCTGCGTCGGTGAGCCGCCGAAGAAACCGGCCATGAAGCCCGTCGCCAGCCGCGCCTCGGCCGACGCCCGGTCGAGCGTCGGCCGGTAGCGGTAGACTCCGCCGATGCTCTCTCGCTTGAGCCAGCCCCGCTTCTCGAGCCGATCGACGAGGTTCAGCACGGTGGTCCGCGTCACGCCCCGGCGGTCGGCCACCGTCTGCCAGATCTCGGCCACCGTCATCCCTTCGGCCGGGCCGTTCCAGGCCACGGCCAAGAGTTCGTACTGGGCGGGCGTCAGGTCGCCTTCCGGGTTCACCGCTTTCTTTTGCGTCATGATTTGCTCCTGTGCCGTGCCGTCGGCTGGCGGCTACGGGCTTCTAGACGACATATGTCGTCATGCGGCCATACTATGCTTGACGACAACAGTCGTCAAGCGGGCATTTTGCCGCCCTTGCGGGCCGTCGTGGCGGCGAACCTTGTGACCGTCCTGACAGGGCTGGCCGGAGCCGGAAACGTGTGAGGCAAACTGTTAGGCGAGTCCGCCCCGAAAGGGAAATTCAGGATCTATCGCCATACGTCGTTTCCGAGAAATACGGCCAACTGCCATCCGACCGTCACGCGACTGCGGTCCTTGGGGACACTCAAAATCCGTTGCCCGCAAGGGCGTGTGGGTTCAAGTCCCACCTCCGGCATTGGAAAAACTGCGGGGAGTGTCGCGGCTCGAGCCGCCCAACGCGACGAGGGCTGCCCGGTGGGCGTGGACGAGCAGGTTTGTATCGACTGCGACCCGCGCGAGCCTTCGGGGTCACCGGGATGACCGTCCGCCGTAGAGGAGTTCGAACACACGGCCACGCAGCGTGTGCTGGAACAGTGGGTGGCTGCCGAAGAGTTCGTCTCGCGACTCGAACACGCCGGCATCGCCGACGACGAACCCCGAGAGGTCGCACGCCCCCGAGCCACACCCGGCGGTCGTCCCCCCGAAGTCCACGGCCGCATGATCGATCGCGTCGAAGAGCGACTCGCCGTCGTTCGCGAAGGGCCGCGGGTTTCGCATCGCGAGCCGAGCGGGTGAATCGAAGAGCTCCTCGACACTGATCCACGCCCCGTCGAGGTGAAACTGCGGCCACGCGAGCAGAATCCTCGCGGGAATGAACGACGCGGCGAGCCCGAACCGGGGATTCCAGAAGCGGCCTGCGATCCACAGCCCGCGGACCCGGGTCCCGATCCCTGCCGCTCGCGCGATCGACTCGAGGCATGCGAATCGCTGGCTGCACGACCCGCGGCCCTTCGAGAGGGTGCGGGACGTCGGCTGCAGTTCGTCGACCGTGTAGATCGGCCGCAGTTGTTCGCGAAGGAGCCGGTAGCCTTCCTGCAGATACCCGCGCGGGTCGCCGGCCGGCGTCCTTGCCCGGCGGATGACGGCCAGAACCGGTGCGCTCGTGTGGTCGAGGATCGGCGTCGGTCGCAGGTTGCGATCGCCGATAGCGGAGGATGCAACGTCGCTGTCGGGCATGTGAATCGCTTGGTCGAGACGCTGTTCGGAAATACCCGCAGCCACGAGCCGAAAGCAACGTCACAGGGCATTCCAAAAAAGTCAAGCGTTCGGCACGCGATTTCGTATTGGATGTACCTCGTGCACCCGCCGCTCGTGACCTGCCCCCCTTAAACGAGGCCACTTTGGGAGCGAGAATTCCGGGTGGTGACGCCGTGGCCATCGGCGGCTACGGCCTCGAAAAGCGGCTGTCGCAGGACGAGATCCCCCATCGCGTCGGGATTCAGGAAGGCGATCCGACGGCGATCGGCGTTGGAGATTTCGACAGGCCGTGTCCGTGCTTCCACCGTGCGCTGTCTCCTCGCGATGCGCTACGAGTCTTTGAGAAGGGAGCCGAAGATGAAAAGCTGGCGTCCTTGTCGCCGTCCCCGGCGGCTCAATAACGAACGAGACCCGCCAGGTAGAGCTTGTCGAGCACCCAGTGGCGGCGGACGTAGGCGGCGATCTCGCGGCGGACCCGCTCCCGCCTCGGGGTGACGCCGAGTGTCCGCGCGGTGAGCCGCTCGGTCTCGCGCCTGCCGATCGGCAGCCACCAGGAGAGGCTCTTCTGATCCTGCCAGACGCGGAACGCGCCCAGGAACCTCGGCAGCCTCCGGAAGGTGAGGCCTGCGTCCCGGAATCGCAGGATGAGGTCCCAGTCCATCGCGAACCGGAACGATTCGTCGATCCGCGATCCGATCCGCTCCCAGGCCCGCCGCCGCCAGAACATCGTCTCCTGCGGGATGAAGTCGGCGAAGGCGATCGCACGTTCGTCGTGTGGCGGAAGCACCCACCGGCCGATCTCCCGGCCGCCCTCGTCGATGAGCACCCGGTGTCCGTACACGACGTCCACCTCGGGATGCGCCTGGAAATACTCGGCGACGTAGGCGAGGCTGCCCGGGAGCAGGAGGTCGTCAGAGTTCAGGTACGCCATGATGTCGCCCGTCGTCCGACGCATGCCGAGATTGATGGCCGTCGATTGACCTCCGTCCGGCGCGGAATCCCAGTGCGTGAGCCGCGAGCCGTACCGCCGGAGAACCTCCACGCTTGCATCGGTCGACCCGCCGTCCTGCACGATGTATTCGAGGGAGGGATACCCTTGGTCGAGGACACTCCGGAGCGTCTCCTCGAGCACATGCCCCTGATTGAAGCTCGGCGTGACGATCGAAATCGAAGGGGGCGATCGAAGGATCCGGGAAAGGGCGTAGTGACGTGGCAACGACAGCGGCCGCGGAGCGTGGTTCCGCAGCCGGAAGATCTTCCTCCGCAGGAACTGGAATCGCTTGATCTCCGTCTGCCGCAGCGGCTTGACCTCGAATTCCTTCAGGAACCTGCCTCCGACGAGAAGGCTCGTGATTTTTCCGGCGAGCAGGAGCCGCCGCGGCACGGTCAATGGGAGGCCGTCGCCCCAGCGGTGATGGGCTTCGAGAGCGTGCTGCATCGCCCGGACGACGCCGATGCGCGATCGATCGCCCGCCGTCTCGACCACCGTCCGGGCGGCGCCGTACCACGCGAGCTTTGAGACCGATAGCCGCCATGCCCAGCCGTTCAGGCGGACCCGCATCAGTTCGTCGAGCGAGTCGGGGCCCGGTATCGCCGCAAAATCGCTCGGAGACGGTTCACGCGTCCCCGTGCGTCGGGCCGCGAGCAGCCGATGGATCTGCTTGAACGCCGCGTTCGCGCGTTCGAGCCGGAGCCACAGTTCGTAATCGGCCCAGTGGCGAACCGATGGATCGAGCGGCCCGACCCGCTCGATCGCCTCCCGGCGAAGGAACACCGACGCCGGGCAGAGCCGCAGGTGGCGGCAGCCGCGCCGGTTCGACCGGGCCGGCGCATTGAACTCGGCGAACGGCCGGCCCGCCGCATCGGTGAGCATGGCATCGCCGTAGAAGCAGTCCGTGGAGGGATGCCGCGCAGCGGACTCTGCGACGATGCGGAGGGTGTCCTCGAAATGGAAGTCGCCCGCGGACAGCATCGAAACGATCTCACCGCGAGTCCGTTTCAATCCCTCGTTCACGGCCTCGGCGCGGCCGATCCCTGGCCGGTCGATCCAGACGACTCCGGCGTCACTCCCCCCGGGGCCGATCCGGGCGGGAAGATTTCCCACCGTCCCGACGACGATTACTTCCCGCTCGACGGATGTTCCGCACTTTGAACGGCGGATCGTCTCAAAGAGGAGATCGGGCTCATCCGTTGCGTGAACGATGACCGAGAACATGCATCACCGTCGTGTTGGGAGTTTCCATGCAACAAAGGGCTGCGGTCCCGGAAGCTATCGGACTGTTTTTTCGAGGGGACGCAGAAAATCCGCTGAACGATGACGGCCGCAAAGTGACGTGGGCGCAGGGGCGTCCTCTGGGCAAACTGCGGTGCCGGGGAAATCGCCTCGCAAGACGGTTTCCCCGACGACACGAGGACGACACGAACTCAAAAGGCTGTTCGCATGAGCACCGGACCGCGGGAGATCGCCACGTTTTTCGAGGACATCGACTTCGTGGGGGATCGGAACCATCGCAAGCAGGAATATCGCCGCGACATCCTTCGGACGCTGGAGCTTCATTCGGAGACCTTCGCCGCCCATGGCTGGCGGGTCGTGCAGGTGGGGATGGAGGCGGCGAGGAGCCACCCGCTGTTCCCCTGGTTCGACAAGCTCGACTGGTTCTACGCGTTGAGCGTGAATCCGCCGCGGTACAGCCGGATTTGCTACATGCGTTGGCTCGCCTACGCGGCCTCAGGCCTCCCCTTCGCCGATCTCGATGTCATCAACTTCGGCTTCACGCCCGAGGACGCGATGCCCTTCTTCGACACGAAGCTCCCGTCGCTCATCTCGGCCGCCAACGCGATGGGTATCCTCACTCCCGATCACTACACACAGATTCTCGACTCCTACCGCCACATCGTGGAGCATCTCGACGAGTACAGGCGTGACGTCGACGACGTCAACGACATGACGCTCCTGCGTCACGTGCGGCCGGAATACAACTCGGTGATTCCCTACACGGACGACCGATTCGTGAAGGACTATTCGAACCCCGGATGGGAGACGGCCCGCCTCGTCCATTTTGCCCACGGACTCACGCCCCTGCCCCGCAGTCGGACCATCGAGGCCGAGATACTCGCCCGGGAATCGGCTCGGCGATGATCGGCGAAGATCGACAGGCAGATCGAAGCAGCCGCCGACCATGAAGAAGGCCGCTCAGGCCCGGTCGGCTGGCGAGGGGATCGCCCTGCGAACGCCGACGATCAGGCATCCCGCGAGCAGCCCGACGGCCGCGTCGGCCGCGACCGCAAGCAGCGTCAGCCAGCCGTCCGGCGCGAGATCGTGCAGGACGGCATGGATCGCGGGCAGGGCGTGGGCGATGATGCCGCCCCCCACGAGAAACATCGCCGCGGTGCCGGCGGCCGAGAGCCCACGCATCATCCATGGCGCGGCGGCGAGGATGCC
Organism: Pirellulales bacterium; assembly: GCA_044337015.1. Taxonomy (GTDB): domain Bacteria; phylum Planctomycetota; class Planctomycetia; order Pirellulales; family UBA1268; genus UBA4655. The sequence continues at coordinate 8,229 of JBIIOJ010000001.1, forward strand.
CCGGCCCAGGCCCCGCGCGAGCGGGTTGGCCCAGCCTGCGAGCATGGCCCCGAGATCGTCGAGCTTCACAATCGCCGCGACGAGCCCGTAGACGCCGATCGTCATCGCGATGGAGATCGCCGCCAGCACCCCCATTTGCACGGCGAGCGGCCTGCCTGCCACCACGCCGAGCGTGATCACGATGATCTCGGCCGAGAGAATGAAATCGGTGCGGATAGCGGCCGCGACGCGGTCTCGTTCGTGCGTCACCGGGTCATGGCCGGTGGCCCCCGCAGGGCAGTCGTGCGTCCCGTCATGCGCCGCATCGCCGCGATGCGAGAGACGGTGCAGGATCTTCTCGGCCCCCTCGTAGCAGAGGAACGCACCGCCGACGACCAAGAGCGGCGTTATGGCCCAGGGAGCGGCCCAACTGATGGCGAGGGCCGCCGGAACCAGGATGCACTTGTTGAAGGCCGAGCCCCTCGCCACCCGCCAGACCACGATGAGCTCGCGCGTGGGTCGCACGCCAGCGACCTGCTTGGCGTTGAGGGCGAGATCGTCACCGAGCACCCCGGCCGTCTTCTTTGCGGCCACCTTCGTCATCGTCGCCACGTCGTCGAGGACGCTCGCGATGTCGTCGAGGAGCAGGAGGAGGCTGCCGGCCATGAAGACAGTCTACTTCGTGCGAGGGCTCCCTTGACCAGTCTTTCCGTGCGGCTATTTTTTAGCGGGCTTCGATCGTCCGCGGAGCCCCACGATTCCTTCCCCCTCGTGCCCATCGGAGCCTCCCCATGACAAAACATACAGTGACCGTGATCCCGGGAGACGGGATCGGCCCCGAGTGCGTCCATGCCGCGATCGACGTCATCAACGCCACAGGTGTCGGGATCGAATGGATCGAGCGACACGCCGGCGAACGCGTCTTCAAGCAGGGCATCGCCTCGGGCGTTCCGCAGGAGACGATCGATTCGATCAGCCAGACGAGGGTCGTCCTCAAGGGCCCCCTCGGCACGCCGGTGGGATTCGGTGAGAAGTCGGCCAACGTCACGCTACGGAAATTGTTCGAGACCTTCGCCAACATCCGTCCCGTGAGAGAGCTACCCGGCGTCGTCACGCCGTACACGGGCCAGGGCGTCGACCTCGTCGTCGTCCGCGAGAACGTCGAGGATCTCTACGCTGGGATCGAGCACATGCAGACGCCGGACGTGGCGCAGTGCCTGAAGCTCATCAGCGCGAAGGGTTCGGAGAAGATCGTCCGACTCGCGTTCGAGTTCGCCCGCTCGGAGGGCAGAAAGTCGGTCGCCTGCGCTACGAAGTCGAACATCATGAAGCTCACCGAGGGGGAGCTGAAGAGGACGTTCGAACGGATCGCGCCCGAGTATCCCGACATCCAGTCGTGGCACGTGATCATCGACAACTGCGCCCACCAGCTCGTGAAGAAGCCCTCACAGTTCGACGTGATCGTCACGACGAACATGAACGGCGACATCATCAGCGATCTCACCTCGGCACTCGTTGGCGGGCTCGGCTTCGCCCCGTCCGCCAATCTCGGCAACGGCATCGCGATCTTCGAGGCGGTCCATGGATCGGCTCCGAAGTACGCGGGCAAGGACGTCATCAACCCGACGGCCGTCCTCCTCAGTGGCGTAATGATGCTCAAGCATCTCGGCGAGTTCGCCGCGGCCGCGGACATCGAGCATGCCGTGCTCGTCACGCTCCTGGATGGCCGGCTCACCGGCGACGTCGTCGGCTATGACAAGGGGGTGAAAACGTCGGAGTATGCGAAGCACGTCATCGCGAACCTCGGTCGCCGAGCCGAGGGCTGGAGCGTCCGAACCGCGAAGCCGATCCAGATGCCGCAGGTGAGCCGAAACCCGGTGTTCCGTCCCGCAAAGACGAAGGACGTGGTGGGCGCCGACATCTTCGTCGAGAGCGGTCTCGAGCCGGCGGAGCTGGGAAAGTCGCTCGAGTCGATTGCGGCGGCGGCGCCGCTCAAGCTCAAGATGATCTCGAACCGCGGCACCAAGGTTTACCCCGACGGCAACCCCAACATCGACTGCGTGAGCCACCACCGCTGCCGGTTCGTGAGCCGCGGCGGTGATCCGATCCAGTTCGACGAGGCGCTCTCGCTCGCGAGGAAGATCAATGAGACTCACGAGGTCTGCCACGTGGAGCGCCTGCTGCGGATCGACGGCAAGGACGGATTCACGAAGGCCCAGGGGGAAGATTGACGGCAGTCACCAGCTGACTCAGCCCTCGCGGCCCGGGCCCCCCTCCATTTCGATCGTGGCGATCCGCTCGAGGAGTTCGGCGACGGTCGCCTCCAGTTGGGCGATCCGGTGGTCGAGGCCATGCCAGATCTCCTGCTCGTGCCGATCGGGCGACGCGACGGCCGACGGCCCATTCGCCGGCCGCGGGCCACTGCCTGACGGATGCCCATTGCCTGGCTGCAGCCCACTGCCCGACGGAGAGGCTGATGGCACCACACCGCCGCCGATTCGCACCTGCACCTCGCGGAGCTCGTCCGGCGGGAGGAGGCCGTGGGTCAGCAGCCTGCCGCGGCCGGGGGGCGACAGCCAGACGACGAGGCCCCGACCGGCCAGCCGGTCAAGATGAGTTCGTAGCGCCCCGAGATCCGGGATCGGGTCCATCCGACTCGCCCGGCCGCGAAGGTCTCCTTCGCTCTGCTCTCCTCGCAACAGCAACTCGCCGAGGATGGCCAATTCCTCCTTCTCGACGCCGAGCCATTCGTAGGCGAGGTGGCGATATCGGGCGATCCGCCCGCTGCCGAACACCTCCGCGGCGGCCCCGCACTCCCGCAGACGGCCGAGTGCCCGACTCACCCGCTCCTCGTCGAGCGTCATGGCCGGATCACGGTTGCTCTTCTGGTTGCAGCCCGACACGAGCCCGTTGAGCGACATCGGATATTGATCAGGCGTGGTCTTGCCCTTTTCGATGAGTGTGCCGAGCACCCGCCGCTCAATCGGATCAAGAGGCCTCACCGGCTTCGCGGCGACGGACACGGGCTGCTCGAGCGTGCTGGCCTGGTCGATCATGGGTTTTCTCCGTGGGGCTTCGCGATCGGGAGCGGCTGCAAACGGCCGAAATCGTACCCGACCTGCTGCGACGGTTCACTTGCCGGACGCGAACGCGGCAAAACCAGGCCGGACAGTTGCGCGGACTGTGCTTCCACCCGATCCGACGATTCTCGAACCCCTACTTGCCCGGGTCCTTCAGGGTCTTCAGGTACGAGATCACGTCGAGGAACTCGTTGGGCGAAAGCGTCGCCGTGAGCCCCTCCGGCATGCTGCTTTGCTTGAGCTTGGCCCGATCCTCGATCGTGGCGACCGGGATCGTCCTGCGATCCTTGCCGTCGTAGATCACGACCTCCTCCGGCGTCTCACTGACGAGCAGGCCGGTGATGGTCTTGCCGTCATCGGTGACCACGAGCGTCGAGAGATACTTTTCGTCGATGTCGGCATTCGGATCGATGAGCGACTCGACGAGCTTGTAGGGCACAAGCCGCGAGGCCACCTTCGTCATGTCGGGCCCGAGCTCGGCCCCCTCCGAATTGATCTTGTGACAGTTGGAGCAGATTCTGCGGAAGACGTGCCTTCCGTTTTCGGTGTTGCCTCCGCTGATGTCGGCGATCGACTGGATCGCCTTATTCCGCTGCTCATCAGTCTTCGGCTCCTTGCTCAACAGCACGGCGAGGTGCGGCTGCATCTCGGCCGCCTTCCTGTCGAGCCCCAGCACGCTGTCGAGGATCGCCGCGGCCCGCGAGCCCTTCGCCGCGAACTCACCCTTGTCGTGGGCCGCCTTCCAGACGGCGACGTTGGCGGCAAGCGCCGCGTCGCATGTGTAGGCGAGCCAGCGGTCCTCGGGCTCGGCGTTCGCCGCGGCGGCGACCGCCTCCATGGCGTCCTTTGTGCCGTAGAAGCTCAGGCCCCGCACCGCTTCCGTCCGGACCCGCGGGTGCGGGTCGGCCGACTGCTTGACGAGCAGCCGCTCGGCTCCCGGAACACGATCCCGCTCGTCGGCGAGCACACGGGTCGCCGCGGCCCTGGCATCGGCCGTCTTCGCGGCAAGCGCCTGGTCGAGGAGCTTCGGATCGACCGCGTGGAAGCTCTGCTGCAGCCAGAGCACTTCCATCCGCAGCCGGTCGTAGGCAGGGTCGGCCGCTTTCTTCGAGAGCCACTCACCGGCAGCCGAGAGCACATCCTCCTTCGGCCGAGCCTGGAGATCGGCCCGGGCGCGGTACCGCGTCCGCCACTCGGGGCTCTCGAGCTGTGCGAGCACGGCGGCCGTCGGCCTGCCCGCCTGGGTCTCCGGCTCGACAAGGGGCTTCTTCGTGTACACGAGCCGATAGATGCGGCCGTGGGCGTGGTCACGGTTGGGATCCCGCTGGCTGTACTGCATGTGGCCGATGAGCGGATTGGCCCAATCGCCGAACCAGAGGGCGCCGTCGGGCCCGATCTGCGGGTCGACCGGCCGGAAATGCTTGTCGGTGCTCTTGATGAGGTCGAACGCCGTCTCCTTCCTGGCGGGGTCTCGCCGCACGCGGACCCCCTTGTAGCCGGCGCCGTCGTCGCTGATCTGCCACCGTGGCATGCCGTTGGTGTTGATGACGCAGGCGTAGACGAACTGATCCTGAACGTCGTCGGGGAACTGCCTTGTCCGCAGGTAGTCGCTGCCGATCACCGGACGCATCCCTTCGGTGTCGAAGACCGGCTGCAGGCTCTTGCGGCCGAGGTACTGCGTTCCCGAAAGCGGCGTGTCCCAGTGCTGCACGGCGGTCGTGCCGTCGCCGCAAATTCCCTGCCCCCACTCGTTAAAGACGTAACACCACGGATTGCCGTAGCCCGGCGTCTTGAAATGCCGCACCTTCCAGGTCCTCGGGTCGAGCACGTAGCAGCCGGCGGTGGCGAAGTTGCGGAACGGCCCCCACGGGGTCTCGAGCGTGGTGCTCATCGAGACGCCCTCGAGCATGTGAAGCAGCCCGCCGTTGCTCGCCTCGAAGGCCCCGGCCGTGTGGTGGGTGTCTTCGGTGGCCCATCCATCGAGCACCTGCACCACGACGTCGGCCCGGTCGTCTCCATCGGAATCCTTGAGCCACAGCATCCTCGGCTGGTCCATGACGAGCACGCCGCCGTCGAAGAACTGGAAGCCGGTCGGGCAATGGAGCTTGTCGTAGAAGATCGTGCTCTTGTCGGCCGCGCCATCCTTGTCGGTGTCCTCGAGAATCACGAGCTTGTCGGCGGGCCTCGGACTGCCCGGCTGCCACTGCGGGTAGCTCGGCATCGTCGACATCCAGAGCCGCCCCTTCGAATCGAAGCCGAGCTGCACGGGGTTGGCGATCTCCGGAAACTTCCGCTCGTCGGCAAAGGGGCGGATCTCGAATCCATCGGGCACGGTGCAGGTCTGGAGGAACTCCTCCGGCGACTTGATCACCGGCCCTCCCTCGGCGTTCTCGCTGTACGACTGCCTCGGCTCGCCGAACCGGGTCTGCGGGGTGAAGACGTCGCCCGTGGCGGAGTCGTCGGGAACCGTCGGCACCTGGCGGCCGGAGGCGATGTCCCAGACGTAGCGGTCGCGGACAGCGGCCATGTTGCGGAGCTTCACATACTCCCGCGGAAACGTCTCCGTGTCCCAGGTGCGGCGGCCGCCGTAGACGTACCAGCCGTTGACCATCCGGTAATCCTGCAGGTGGACCCACGACTTGTCATTCACAGCGGCCCGCAGCTTCTCGAAGCGGTCGCCGCCGAGCTGGTTCGAGGCCGGTGCGCCGAAGAGCGCCCGGTCGAGCCCCTCGCCAACGATCCTGTCGCCCGCCTCGTTCGCGTGGCAGCCGTTGATCGTGTGCTGCAGGCCCGGCTTCGCCGAGAAGGCCTCGAGCGACGGTGCAAAAAGATCCACGAACGCGATCCCCCGAGCCGCCGCCACTTCCTTCACCGCATCCCGGTAGAGGGCGAGGTTCGCGTTCTGGGCGGCGGCATCGGGCAGCAGCGGATTGCCGCTGGCCTCGACCGCGATCGGCGAGACGATCACGAACCGAGGAACGGCCTTCGTTTCGTCCCGAGGATACTTCGCCGCGAGATCGCCGATGAGCTTCGCATAGTCGGCCTTGAACTTCGCCACGCCGCCCGGACCGGCGAACGCCTCGTTGAACCCGAAGAAGAGCAGGTAAGTGTCGGCTCCGAAGGCGGCCAACGGGTCATCGAGCCGCGTGTAGTCAGTCGGCCGCTGACGGTTGCCAACCTCGTCGGCCGGCCAGGCGAAGTTCCGCACGATGAGCCGCTTCTCGGGAAACCGCTGGTGGAGGAGCGCCTCGAAGTGGCCGAAGAGGCTCATCCTCTCGGCGGTCGAGTTGCCGAGGAACGCGATCCGCTCCCCCTCGATGAACCGCAGCGGCAGGCTGCTCGGCGGCAGGGCGGGGCGGGCCGGCCGCGGCGGGATCGCGAGCATTTCGCGGGCTGTCTTCAGCGGATCGGTCTGCGTGGTTGGCTGCGGCTTCGCGGCCTCGTTGGCCGGGGCAGGCACCGTGGCGACGATGGCGGTCGCCGCGACCGCAAGCACCGTGCAGCGGGTGAATCGAACGGACGGTGAGATCGCGGCTGAAATCCGGCACATGATGGCTTGTCCTGAAGAACTCTGGCGGAAGGCTTGGAACCGAACTTACGCGAGCAAATCCTGCACGATGCGGGCGTGCTCCACGCCCGTGAGCCGCTGGTCGAGCCCGAGGTGGCGGTAGGTGAACCTCTCGTGGTCGAAGCCCATGAGGTGCAGCACCGTGGCGTGGAAATCACGGATGTGCACGGGGTCTTTCACGATATTGTAGGAAAAGTCGTCGGTCTCGCCGTGAATCCATCCCGGCCGCGAACCGCCGCCGCACATCCACATGGTGAAGCAGCGGGGATGGTGATCGCGGCCATAGTTCTCCTTCGAAAGGCCGCCCTGGGAGTAGATCGTGCGGCCGAACTCGCCCCCCCAGATGATGAGCGTCTCATCCAATAGGCCGCGGGCCTTGAGGTCCTGCACGAGACCCCAGCAGGCCTGGTCGATGTCCTTGCACTGGCTCGGGAGCCGGCCGGCCACGTTGCCGTGGGTGTCCCAGTTGTTGAGATAGACCTGGACGAATCGCACGCCCCGCTCCACCATCCGTCGGGCCATGAGCGCCGTGTTGGCGAACGTTCCCGGCTTCTTGGCAGCCTCCCCGTAGAGGGCGTAGGTGTGCTCCGGCTCGGAAGCGAGATCCGTGAGGTCAGGCACGCTCGACTGCATCCGGAAGGCCATCTCAAACTGGGCGATCCGCGTCCGTGTCTCGGGATCGCCGATCTCCCGAAGTGTCCGCTGATTCAGCGCCTGCAGGCCGTCGAGCGTCTTGCGACGGACCTCGGCCGACACGCCCGGGGGGTTGTTGATGTAGAGGATCGGGTCGCCCGCGGAGCGGAAGCTCACGCCGGCGTGCTCACCCGGCAGGTAGCCGCTCGACCAGAGCCGTGCGCCGATCGCCTGCACCTGCTCGGTGTTGGTCGGCTTCGCCACGAGCACGACGAACGTCGGCAGGTCCTTGTTGAGCGAGCCCAGCCCATAGCTCAGCCACGATCCCAGGCAGGGGCGGCCGGAGATCTGGTTGCCCGTCTGCATGTAGGTGATCGCAGGCTCGTGGTTGATCGCCTCGGTGTGCATCGAGCGGATGAAGCACATCTCGTCGACCATCCTCGACGTGTAGGGCAGGAGTTCGCTCACCCACATGCCGCTCTGGCCGTGCTGGGCAAACTTGTATTTCGAGGGCGCGATCGGAAACCTGGCCTGCCCGCTTGTCATCGTCGTGAGCCGCTGGCCGTTGCGGACGCTCTCGGGCAGGTCCTTGTCGTACCAGTCGTTCATGACCGGCTTGTAGTCGTACATGTCCTGCTGCGGCGGCCCGCCCACCATGTGCAGGTAGATGACGTGCTTCGCCTTGGGAGCGAAGTGGGGCCCGATCGCCCCGGCGACCCGCTCGATTCCAGCCGACGACGACGAAGCGTTGCCGAGGGCCGTGCTTCGCCCAAGCAGCGTGGAGAGCGCCGCTCCGCCGAGCAGATGGCTGCCGGTCCCGAAGAACCGGCGGCGAGTGAGGTTCAGCCCGAGTTCGTCGAGCGGGGAGCGGATCGGGGGATTCATGGCGTCGGCTCCTACTTGCAGAGCACTTCGTCGAGGTTCATCAGTTCGTTCGTGAGCATCGCCCAGCTCGCCAGCTGCACGGCGTCGGTGGACCTCGGCTTCGAGTCGCCGATGGCGATCAGTTTCTTCGCGTCGTCCGGGTGGGCCTTGTACCACTCTGCCAGGTCGGCGAGGGATTTCTTCACGATCGCGATCTCGTCGGCGGCGAGGGGGCGGGCCAGCAGTCGCTCGGCGATGTAGTCGATCCGGGAGTCGTCGGTGTCGCCCGCCACTTCCAGGGCCCGGTCGGCGAGAAACCTCGCCGCTTCGACGAACTGCGGGTCGTTGAGCGTGACAAGCGCCTGGAGCGGCGTATTCGTCCGCTCCCTCTTCACGCAGCAGTTCTCGCGGGATGGCGCATTGAATATGTCCATCGAGGCCGGCGGCGCCGACCGCTTCCAGAACCAGTACATGCTGCGACGGTAAAGATTCTCTCCCTTGTCTCGCTTGTAGGTGTTCGTGTTGCCGCCCATCGAAACCGCCTCCCAGACGCCGTCGGGCTGGTAGGGCTTCACGCTCGGGCCGCCGATCTGCCGCACGAGCAGGCCGCTTGCCGCGAGCGCGTGGTCGCGGACCATCTCCGCATCCATCCGAAATCGCGGACCCCGAGAGAGAAGCCTGTTGTCGGCGTCCTTCACGAGCTTCTGCGGCGTGGTCGCCGCGGTCTGGCGGTAGGCGGCGCTCGTCACCATGAGCCGGAACAGCTTCTTCACGTCCCAGCCGCTCTCACGAAACTCGACGGCCAGCCAATCGAGCAGTTCCGGGTGGCTCGGCAATTCTCCGGTCGTGCCGAAGTCGCCGCTCGTGCGGACGAGCCCGGTGCCGAAGACCTCCTGCCAGAAGCGGTTCACGGTCACGCGGGTCGTGAGCGGGTGATCCTGGAGGAGCAGCCACCGGGCGAGGCCGAGACGGTTTCGCGGCAGATCCTCCGGGAAGTCGGGGAGGATTTCGGGCGTGTCGGGCTTCACCTCCTCGCCCCGCTTGTCATATTCGCCGCGGTTCAGGATGTAGGCCTTCGCCATCTCGTTCTTTTCATGCATCACGTGGGCGACGGTGCCCCGCTTGCGGATGTCGGCATGCTCCGACTCGAGGACGGCCACTTTCGCCGCGGCCGCCTTGGAGGGCTCGTCGAAGTTCGCCAGCCACCAGTCGAACAGTCCGCCGGCAGCCTTCACCCGCTCCGCAGGCGGCATCTTCACGATCTGCGAGATCGCCTGTGCCCTGGAGAGGCCCTCCACTTCCCTGGCCGCGAGACCGCGGCCCCATAACGCCAGGCCAGCCAGACCGACCCCGTGGGCCGTCGAAGCCTGCGAACGCCCGCCGACGACGAGCGGTGTGCCGGTCTTGATCGTCGTCTTTTTGAAGGTATTCGATTCGATCTTGGGGGCCTGCGGCTTGCCGTCGTAGTAGATCTTCACACCTTCGGCCTTGCCCGATCCGTCGTATGTCACCGCCACGAGCGTCCAGGCGTCGGGCTTGAGCTGCGTCGAAGACACCACTTTGATGGCGTCTTCAGGGTAGGCGTGGACAAGGTGCATCATGACCCGGCGGCCATGCACGCCGACGTCCCAGCCACGGTGGGCATTCGCCTCGTCCATCCGCGCTACCACGGCATACGCCGAATCGTTCGCCGGCGGCCGCAGCCAGAACGTGACGCTGAACGGATGGTCGTGCTCGAAGTCACCGGCGTCTGCGAGCTCCGCCGCCCGCCCGTCGAGCAGCAGCGCCCCCACCCCGCTCGGGCCGGCCTGCCACTTCGTCGAGGTCGTGAGCGGCAGGTCGATCTGCTTGCCGACGACCCTCGCGAGCGTCTTCGTGCCCTCCCCCTCGAGGAGATCGATCTCGAGAAGCGGCGTGTCCTGCGGCTCGACCTTTTCGGCCACGGCGGGAGTGGCCTCGGTGATCCAGCGGTCGAACTCGGGCCGCGCCGCCTGCTTGCGAGCCGTCACCGCCTCACGACCGGTGGCCAGCTCCTTTTCCACCACGGCGAAACGCTCGCGGTCCTCCGCCTTCGGCACGACGAGGATCGGCGGGTTGTCGTGGATGTTGCCGTCTCTCACCGGCTGCGTCGTGTTGTTGAAGAAGGCGGCGAGCTCGTAGAACTCCTTCTGCGAGAGCGGGTCGAACTTGTGGTTGTGGCAGACGGCACAGCCGGCCGTGAGCCCCATCCAGACCGCCGCCGTGGTCTCCGTGCGATCGCGGGTGTAGAGGACGGCGTACTCCTCGTCGATGATGCCCCCCTCGTTCGTCGTCATGTTGCAGCGGTGAAAGCCGCTGGCGACCTTGGCGTCGAGGATCTGCTCGGGCGATGCGTTCGGGCCGTGGTCGTTCACGAGGTCGCCCGCCAACTGCAGGATCGTGAACCGGTCGAACGGCATGTTGCGGTTGAACGCGTTCACCACCCACTGACGGTAGGTCCACATCTCACGGTAGTTGTCGAAGTGAATGCCGTGCGTGTCGGCGTAGCGGGAGTAGTCGAGCCAGTGGCGGCCGCGGTGCTCACCCCACTCGAGGGATCCAAGCAGCGAGTCGACGAGACGCTCGTAGGCGTCGGGGTAGGGGTCGGCGACGAACGCATCGACGATCGCCGGAGCGGGCGGAAGGCCGGTCAGATCGAGCGAAACGCGGCGGGCCAGCACCCGGCGATCAGCTTCGGGGGCGGGAGAGAGCCCTTCGGCCTCGAGCCTCGAGAGAATGAAGCGGTCGATCGGGTTTCTCGTCCATCCCTCGTTCTTCACGGCCGGCAGTTCGGGCCGCTTGGGCGGAATGAACGACCAGTGCGGCTGATATTCGGCCCCCTCCGCGATCCACCGCTCGAGCAGTGCCTTCTGCTCCGCGGTGAGCACCTTCTTCGCCGAGGGAGGCGGCATCACTTCCTCGTGATCGTCGGAAAATATCCGATCGAGGGCGACGCTGGAATCCGGGTCACCGGGAACGATCGCGCCCATTTCGATGGCGGCATCGCGGTCGTCGAGCCGGAGATCGGCCTTGCGGCCGGCACTGTCGGCGCCGTGGCAGCCGAAGCAGTTTTCGACGAGGATCGGCCTGATGTCGCGGTTGAACTGGAGCGGTCCGGGAACCGCAGATTGGCCGGATGCCGTTTCAGACCGGGCAGCCGCCCCCGTCACGGCCGCAATGACGGCCGCGATCGCGACCGCCGCATCGGAGACCGCATTCCTTCTCCAGTCGTTGCATCTCACGGCGGGGATCGCTCCTGGAAGGCCGACGGAACCTGCCAATTCTATCACGTTTTGCGGCCGCAGCCATGCCGCGAGGGCTGCTAGCAACCGGCCAAACGCCAGCACCTTGCGGCCCCGGCCGCACGACGATGGCGGGGGTTTCCACACAAAATCCCGGTCTTCAAAACATCCCCCCGGAAACCGACGTATATATAGTTCACCATGATTCAAAAAGCCCCTCGCGCCCTCCACCGCCGGTCGATCGACGAGTTTCCCGCGTTCGACCTGGCCCGACTTCTCAAGACCGTGTTCGCCCCCGATCGGGGCCAGCGGGTCGCCATCCTGATCGATCTCGCCGACACATCGGCGATGAAGGACTACGCGTTCCTGCGGGATCCCGCGATGTCGATCCAGCGGAATGCCTTCGAGGTGTTCCACAAGGCGATCACGACCGCGGCTCCAGGAAGCGAACTGGCGGCCCTCGGGCTGACCGGCGGCGAGATGTTCGCCTACGAACTCACCGGCGGCAGCAACCTCGACCTGCCCGACGAGGCGGTCGATGCCGCGGGCCGCACCTTGTCGCTCGAGCGAGACGTCTATCCGAACTACGACCTCATTCTCTGCATCTCCACCTACTCGGCCACCGCGCCGCTCACGGCGTTCGCCAAGAAGTACGGCTTCCGCGGGGCGACGCTCCACGGGCTCAACGACGTGATCCTGCGGACGGGCCTGGCCGTCGACTACCGCGAGGTGAGCCGGCAGGCTGAGAAGCTCCGCGCGAGCCTGACCCGGGCCGATGCCTTCGAGATCGATTTCGACCTCGAAGGCGAGCGGTGCACGCTGCGGCTCGAGTGCGGCGGGCAGGAGGCGCAGAAGAGCCACGGCCTCTGCCTCGGCACGAAGCCCGACATCGCGAACCTTCCGGCCGGCGAGGTCTACTTCGTGCCCACGGGCGGCGAGGGCCGCTTCCCGATGCGGTTCGAGGACGGCGCGATCGCGGTGATGGAGGTGAAGGGAGGCCGGATCGTCCACGCCGACTGGCGGTCGGGCGATTCCGAAGTCGTCGCCGCTTACAACGAGAAGCTGCGAACCGATCCGGTGACGGGCGAGCTCGGCGAGCTCGGCTTCGGCACGCAGGATCTCCCGGTGTCGGGCCGCGACATCCAGGACGAGAAGGTGCTCGGCACGCTCCACGTCGCGACCGGCCGCAGCGACCACCTCGGCGGCCGGCTCACCCCGAACCTGTTCGCCAACCGGAAGAACGCCACACACGACGACATCCTCTTCTCGCCGACGAAGACGCCGGAGATCGAGGTGACGCAGGCGAGAATGATCCGCGACGGCCGCTCCGAGGTCGTGATCGAGCACTACGAGCCGGCTCCCTACCTGCTCGCGGCGCTCAAAGAGTGATCGCCGGCAGCTTGACGAGGGCCGCTGCCACAAGGACCGCACCGTGAGACGCATCATCGTCGGGATCTCGGGAGCGAGCGGCGCGGCCTACGGCATCCGCGCGCTCGAGCTCCTGAAGCGGCTCGGCGGTTTCGAGACCCACCTCGTGATGTCGTCGGCCGCCGCGAGGACGATCGCCGAGGAGACCACGCTATCGGCCCACGACGTGGAGGCCCTCGCCGACGTCGTCCACTCCCACAAGGACATCGGCTGCTCGATCGCGAGCGGCTCGTTCAAGACCGAAGGCATGCTCGTCGCCCCATGTTCGGTGAAGACGCTCGCGGGGATCGCCCACGGCCTCACCGACGATCTTCTGTCGCGGGCCGCCGACGTGCAACTGAAGGAGCGGCGGCGGGTCGTCCTGCTCTTCCGCGAGACGCCTCTCCACGCGGGCCACATCGACCTCATGGCGCAGGCCACGAAAAACGGCGCGATCCTCATGCCCCCCGTGCCCGCCTTCTACGGCCGGCCGCAGTCGCTCGACGACGTGGTCACGCAGACCGTCGGCCGGGCCCTCGACCTCTTCGGCATCGACGCCGGCGTCGTGAAACGCTGGACGGGGCAGGGCTGAGCCTCGTCTTCGGGGCTGATTGTTTCTTTGTTTCTGTGTAACGCCGGGTCGGTCTGGCCGTTGAAAAGTGGGTTCCGCGTAGACTTTCGGCGCGGATTGCCAGCCCATGCACCCACGCGAGGCCCGACCCATGCCACTCCGTCAACGCCCCGCGATACTGGAACTCGTGATGGCGACTGCCCGGATGCCCACGGCTTCGAGCCGACGCATTGTCGCCCTGTGCGGCATCCTGTCCCTGCTAGGAGGAGCGTTCGTGGTGCAAGCCATCGGTGGCGACGAGAAGGGGCCCGCCCCCGCCGACAGGCCCGCGGCCTGGAAGGCGATCCAGCAGGCCCTTGCGGAGGGAAAGCCAAAGACCGCGATCGAAAAACTCGCCGGCGTCGAGCAGGCGGCGATCACCGAAAAGGCCTGGGCCGAGGCGGCCCGCGCGATCGCGACGCGGATCTTCGCCGAGACGGGTGACCGGCCAGGCGACGACCCGGAGCGGGTGATCCGCCTTGCCGCTGCGATCGAGAAGGCGCCGGCCGAGACCCGGGGCGTGCTCGAGGCAATCCGGGCCAACTGGACCTGGGGCTACTTCCAGATGAACCGCTGGCGGTACCAGCAGCGAACTCAGGGCGGAGCCGATTCGAAGGACCTCACGAAGCTGGCCGAGTGGGATCTGCCCGGAATCGTGGCCGAGATCCGGAAGCGGTTCGCCGTCGCCGTCGGGGCTCCCGGCAGCCCGGAGCGCGCGGCGATCCAGAAGCTCCCGGTGGCCGAGTGGTCGGCGATCATCGAGAAAGGCACGATGGCCGACGCCTACCGGCCCACCGTGTGGGACGTGATCGTCCGCGATGCGATCGAGTTTGCGAGTTCCGGAGAACGTGGGCTCGTCGCGCCGGAGGACGCGTTCGAGCTCGTGGCCGATTCGCCCGTCCTCGGCAAGCCCGAGGAGTTTTTGGCGTGGCAGCCGGAGAACGACAAGGCGGTCACCGACTCAGACTCGCCGCTCCTCGACACGATCCGCCTCTACCGCGACCTGCTCGCCTTCCACAAACTCTCCTTGGCTAAAGCCGAGGGGGCCGATGCCGACCGCACCGCCTTCCTCGCGGCCGACCTCGACCGGATCATGTGGGCGAGTGGCGCGGTCGTCGCCACGGGCGAGCCGGGTGAGCTTTTCGACCGGAAGGAGGCGGCGCTCCGGGCGTTCGTCGAGCGGGCCGGCGACCACGAGACGGCCTCGCTCGGACGGTTTCATCTCGCGAGCCTCGTGCAGCAGGGCGACGGGCAGCATGATGGCGCGGGCGATTCCGGTGACCCGGTCGAGGCCCGGAAGATCGCGCTGGCCGGTGCCGAGGCGCATCCGAAGAGCCCGGGCGGCGCGATGTGCAAAAGCCTCGTCGTGCAGATCGAGCGACGCGACCTGTCGCTCCAGACGGAATCGACCTGGGCAGCCCCGTGGCCCGTGATCCGCGTGACCTACCGCAACCTCGCGAAGGTTCACCTGCGGCTCGTGAAGGCTGACTTTTTTGCGCGGCTCAAGTCGGGTATGCCGCGGTCTGGATGGGGAGGAATGAACGAAGCCGAGCGCAAGGCGATCCTCGCGCTGCCGGCGCTGAAGCAGCTTGCCGCCGACCTTCCCGCCACCGACGACTACCGCCGGCGGCACCACGACGTGCCGGCGACCGCCCTCGACGCTGCCGGCCTCGAGCCGGGGCACTACTGGGTGATCGCCAGCCACCGGCCCGACTTCGGCGGCCAGGACAACGAGCTCTCCATGGAGATGGTGCAGCTCACGAACCTCGCGATCGTGGCCGAGCAAAACGCGGTCGCGGCGGGCGGCCTCGCGGGCCACGTCGTCGACGTCGCGACGGGCGAGCCCGTCGCAGGCGCGACGGTGAAGGCCTTCGTCCGCGGGGATCAGGGCGGGCCGCCGCCGTTCAATGAGGCCGGCACCGCAAAGACAGACAAGGACGGCCGCTACGAACTCGCCGTCCCGCAGCAGAAGGAAGTCGTCGTCGTCGCCACGGCCGAACTCGGTGGCAAGCGGCATACGGTCGCCACCGATTCATCCTACTTCTGGCGAAACGAGCAGCCCTCCGGCTTCAAGTCGATCGTGCTCGTGACGGACCGCGGCATCCATCGCCCCGGCCAGATCGTGTTCTACAAGGGGATCGCCTGCGCGGGCGACCGTAACAAGGCCGAGTACCGCGCCGTGGCCGATCGCGAGATCGTCGTCACGCTCCGTGACGCCAACGGTCGCGAGGTGGCCAAGGCCACCCACAAGACGAATGCCAATGGCTCGTTCCACGGCAATTTCCCGATCGCGACGGGTGCCCTGCCGGGGCAGTGGTCGATCCAGGCCCAGGCCCAGGCACAGAAATCGGGCAACGACGGTTTTGGGGGCGGCGTCGGCGTCCGCGTCGAGGAGTACAAGCGGCCCAAGTTTCTCGTGAAGCTCGCGGCGCCCGAAAAGTCGCCGCCGCTCGGTGGCGAGGTTTCCCTTTCGGGCACGGCGACGACCTACACCGGCGTGGCCGTCTCCGGTGCCAAGGTGAAGTGGCACGTCGAGCGGCAGGTGCGGTGGCCGATGTGGTGCCGCTGGTTCTTCCCCTGGCTCCCGTTCAACGCTGGCTCGCAGCGGATCGCCCGCGGCACGGCCGTCACCGACGACGCAGGAAAATTCACCGTCACGTTCACGGCGAAGCCCGACCGGACGGTACCCAAGGAGTCGCTGCCCGTTTTTACGTTTGCCGTCGTCGCCGATGTCACGGATACCAGTGGCGAGACCCGCAGCGACACGCGGAGCGTGAGCGTGGGCTACGCCGACGTCGAGGTGAGCGTGTCGACGCCAGAGTGGCAGGCTACGGGCGAAGGGGGCAAGCCGGCGGAAGTAAGGCTCACCGTCGGCACGACGACGCTCGACGGCCAGCCCCGCGAGGCCGCCGGCACGCTCACGGTGTCGCGGCTCGTGCAGCCGGCCGAGGTCGTGCGCGGCGACCTCTTCGGCGGCCACGGCGGCCCGATGCCCAGGCCGTTCCGCGGCCGTGGCCGCGGCGTCGCTCCAGCGGGCCAGCGGCCAATCGAGCCCGATCCGGCGAACCCGCAGACCTGGGCCGTGGGCGAGGTGACGTTCACCCAGAAGGTCGCGACCGACAAGGCCACGGGCAAAGCCGAGGCGACGGCGAGCCTGCCGGCCGGCATCTACAAGGCGGTCTTCGAGATTCCGGCGGCGGGCGCCGTGCCGGCGGTGAAGTCCGAGCAGGTCGTCGAGGTGGTCGATCCGGCCACCGAGCGATACGGCGTGAAGCGGGCGTTCGTGCTCAAGTCGGCGAAGCAGTCGGCCGAACCGCTGAGCGAGTTCATGGCGCTCGTCGGCACGGGCTATGGAGACGGCCGCGCGCTCGTCGAGATCGCGCAGGCCGGGAAGACACTCACCCGGTATTGGACCGAGCCGGGCCGGACGCAGTGGCCGGTGAGCCTGAAGGTGACCGACGCCCACCGCGGCGGGTTCACCGTGCGGGCCTGGATGGTCCGCGATGGCCGGCTCTATTCCGAGAGCCGCACGATCGACGTGCCTTGGACGAATAAACGGCTCGCGATCGAGTGGGAGCGGTTCACGCGCAGGCTCGAGCCGGGCGCGAAGGAGATCTGGCGGGCAAAAGTAAAAAGCGTGGCCGATCCGGTGGCCGGGCCGGCGGCGCCGGTCGCGGCCGAGTTTCTCGCGCTCGCCTACGACCAGTCGCTCGACGCGCTCGCACAGCATGCATGGCCCGGCAGCATCAACATGTTCCGCCACGAGTCGAGCTGGCTAAACCTCGCGTTCACCAACCGCGCCGAGGGCTTCAACTACGTCCTTGGCCACTTCGATGAGCCGCAGGTGAACGTGCCGCCGATGACCTACCGCGTGCTGCGGGATCCATTCGGCTCGCCGGCGATGGGATGGGGACGGGGCTTCGGCGGGGGCCGCGGCCGGTTACTCGCGGCGGGCGCGGCCATGGATGCCGCTCCAACGGCAGCGGCGATGGCTGCCCCTGCTCCGATGAGGAAAATGGCCGCGAACCGAGCAGCGGACAAACCGGGGGAGGCTGAACAACTCGAGGAGCGTGAGGCGGGCGATGCGCAAGGCCCCGGCGGCCCGGCGGTCCCGGCCACAGCCGCCCCGCCGCCGCCTCGGAAGAACCTCGTCGAGACGGCGTTCTTTCTGCCAACGCTTTCGAGTGACAAGGACGGCATCGTGTCGATCGAGTTCACGCTGCCCGACACGCTCACGACCTGGCAGTTCAAGGGCCTCGCCCACGACGCGGCGCTCCGCAGCGGATCGATCGTGGATACATGCGTGTCTGCAAAAGACCTGATGGTCGAGCCGGTCATGCCCCGGTTTCTCCGCGAGGGGGACGTCGTGCAGATCCCAGTCAAAGTCAGCAACACCTCCACCGGGCGGCTCTCGGGCACCGTGAAGTTCGCGCTCGCCGACGCCCGCACCGATGCGGACCGCGGCGGGCTCATCGACGGCCCAAGGGAGTTGCCCTTCGACCTCGCCGCCGGCGAGTCGAAGCCGGTCGTCTTCACCGTCAAGGTGGCCGACGGCACCGAGACGCTCCGCTACCTCGCCACCGGCTCCGCCGGGAAGGCCGCCGACGGCGAGGAAGCCTTCATCCCGGTTCTGCCTCGCAAGGTGCTTGTGAGTGAGTCAGTCCCCGTCACGATCCGCGGCCCCGGCACACGGAAGGTGTCGCTCGACCGGCTGGCGAAAACCGCCAACACCGGCGTCGGCACCGACATCCAGAGCCAGTCGCTCGTCGTCCAGGCGACGTCGAACCCGGCCTGGTATGCGGTGCTCGCCCTGCCCTCGATCATGGAACAGGCCGACGAGAGTACGGAAGCGCTCTTCACGCGGCTCTACGCCAACTCGCTCGCCCGGCACCTGGCCACGAGCGACCCGCGGATCGGGAAGATCTTCGAGCAGTGGAAGGGGACGGCGGCACTCGAGAGCCCCCTCGAAAAGAACGCCGACCTCGTGAAGACGCTCCTCGCCGAGACGCCGTGGGTCCGCGACGCGGTGGACGAGCAGTCGGCGCGGGCCCGGATCGCGCTGCTCTTCGATGCCACGCGGGCGGAGAACGAAACACAGGCGGCGCTCACGAGGCTGGCGAGCCTGCGAAACGGCGACGGCGGCTGGCCCTGGTTCCCCGGTGGGCGGACCTGCGACAGCGTGACGCTCGGCATCGTGGCCGGCTTCGGTCGGCTGCGAACGGCCGGCGCGAAGATCGACGTCCAGCCTGCCCTCCAGACGATCCCCTGGCTCGACGGCCGGCTCGTCGAGGAGAAGCGGCGGGCGAAACAGCTCTGGAAGGACAAACAGGATGAGGTCGTGCTCACGCCGCTGGGCGTCTTCGCCCTCTACGCGCGGAGCTTTTTCACGAAGGATGTGCCGCCCCAGGGCGAGGCCGCGGCGGCGATCCAATGGGCCTTTGACGTCGCCAGAAAGTGCTGGACGAAGCTCGACAGCCGGCTCACGCAGGGCCAGCTCTCGATCGCGCTCGCCCGATCCGGCGACAAAAAGACGGCGATGTCCATCATCGACAGCCTCAAGCAGCGGGCGGTGGATGCCAACGTCAAGCCGGGCGAGGAGAAGGAATCCTGGCAGGGGATGTGGTGGCGGGATCCGCACCCCGGCTGGTGGAGCTGGCACTACGCCCCGATCGCGTCGCAATCGATCATGGTCGAGGCCTTCGACGAGGTGGCCGGCGACAAGGACGCGGTCGAGGCCCTCAAGGTCTGGCTCCTCTCCCAAAAACGCACCAGCCAATGGCGGGGCAGCCGGGCGACGGCCGACGCCGTCGGGGCCCTGCTCGGCCGCGGCGACGACCTGCTCGCCTCGCAGGAAATCGTGACGGTGGAGGTCGGCGGCGAGCGGGTGGAGCCCGCGAAGGTCGAGGCCGGCACCGGCTTCTTCGAGGAGCGTTTCACCAGGCGCGAGATCAGACCTGAGATGGCGAATATCACCGTCACGAAGAAGGACAAAGGCGTCGCCTTCGGCGGCGTCCACTGGCAGTACCTCGACGACATCTCGAAGGTGCCGGCGGCGGGCCGCGAGGAACTCGCGATCGAGAAGCAACTCTTCATCAAGCGGATGACGAAGGCCGGACCCGAGCTCGTGCCGGTCAAGGCCGGCGCCGAGTCCAAGGTCGAACTCGGCGACGAACTCGTCGTGCGGCTGGTCGTGAAGAGCGACCGCGACTACGAGTTCTTGGAGCTCGCCGACCATCGGCCAAGCATCACGGAGCCGGTGGACGTGCTCTCCGGCTGGCGGTATGGCGACGGGGCGGCCTGGTACGTGGCAATCCGCGATGCTTCAACGCAGATGTTCTTCGAGCGGCTGCCGCGGGGCACGCACGTCTTCGAGTATTCGCTGCGGGCGGCCCACCGGGGCACGGCGTCGAGCGGCTTCGCGAAGATCCAGAGCCGCTACGCCCCCGAGTTCAACGCCCACTCCGCGAGCGTGGGCCTAGACGTGAAGTGAATATGAGCGATCGATGGCTCGGTCTCGTTCCCGTTTTCCGTAAACGCATCACAACCGGATGACGGCTTCGGCGTGCTCGACAACCTCGTGGTCGAGCCGATGGTAAGAAAGGAGCCGGCGGGCTCGGAGCGCTCGGGCTCGAGGCTCGGCAGGTCGACATCCTCATGGGCACGCTCAGCAAGGCCTTCGGCAGCTGCGGCGGCTACGTCGCCGGCAGCCGGGACGCCATCGGCCGGGTAGCCGACGTGGTAGGATGCGGCCGCTTCGCGATCCCGCCTCGAGGGCCCCCGCCATGAACGCCGCCGATCTGGCCGTGAAATCGCTCGGCCCCTGCCGGATCGATTCCCCCCTCAAGCCGCTCGTCGAGTCGCGTCGGACCGGGCCGCACTACGTCGGCGAGGACGACCGCGTCCTCTACCACGACACGCTCCATCTCGCGGCAGCCGCCGGGGTGCCGGTCGCGGAGCTTCCGGGCTTCGAGCCGGCCGGCCCGAGGCAGAAGATCTTCTTCGAGCCGGCGAAGATGCGGGTCGGGATCGTGACCTGCGGTGGCCTCTGCCCGGGCATCAACGACGTGATCCGCGGGCTCGTCATGGAGCTCTCGTTCCACTACGGCGTGCAGCGGATCCACGGCTTCAAGAACGGCTACCAGGGGTTCATCGCGAAGTACGGCCACGACGTCATCGACCTCACGCCCGACACCGTGACCGAGATCGACGAGGGGGGCGGCACGCTCCTGGGCACCTCCCGTGGCGGCCAGGACCCCGGAGAGATGGTCGACTGCCTCGAGCGGATGAACATCTCGGTGCTGTTCGTGATCGGTGGCGACGGAACGCTCCGCGGCGCGATGCGGATCACCGGGGAGATCGCCGCGAGGGGGCTCAAGATCGCGGTCGTCGGCGTGCCGAAGACGATCGACAACGACATCCCCTACATCGACCAGAGTTTCGGGTTCCAGACCGCCTTCGGCCAGGCGACCGCCTCGATCCGCGCGGCGCACGTCGAGGCGAAGGCGGCCCCGAACGGCGTCGGCCTCGTGAAGCTCATGGGACGGCACTCGGGCTTCATCGCCTGCTACGCGTCGCTCGCCGAGCCCGACGCCAACTACGTCCTCATCCCGGAGGTCCCCTTCTCGCTCGACGGGCCCGGGGGCCTGCTCGACCACCTGCTCGACCGGGTCCGACGCCGGGGCCACGCCGTGATCGTCGCGGCCGAGGGGGCGGGGCAGGATCTCATGCCGCCTGCGGGCGACGCGCGCGATGCCTCGGGCAACCGGAAGCTCGGCGACATCGGGCTCTTCCTCAGGGATCGGATCGCCCACCACTTTTCCGCCAGCGGCACGGAGATCAACCTCAAGTACATCGACCCGAGCTACCTCATCCGCTCCGTCGAGGCCAACCCCTACGACAGCGTCTACTGCCTCCGGCTCGCGCAGAACGCCGTGCACGCCGCGATGGCGGGCCGCACGGAAATGGTCATCGGCCGCTGGCGGGGCCGATACGTCCACATACCGATGCCGCTGTCCGTGAGCCACCGCAACCAGGTCGCTCCCGATGGCGACCTCTGGCTGTCGGTGCTCGAGGCGACCGGCCAGCCCAGGATTTTTGGCGGGTGACCGGCGTGGACGTCTGGCAGCACTCCTACGATCCGCTCGGCTCGCCGCTTGCTTCGACGCTCGCCGCGGTCGTTCCGCTGGTCGTGCTCCTCGGCCTGCTCGCCTTCCGCGGCTGGTCGGCCCACGCCGCCGCAGCGGCAGGCCTCGCGACGGCGCTTTCGATCGCCGTCGCCGTCTTCGGCATGCCGGCGGACGCCGCGATCGCCGCCGCGATCCACGGCGCCGCCTTCGGGCTCTTCCCGATCGGCTGGATCGTCGTGGCGGCGATGTTCCTCTACCGGCTCTGCATCGAGGCCGGGGCGCTCGAGGTGATGAAGCGATCGGTCACGGGGCTCTCCGCCGACCATCGCCTGCAGGCGCTCCTCATCGCCTTTTCTTTCGGGGCGTTCCTCGAGGGGGCTGCGGGGTTCGGCGCGCCGGTGGCGATCTCCGCCGCACTCCTGGCGGCGGCGGGATTTCCGGCGGTCGAGAGCGCATGCATCGCCCTGCTTGCGAACACGGCGCCGGTCGCCTTCGGCGCCCTCGGCACACCGATCGTGACGCTCGCGAAGGTCACCGGCCTCGACGAGCACGCGATCTCGATGATGGCGGGCAGGCAGCTGCCATTCTTCTCGCTCGTCGTGCCCGCCTGGATGGTCGTGGCAATGGCCGGCTGGCGGGGGCTCGTCGGGGTCTGGCCGGCCGTGCTCGTGTGTGGCGGGTCGTTCGCGGCCGCCCAGTTCGTGATGGCGAACTTCGTCGGCGCGGCGCTCGTCGACGTGGTGGGGGGGATCACGAGCCTGCTTGCGCTCGCGGCATTCCTGCACGCGTGGAAGCCGAGGACGATCTGGCGGCACGGCCATGCGGTCGCTGCCGCCGAATCGGAAACAACGGCCTCCGACCCGCTCCGCACGGTGGCGTGGGCATGGGCCCCGTGGGCAGCACTCTCGCTTGCGGTCTTCCTCTGGGGCCTGCCACCGGTGAAGGCGATGCTCGAGGGCCGATCACCGCCGGGAATCGCCGTGGCATCGGTGCTGCCCCAGGGAATCGTGGCGCCGGAGTATCCCGTGCCGAGGCTCGACGGCAGGATCGCGAAGGTGCCGCCGGCGAGCCGCGAATCGTTCGAGATCGAGCGGGCGGTCTACCGGCTCAACTGGCTCTCGGCGGCGGGCACGGGCATCCTCGCCGCGGCGATTGCTTCGATCCCATGGCTTGGCATCCCGTGGCGGCGGGCCTGGGCGATCTGGCTGGAAACCCTGCGGAGCCTCTCGGGGTCGCTCGTCACGATCGCCGCCATGCTCGCGCTCGCCTTCGTGACCCGCTACTCCGGCACGGACGTCACGCTCGGCCTCGCGATGACCCGCACCGGCCCCGCCTATCCGTTCTTCTCGGCGATGCTCGGCTGGCTCGGCGTCGCGCTCACCGGCAGCGACACGTCGAGCAACGCGATGTTCGGCAGCCTCCAACGGGTCACGGCGGAGCAGCTCGGCCTCGACCCGCTCCTCCTCTGCACGGCCAACAGCACCGGCGGTGTGATGGGGAAGATGATCGATGCGCAGAGCATCGTCGTCTCGGCCACGGCGACGGGCACGCACCGTCAGGAGGGGCTCATCCTCCGCCGGGTCTTCCCGCACTCGCTCGCGCTCGCGGCCCTCATGGGCCTGCTCGTCTGGCTGCAGGCCGGCCCGCTGGCATGGATGGTGCCGTGACGGACGGCTGTTACGACACCGTCTCGAAGCCATCCACCGCGAGCCTCGCGAGCGAGCCCTCGGTGAGGTTCGCCTGCCCCGAGAAGGAGTCGTCGCCCGGGCCGCCGACAACGCGGCTACGGTCTTTCGAAAGCGAAAGCGTGCCCGCGCCGATCGTCAGCGTGTCGCGACCGAATCCGAGTGAGAGCAGGAGCGAGTCGAAGGAGACGGCGGAGGTCGCGGCGATCGACACCGTATCCTCACCGATAGAGGTGTTCACGCCCACGCGGCGGGCGGTGACGCCGTCGATCGCGACCGAGTCGTTCCCGGCGCCGGTTTCCACGATGAGCGGCCCGGCCACGGTCACGTCGGTGATCGACACGATGTCGCCGTCGGCACTCGAGTCGCCATTGCCGGTCGAGATCGAGAGCTGCCCGCCGATCCGGGCAGACGACACCGAGACCCGATCGGCCCCCGGTCCGGAGAACACGAAGAGCCGTGACGCGGTCACGACGTCGGCGAGGCCCGTGACCGACACGGCATCGTTGCCGCGGCCGAGTTGCATCGTGATCGTCTTCGTAATCCCACCGAGGGTCACCGGACCGGTCATCGGGACGTCGTCGAGCCTGAACGACTCGCCGGCATTGCCGACGATGGAAAACTCACCGACCGCGGTCTGCACGATCGAGATGTCGTTGGAGGCCGTATCGCCGACGATCCGCAGGTTGCCGTCGGAGACGAAAAGGCCGACGTCGCCGGCCATTGCGAGCCGCGATTCGAGAGGCTCCATGCCGAGCGTTCGCCGACCACCGCGCCGAACCATGTTCATATCTCGTTCCTCCGTGCCCCGGTCCCACCGACTCGGCCTCTATCGACCGATTCACCACTTCAATGCATGCAACGCGGTGACATGCGAAAGGCTTCCCCTGGTTCGAGCGGTGGAAGCAGGCGGACTTTGACGAACGCTCAAGAAACCGGGTTTGCCACGACCGGGCCGGCGGAAGGCCGGGGGCTCTGGGGGAACTGAAGGGCGCGGATCGCCTCGACGAGCATCATCGCCGCAAGCGCGAGGAGCACGAGCCCGGCCCACGGCACGGGATCGGCAGGAAGAGCGAAGCCGGAAGCGGTCACGAACCGCGGCCAGGTCATCGTCACGAGCGCCCAGGTGCTCATGACGTACATGAGCGCCGTCGGCAGGCCGACGACCGGCCAGATCCATGACGCGTTTCTTCGCGTCCTCGCGAGCCAGACGAGCACGCCGAGGAGCGTGAGCGCGGCAAGCAACTGGTTGCTCGCGCCGAAGAGTCCCCAGAACATCCGCCACGCCGGAACCGGGCTGCCGTCGGCGGCCACCTGCGGCCGCAAAAGAAACAGCAGCGGTGCCCCGGCGGTGATCGCCGTGCCCAGCCACGCTCCAGCCCGGCCGGTCATGCCGGTGAGCTCCTGGATGATGTAGCGGCCGAGCCGGGTGCAGACGTCGAGCGTGTCGTAGACGAACGTCGTAAAGGCCATGAGGGCGAACGACACGCCCACCACCGCCGGGATGCCCAGGATCTCGAGAAACCGGCCCATCCCGAGGGCGTAGACGAAGTTCGGCGGCTGCGACACGAGCGAGCTGTCGGCGGGAAGCGTCATCACGCAGGCGAGGCTCACGATCGCGACCATCGCCTCGAGGAGCATCGTGCCGTATCCGATCGTCCTGGCGTCGGTCTCGCGGCGGAGCTGCTTGCTCGTCGTGCCGGAGGCGATGAGCGAATGGAATCCGGAGCAGGCGCCGCAGGCGATCGTGATGAAGATCATGGGGACGAGGCTGCCCCCCTTCACCGTCTGCCAGCCGAGGAACGCGGGATAGACGACCGACGCATCACCGGCGACGAGCTTGTCGCTCACGACGAGCCCGATCGCGGCGCCAGCGAGTGCGACGTAGAGGAAGCAGCCGCCGAGGTGTCCACGGGGCTGCAGGAGCAGCCACATCGGCAGCATCGCCGCGACGAGGCAGTAGCCGAGCAGCAAGACGCCCCAGACCTTCTGTGCGGAGGCGTCCGCGATGCCGAGCGTCGCTCCAAGATCGAACGGGATCTTCTGGCCGCCCCAGATCGCAACGCCCACGAGCGGCAGGAAGACGGCCGTCGCGAGCCAGAGCGGCATCCTCGCGAACCGCATGGCGAGCCCCATGATCATGGGCAGGGCAAGGTAGAGCAGGCTCGACGTCGCGATGCCGCCGCCCGACACGCTCTCGCCGTTCTCGAGCAGCTGCCTGCCGACGAAGCTCGAGGCCGTGATGTCGGTGAACGCCACGACGATGTAGACGAGCGCGATCCAGACGAACGACAGGAAGAGCACGTAGCTGCGGCGGTTCATGTGCTCGCGGACCACCTCCGCGATCGAGCGGGCCCCGTGGCGGACCGAGGCGACAAGCGCCGAGAAGTCGTGCACGCCGCCGACGAAGATGCTGCCGAGCAGGATCCACAGAAGCGCCGGCAGCCAGCCGAACGCCACGCCGGCGAGGATCGGCCCGACGATCGGCCCGGCGGCCGCGATCGCCGAGAAGTGCTGCCCCAGCAATAGCTGCGGCGGGATCGGCGCGTAGTCCACGTCGTCGCGGAGGGCGACCGCCGGCGTCGTCGCGGCGGCATCGAGCCGGAAGAGCCTCGCAAGCAAGCTCCCGTAGACGCGGTAGGCGATCGCGAGCACGACGGCCGCGGGCACGAGGATGGCAAGCAGGCTCATGGAATCCTTCCGAAGGTGGGACGCTCCCGCGTGTTCTCGACGGCCGTTATCATGCCCTCTCGTCAGCCTCGAATCCAAGGAGCACGCCCGTGGCCAAGAAAAAAGCGAAAGACAAGTCGAAGCCGCCGAAGGCGGGCCGGATCATCCTGCGGACGGGCGAGGCGCTCGTGGAGGCCGATCCGGCCTGGAGCGCGGCGGAGCCCGAGGTCGTCATCGGCGAGCTCGACGGCCCGGTCGGCTACGCCATCGCGAACCTGCTCGGCGACCAGACGAAGGGTCACTCGCGGGTGTTCGCGATTCTCAACTCCGACGTGCAGGTCCGTCCGGCGACGCTCATGGTGAGCAAGGTCACGGTGAACGACTCGAAGTACACCAACATCCTCATGGGCACGGTGCAGGCCGCGATCGCCCACGGCGTGCTCGACGCCGTGCGGGCGGGTGACATCCCGAAGAAGAAGGCCAACGACCTCGGCATCATCGTGTCGGTCTGGCTCGACCCCTCGATCACCAAGGTCGACTACGATCCCGAAATCCTCTTCAACACCAACCGCGAGGCGACCGCGAAGGCGATCCACAAGGCGATGCACCACGAGCCCTCGATCGACTGGCTGCTCGCCAATCAGGCGAAGGTGCCGCACTACTTCCACGATCTCGCCGTGAAGGGCGAGCTCTGACTCGTCGCATCGATCGTGCCATCGGGGCCGGGCTGGATGCCGAGCACGACCGCAGCGACGGCGCAGGCGTCGGCGACGGCGCAGGATGACGCCCGCACCGTGGCCAAGCTGACGGTCGCGGCGACCACGCGACCCGTCCGCGGGTCCACGGGCGATCGTCCTGGCTTCACCGAAGACGTGGCGATCGCCCCTCCATCGGCCAGTTCGGTCATGGCGTCTTGCCGACCCGCAGCCGCTTCACGCCGCAGTCGCACCCGCCAGTTCACGCCGTCGGCGCGGCGACCCCAGGCACGAACCTCGCCGCCGAGTTCCACCAGATGATCGGCGGACCCGAGCCTCGCGAGCCTGTCGCCGATCTCATCCACGGCGTAGCCCGGTCCGATGCCGCCGAGATTGATCGCGAGTCCATCGACCTGCTTGCGGAGCGCCGGCGGCGAGTCCCTCGATTCAAGATGCCGCATGCCCACGGGCCGGCCGCTACCCGCCGGCGCGGCCGTGATGTCGAACGCACCGTGGGAATCTGCATGAACCTGCCGGGCGATCCGAACGACGGCGATGAGATCGGCGGAAACCTCGACCCATGCACCCGCCGGAGCCCTGTTGAAACGGCTCGCCTCGGAATCCTCGCGCCAGGTGCTCATGGCCCGGTCGATTCGCTCGAGCAGCTGCTCGACCTCCCGGTGGATCTCGCCGTCCGACATGTTCGGCAGGCCGCGGGCGAGCGTCACGCGGTAGGTCGTTCCCATCGCGGGTCCGGCGAGCGTGACCGCGGCTTCGCGGGCAGAGGCCTCGCAGGCGATGCTTGCCGCCAGGAGCAACGCGAGGCGGTTCATCGTGGCCACCAGTGCACCGCCGCGGCAAGGACAAGACAGGCGACCATGACACCGTCCCGCCAACTGAGCAGGTCGGAACGGCCGTGAAATCGCAGATGATCGAGAAGCGCGCCGGTCGGACACCCGTGACGACAATACGCCATCGGCACCGCCGCGCCGGCCACCAGGCTCACGACGAAGATCACGAGGGACGCACTCCCGGCCACCATCGGCAGGTAGCCGTCGAAGGGCTCGAGATCGACGAGCGAAAGCGGCAGGTGGAGGACGGCCGTGAGGATCGCCAGCACGAGCAGAGCCCAGGGCAGGGGAGCGAGCCATGAGCGGAGCCTCGCGGGAATCCTTCGCTTCGGCCTTACGACCCTCACGAGCAGCTGCTGCGCGGCCCCATGCGCGCACAGATGCGAGCAGTAGACGTTTCGGCGGGTCGTGACCGGCAGCACGACGGCGGCGAGTGTGAGTGCGATGAGCACCAACGCGCCCCGCGGCACACCCGCCTGGGCCCATCCCCAGACTTGTGCCTGCGAGAGCAGCGCGCCGGCGCCGAACCCGAGATAGAGCAGCACCGCGATCGGCAGGGCCAGCCGGCCGAACCACATGCCGCGAAGTCGGGTGAACGCCGTGACGACGCCCGCCACGATCACGCCGATCGCCCCGAGCCGCGGACCGTCGAGACCGCGAACGAGCCTCGCCACGAAGTTCGCTCCACCCTCACCGCGGCCCCACGCGGCTCGCCTGCCCGCTGCCTCGACGATGCCGCGCGCCACGGCCTGGCTCGTCATCGTCGCGCCGCTCACACCCTCCACTCCCGTCGCGAGAGGATCGATCCCGGCGAGTTCCTCGAACGTCATGCCGCGGTAGACGCCGCGGAACCGATCGTCGTCCCGGACGTAGCCGACGTACGGCTCGTTGTCGAAGCTGCCGAGCACGATGACGCCCGCCACGCGGCCCGTCGGGTCGAACCCGATCACCGCGTCGGTAGGGCCCTGGTAGCCGATCGTGCGGTCGGCCGCGGGGCTCGTCCGCAGCGCCCAGCCGAGCGGTATCCGGTCGGGGCCGAGCACGCGGATCACCGAAGGATCGCCTGCGTCCGGTTCGATCGCGACGGCTCCGTCGAAGAGTTTTACGAGCTCGTCGAGCGTGGGCGACGTCGGGAACCGGCCGCGGCCCGCCTCGCCGCCGAGCCGCAGGGCGAGCGCGTCGGCGATCGCCATGCAGGTGAGCGTGGAGCCGGCGACGGCGTCGACTCCGGCCGCAGACCCCTTGCCGGCGAACCCAGCGAGGTCGTCGAGCGATCGGCCGGCAAAGGACTTCAGGAACCGGGCGTCCCGATCGATCGACGAGACGTGATCGCGGGTGTCGCGGCTCGAAAGAATCTCGATACCGGCCACCCGCAGGCCCGCATCGCAGACGACGAGCAGATCCGTCGGGCCCGAAAAGCCGATGGCTGCATCGCCTGCTGGCGCCGTGCGAAACATCACTCCCACCCGCTCGCTCGCGGCATCGATCAGGTCGAGCCCACCGACGATCGCCGGCGACGCTCCTCCGATCGCCGCCACCGCGGGAAGGTGCCGCTGCAGCCTCGAGATCGGCACCCCGTCGAGCGCCGCCGCCTGCTGGCGGCCGAGGAAAGCGACGTGCTCGACGCCGACGAGCCACACCAGAGCCGCCACGACGACCACGCGACATGCGTGGATGATCACGCGGCGAAGGGTGGCGGCGTTCGTCTTCATGCCGAGAGCCTCGAGGAGTCAGACCCGGTGGTCAGGCTTCCAAGCGAACGGGATTGTAAAGTAAAAGGATTCAAGTCGAGTGATCGGACTCGCCGGAAGGTCTGCAATGCTTCTCTCCATCCGTGCTGCCGGAGTCTCCTTGGGGGCGGCCGCCGTGTGCATCCTGGCGATGTCGTCGATCGCCAAGTCGGCTGACGGCCGGTCACCCGCCCGGCCCAACGTCGTCATCGTTCTCGCCGACGACCTCGGCTTCGGCGACGTCTCGGCCAACAATCCCGAGTGCAGGATCGCCACCCCGCACATCGACCGGCTCGCGACGGAGGGGATGCGGTTCACCGACGCCCACACCTCGTCGGGCGTCTGCACGCCGACGCGTTACAGCCTCCTGACCGGCCGTTACCACTGGCGCACACGGCTGCAGCACGGCGTGCTGGGAGGATTCTCGACGCCGCTCATCGCCGCCGAACGGCTGACGCTGCCCGCCTTGCTCGCCGAGCACGGCTACCACACAGCCTGCATCGGCAAATGGCACCTCGGGATGCACTGGCCACTTCGTGGTGGGGGCACGGCGGATGATCGGGGGGACTTCTCCAAGCCTTTCCCCGAGCTCGGGCGGGTCGACTATGCCGCTCCCATCTCAGACGGCCCCGTCGATCGCGGCTTCGACCACTTCTACGGCATCAGTGCATCTCTCGACATGTTTCCCTACGTGTGGATCAACGACCGCTTGCCCACGGAGATCGCGTCCGTCACCAAACAGTTCGCCACCCCCGCCCGACCGGGCCCCGCCGGCCCTCACTTCGAGGCCGTCGACGTGCAGGAGAAGATCATCGACCACGCGGTCGAATGGATCGGTTCGCGGGCCGCCGACGCGAAGGCAGGGAAGCCCTTCTTCGCCTACGTGCCACTGGCCGCACCGCACACGCCGATTCTGCCGACGGCGAAATGGCGGGGCACGAGCGGCATCAACGACTACGCCGACTTCGTGAAGCAGGTCGACGCCGGCATGGGTCGCCTGCTCGACGCCCTCGAGGCCCACGGCCTGTCGCACGACACGCTCGTGATCTTCACGGCCGACAATGGCTGCTCACCGCTGGCGGACATCCCATCCCTCGTCGCCGCCGGTCACCGCCCAAGTTTCATCTATCGCGGGCACAAGGCCGACCTCTACGAAGGAGGCCACCGCGTGCCGTTTCTGGTCCGCTGGCCGGCACGGGTCAAGCCGGCCAGCGTGTGCGACCAACTCATCGGCCAAATCGACTTCATGGCCACGTTCGCTGAAATGGTCGGTGGCACGCTGCCGGCCGACGCCGGCGAGGACAGCGTGAGCTTTCTTCCGGCTCTCGACGGAACGGCATCGGGCCCGATCCGCACGAGCCTCATCGCCCAATCAGGAAACGGGAGTTTCGCCATCCGCGACCGCTCATGGAAGCTCTGCCTGTGTCCCGGGTCTGGCGGCTGGAGCCCGCCCAAGCCATCCGACGACACGTCCGGCCTGCCCGACATGCAACTCTACGATCTCTCGACCGACCCCGGAGAGCAGCGCAACCTCGAGGCCGCCCACCCGGAGCGGGTCGCGGCGATGAGGGGAATGCTGGAGCAGGCAATTGCCCGCGGCCGCACCACGGCCGGCCCCGACCAGCCCAACGAGGTGCCGATCGTGATGGTCAAGCAGGCCCGCGGATCATCTCGGCCCGCGACGGGGCGCAAGTGAGACGCTCGCCGTAGCTCCCCGCGTTCATTTTGAACGCCGCGCCGTGCCGGGGAGTTTCAAGAGCTCATCCATCTCCGCCCAGTGCTTTTCGTAGACGCCGCGCGGCGAGACGCCGTGTTTGATCGCCACGCTCGCCGCCTTCCCGACGACCTCCCCCATCATCCCGCAGGTCTTCATCACGCGCACGGTGCCGAGCGCCTCGTGGGTGACGGAGATGCAGCGACCCGCCATGAAGAGGTTCTCGACGTCCTTCGAATAGAAGCAACGGTAGGGAACCGGGTAGCCGTAGTTGCGATCCACCCGATTGTCGTGCACCGCGATCGAGATGAACGGGTTGTCGGGAAACTTCTTCGCGTACTCCTGCTTCGGGTAGTGGAGGTCGATCGACCACGTGCTCGGCACGCAGCCGTCGGGAAACTCCTTCTTCGCGACGATGTCGTCCTGCGTGAGCACGACGTCGCCGAGGATCCGACGGCTCTCCCGCGGCCCCCCCACGTAGGCCACCCACGTGAGCAGGGCGTTTCCATGCTTCGCGGCCCCATCGCCGTTCTTCATCGCATTCCACGCTCCGAAGACGGCCCGCAGGTTCCAGTCGCGGATGGCCTCGGCATTGCCGAGCGGATCCTTGTCGAAGCCGCTCTCCCAGAACCATTCGGCGTGAAAGTTCCGCGGATACGGAAAATCGGCCATCGTGAGCGGCAGCGCCCAGGGCGTCTCGGGGAACGAACGCGGCGAGGCCTCCTCGGCCCACGTCCACATGTTGCTCATCCCCATCCGCCCCTTCGGCTCCATCACCGTTTCGGCGCCGGCGAGATGGCCGACCGTGGCGTGACCGGTGGCGTCGCAGAAGAACGTGCCGGTGAACACCATCTCCCGGCCCGTCTTCGTGTCGAGGCAGCTCACGCCCGTGATCCGGTTTCCCTCGCGGGCCACGGCGAAGGCGTGCGTGTTCAGGAAGAGCTCGATGTTCGGCTCCGCCCGCACGACGCTCTCCTTCAAGGCATCGCCAAACTCCTCCGCCGCGCCGGGGCTCTTCTTCGCCCTGTCGGCAAACTCCTCCACGATCTCGCCGACGTGAGGATACTTGCCCCGCTTGATGAGCCCCTGCGCCCAGACGCGGACCTCGCTCGAACCATTGCCGCCGAGCACGGGCCGGTCTTGGACGAGCGCGACTTTCAACCCCATGCGGGCCGCAGAGATCGCAGCTCCCATGCCGGCATAGCCGCCGCCGACCACGACGAGGTCGTACGGCCCCTTCGTGTCGGGCTTCTCCGGCAGGTTGAGCGCCGCGCGCCGCCAGGCCGCGAGCACCGTCGAGTCGTTGGGCGGCGGGCTCGACTCGGTCGTGAACGCGATGCAGTCGCAGCGGCCGTCGAAGCCGGTGAGATCATGGATCGCCACCGATACCTTCCCGGCAGGCACGGTCACCGCGCCGCCTTCCTGCCAGCCCCACTCGGCCCCCTTCGTGCCGAAGGTCTCCGCGAGCGGCGTGCCGTTCACGAGCAGTTGAAATTTTCCGGGAGAGCCGGGTGCGTTCCACCGGGCGACCCAGTCCTTCGTCCGCACGAACACCCGATACGTCCCCGCGGCCGGGAACGACACCTTCGTCGTCGCATCCGCCACCGGCGTACCGAGGCCGTGGGCGAGGAGATAGGGCGAACCCATCTCCTGGATGAACTGCGTGTCGAGACTCCAGCCACCGTGATCCGAGAAGCTCTCGGCCTCGACGAGGACCGTCGCTGCCGACGTGGACTCGCCCGCCTGACCCAGCACAATTCCAGCCATCAGCGCCGCTGCGAGCGTTCGTCTCATGTCGTTGTCCTCGAGGAACTCATGCCGGGAGGCTCGCCACTGCGCCTCCCTTGAGAGTATGGGGGCTCAGCGGGAGTCACTTCAACCGAGGCCCCACGGCACCGCCACGACAGCCCGGCCTAGAAAATCGTTCGTTGGCGGAAGGGGGGCCGATCGGTCACACTTCTCGGCATGAAGACACGCTCCTTCGGACGAACGGGCTGGCAGGTTTCCGAGATCGGATTCGGGGCCTGGGGCATCGGCGGCGGCCAGTGGGGCGGCGCCGACGAGTCGGAATCGATGCGGACGCTTCACGCGGCCCTCGATGCCGGGATCAACTTCTTCGACACGGCCGACGTCTACGGCGACGGCCTCTCCGAGCGGCTCATCGCCAGGCTCCGCCGCGAGCGGAGCGAGCCTTTCCACATCGCCACGAAGGCGGGTCGGCGGCTGCCGGCCCAGACGGTGGCCGGCTACTCCCGCGAGAACCTCGCCGCCTTCGTCGACCGCAGCCTCGCGAATCTCGCCGTCGAGCGGATCGACCTGCTCCAGCTCCACTGCCCGCCCACGGAGGTCTACTACCGGCCGGAGGTGTTTGGCATCCTCGACGACCTCGTCGCCGCGGGCAAGATCCGCTTCTACGGCGTGAGCGTCGAGAAGGTGGAGGAGGCCCTCAAGGCGATCGAGTACCCGAACGTCCGGAGCGTCCAGATCATCTTCAACGCCTTCCGCCAGCGGCCGGCGGAGCTCTTCGTCCGCGAGGCCGTCCGCCGGCAGGTGGCCGTGATCGCCCGCGTGCCGCTCGCCAGCGGGCTGCTCTCCGGCACGATGACCGCCGCCACGACGTTTCCCGCGGACGATCATCGCACGTTCAACCGCGAGGGCGCCATGTTCGATCGCGGCGAGACGTTCTCCGGCGTCGACTACGCGACGGGTCTCGCGGCGGTCGAACGGCTGCGGCCGTTCGTGCCCGCCGGGGCGACGCTCGCGCAGTTCGCCCTGGCGTGGATCCTCTCGCACGAGGCGGTCGGTTGCGTCATTCCGGGCGCGCGGCGGCCGGGCCACGTGGTCGACAACGCCCGCGCCGCGGAGCTTCCGCCGCTCTCCGACGATGTGCTCGAGGCCGTGCAAGCGGTGTACGACGAGAAGGTCCGGCCGCTCGTCCACGACCGCTGGTAGCGGCCCTTCACCCGGCCTAAGGTGTTCCATGTCGCAGCAGTTCTTTCAGGTCACCAACACCGTCGCGCTTCTCGCGTGGATCGTGCTTGTGCTCTTTCCTGCGCGGCGGATGGTGTCGAGCGTCGCCTGCGCGATCGTCGTGCCAGGCTTGCTCGCCGTCTGCTACTTTGCCGTGATCGCGTGGAAGCTCGCGGAGAACGGCCTGCCGAAAGAGGACCTCACGACGATCGCGGGCCTGCGAGCCGTGTTCGGCGACGACTGGGTGCTCGCCGCGGCCTGGACCCACTACCTCGTCTTCGACATGGTGGTCGGCGCCTGGATCGCCCGCGACGCCGTTCGGCTCGGCATCCCGTGGCCGCTCCGCTCCGCGGCCCTGCTATTCACGTTCCTCGCCGGACCTGTCGGGTTTCTCATCCACCTCGCCTGCCGGCTCGTGCTCAAGCGGGCGGTCGAGGCCGACGACGGGCGGTGATCATCGCCGCCGCGACGATGGCCGCCGGCAGGACGAGGCAGGCGACACCGAGTGCGAGGATGGCGATCATGAGCGGTGGAGCATCGAACCGGCTTCGGCCGGAGAGCGTCTGGACGAGGGCATAGCCGAGCGCGAGGCCGGTGCCGACGGTCGATGCGACGACGAGCCACCACCGCCGCCGCTCGTCGAGCCCCGCCCGCCGTGCCGCCCACGCGAATAGGGGCAGCCACTGGATCGCATGGATCGCAATGCCGTGCGGAAACTTCGTGACGCCCGCCGCGCCGAACGTCTCCGGCGGGAGCCCCGCGGCGGAACGGATGTCACCGTGCACGCTGGCCCCGATTCCGAGGCCGCAGGAGACCGCGAGAAACACGAGGCCCGCCCGGGCGGCCAGCAGCATGTCGGCGGCAAGGTCGGTCCGATGCAGCAGGAATCGCACCGCGAGATCGACGATCACCGCCGTGACGAAGAGGATCAGCACGCCCATCGCATCGTAGACGAGCGAATCGAACCGTGTCTGCCGGTTGAAGTGGCTCGCGACGCCTCTCCACCGCTGCAAATCGATGAGCACGATCTCGACGAGGAGCGCCCAGGCGGTCGCCGCGGCGAGCCCGCGATCGCCCCACCGCCGCGGCAGCTTCGACCATGCCCAGCCGAGCGAAAGGCTCGTGAGCCCGCCGGAGAGTCCGAACAGGATCGGCTTCCGCCAGGTGACGGGCCCCTCCCACGGCCCGCCCAAGAACACCCAGGCGACCAGGTGCGCCGCGCCGCTTGCGACGAGCGCGATCCCGACGGCCGCGAGCGATCGCGCGCGATCGTCACGCCACCAGTTCGAGTTCGCTCTATCCATGGGAACCCGTCAGGCCAGGATGCCCTTCACGACATGGCCGTGCACGTCGGTGAGGCGGAACTGGCGGCCCTGGTAGCGGAAGGTGAGCTTCGTGTGGTCGATGCCCGCGAGGTGCATGATCGTGGCCTGCATGTCGTGCACGTGGACGGGATTGGCCGTGATGTTCCAGGCGTAGTCGTCGGTCGAGCCGTGGACGTGGCCGGCCTTCGCGCCGCCGCCGGCGAGCACCCAGGAGAAGGCCCTGCCGAAGTGGTCGCGGCCCTTGGGGTTGGCGGGATCCCCCTGGCCGAACGGAGTGCGGCCGAACTCGCCCCCCCAGACGACGAGCGTGTCTTCGAGCAGGCCGCGGTCCTTGAGATCCTGGACGAGCGCCGCGGTCGGGGCGTCGGTGTCCTTGCACTGCTCCGCGAGCTGCGTGAAGAGGTTGCCGTGCTGGTCCCAGCCGGCGTGCATGAGCTGCACGAACCGCGTGCCCCGCTCGAGGAGCCGCCTGGCGATGAGGCAGTTGTAGGCGAACGTGCCCTTCGTCCTCACGTCGGGACCGTAGCGGTCGATCACATGCTTCGGCTCGTCGCTGAAGTCCACGAGATCCGGAACGCTCGCCTGCATCCGGTAGGCCATCTCGTACTGCGCGATCCGCGTGTCGATCTCAGGGTCGCCGTAGTCGGCGAGGTGCTTGGCGTTCATCGCGGCCAGGTCGTCGAGGAGCACCCTGCGAGCCTCCCGGCTGACGCCGGATGGATTGTCGAGATACGGCACCGGCTCGCCCGTGTTGCGGAACTTCACCCCCTGGAACCGGGTCGGCAGGAAGCCGCTGCCCCAGTAGTAGTCGAAAAACAATTGCCCGCAGGTCTTGCCCTTGTCGCTCGAGGTCATCACGACGAATGCCGGCAGGTCCTCCGTCTCGCAGCCGAGGCCGTAGCTCATCCAGGCCCCCATGCTCGGCCGACCGGGCACCTGGGCGCCGCTGAGGAAGAAGGTCACGCCGGGGGCGTGGTTCACGGCCTCCGTGTTCATGCTCCGCACGAGGCAGAGGTCGTCGGCAAGCCCGCCGATGTTCGGCACAAGCTCGCTCATCTCCATCCCGCACTGTCCGTATTTTTTGAAGGGTTTGATCGGGGAGACGACCGGCCACTTCGCATAGCCGCTCGACATCGTCGAGAGCCGCGTCTGGCCGCGGACGGTCGCGGGGATGTCCTGGCCGCCGCGATTCATGAGTTCGGGCTTGGGGTCGAAGAGATCGACGTGCGACGGCCCGCCCCCCTGCCAGAGCATCACCACCCGCTTCGCCTTCGGCTCGTGGTGCGGCAGCCCGGGCAACCCGGGCATTCCTCGGGAAGCCGACGAGGACGACGCCGCGGCGACCGAATCCTGCCGGAGCAGCGATGCGAGCGCCACCGAGCCGATCCCCATGCCCGCCGAGCCGAAGAGCTGGCGACGGGTCTGAAAAAGGTGCCAGCCACCAAATCTGGGTAATTTCATTTGATCATCCATGCAAGACGCCTGCCCAAATTAACCAGATTTGGTGGCTGGCACCTTTTTTCTTTTTTTCGGTCATCGCTTCACTCCCGCGTGAGGGCCTCGTCGAGGTTGAAGATAGCGAGGCAGACGCTCGTCATCGCCGCGTGGTCGGCAGGGTCGAGCGACTTGTCGCGGGGGCTTTCACCGACGGCGAGCAGCTGCTTCACGGCATCCATGTCGGTGCCGTAGATCGCGAGCTGGCGGGCGTGCATCCGCTTCAGGGCCTCGAGGTCGTACGGCGTCGGCGTGCGGCCGAGGATGCGGCGGAAGGCGTGGGTGAGCCGTCCGTCGAGGTCGAAGCCGGCGAGCATGCTCTTCTCCGCGAGCACCCGCGACGCCTCGACCCAGGTCGGATCGTTGAGCGTGGTGAGCGCGTGGAGCGGCGTGCTCGTGCGGCTCGCGCGGACGGTGCAGGTCTGGCGGTTGGCGGTGTCGAACATGTTCGCCGGGCTCACCGTCCGCCGCCAGAACGTGTAGAGGCTGCGGCGGTAGAGGTCGGGGCCGTGCGAGGCGGGATAGGTGAAGTCTCGCTCCTTCGTGATCGCAAGCGCCTCCCAGATCGCGTCGGGCTGGTAGGGGTAGACGGGCTGGCCGCCGATCCGCAGGTCGATCAAGCCGCTCGCCACGAGGGCCACGTCGCGCAGCACCATCGACGGCATCCGGAACCGGCTCGCGCGGGCGTGGAGCCTGTTCTCCGGGTCCTTGGCCAGGTGATCGGCCGTCACCTTGCTCGACTGCCGGTACGTGGCGCTCGTCACGAGCAGGCGGTGCATCTTCTTCTGGCTCCAGCCCTGCTCGCGGAACTCGACCGCCAGCCAGTCGAGCAGGTCCATGTGCTGCGGATACTCGCTCTGCACGCCCATGTCCTCGGTCGTCTTCACGATTCCCGTGCCGAAGAGCTGCTGCCACATCCGGTTCACCTGCACCCGTGCGGTGAGAGGATGCTCCGGGAGGAAGAGCCACTTCGCGAGCCCGAGCCGATTTCGCGGAAAGCCCTCGGGCAGCCGCGGCAGGAATGCCGGGGGCAGGAAGGTGAGCTTCTCGCCGACGGGCGAGAGATAGTCGCCGCGGTCGAGGATCTTCGTCTCACGCGGCTTCTCGTCGCTCATCACCATCACCCGTGGGATCTGGTCGCCCTTGTATTCCTCGTAGGCCTTCTTGGCGGCGTCGTAGGCGGTGACCTGTGGCAGGTTCTTGATGACGCGAGGTTTCACTTTCGTGTCGAAGTGGGCGCGGAGTCCCCCCTCGATCGATTTCTTGTCTTCCTCGGTCCGCTCTGCCTCGGGCTTCCGCAGCAGCGGCGTGAGGTACCGGGACAGATCCTCGCCGTCGGCAGCCTCGCCATCGGAAAACAGGCCGTCTTTCCACGATGCGTAGAGGGCGTCGATCACCGGCTTCGCCTCCGACTCACGGGCCTTCATGGCGGCCTCGAGATCGGCCAGCCGACGGGTGTTCTCCTCGGAGGGCAATTCCACGATCGGCGGGGCGACGCGGATCCGAGTGGAGAATCGCGTCGGCTCGCCCGTCTCCGGGAGCCTGTTGAAGGCGTCGAGCAGGCCGTAGTAGTCGGTCCGCGTCATCGGGTCGTACTTGTGGTCGTGGCACTGGGCGCAGGCCATCGTGAGGCCCAGCCACGTCGTGCTCGTCGTGTCCACCCGGTCGAAGAGGTTGTTGAAACGCTGCTCCTCGGGGATCGCGCCCCCCTCGCCGTTCAAGAGATGGTTGCGGTTGAAGCCGCTGGCGATCTTCTGCTCGGTGGTCGCGTTCGGGAGGAGGTCGCCGGCCAGCTGCTCGATCGAGAACTGGTCGAACGGCATGTCGGCGTTGAGTGCCTTCACGACCCAGTCCCGCCAGATCCACTGCCAGGTGTCGCCGTCCTGCTGGAAGCCGTTGCTGTCGGCGTAGCGGGCGGCGTCGAGCCAGGGAAGCGCCATCCGCTCGCCGTAGTGGGGCGAGGCCAGCAGCCGGTCGACGAGCTTTTCGTAGGCGTCCGGATCGGGATCGGCGACGAAGGCGTCGACCTCCTCGGGCGTCGGCGGAAGCCCCGTGAGGTCGGCGTGGAGCCGGCGAATGAGCACGGCCCGATCGGCCTCCGGCGACGGCGCGAGGCCCGCCGCCTCGATCTTCGCAAGCACGAATCGGTCGATGGCATTTCGCACCCAGTCGGCCCGCCTCACTTCCGGCGGCACCGGACGCGCTGGCGGGGTGAACGCCCAGTGGGGCTCGTATTCGGCACCCTGCTTGATCCAGCGTTCGAGAATCGTCTTCTGCTCTTCCGAGAGCCGCCGATTGGAGTTCGGCGGCGGCATCAGGACGTCAGGGTCGGTCGAGTGGATCCGCTCGAGGATAGCGCTCGCGCCAGGCTCACCCGGCGCGATCGCCCCGGCCTCGATCGCGGCGGCCCGATCATCGAGCCTGAGATCGGCCTCCCGCTTCGCCGGATCCTGGCCGTGGCAGTAAAGGCAGTTTTCCGACAGGATCGGCCGGACGTCGCGGTTGAAGTCGAGCGGCGCTGGCGGGTCGGCGGCCGGAGATGCCGACGCAATCGCCGCACCCATCACGAAGCCGACCCGGACGAGCCGGGCTACGCGAACGCCTCGAGAAAAAACCGAGCAACCCATGGAACCTCTTCCTCGGGGTTACCCGCGTCGCCGATCCGGCGGCCACAGGCCGGGGATCGCGGACCACAGAGGTCGATCGGCGGGACGATTGAACTCTTTAAATGTAGCACCCCGCAGAGGGCCGGGCCACCGAGTTTTGGTCGTAGAATGCCGCGATGCCGCTCGTCACGATCCGCAACGTCTCGCTCGCCTTTCGCGGCCCGCCTCTCCTCGACGACGTCAGCTGCCACATCGAGGCGGGCCAGCGGATAGGCCTGCTCGGCCGCAACGGTGCGGGCAAGACGTCGTTCATGCGGCTCCTCGCGGGGATCGCCTCTCCCGACTCAGGCGAGGTGGCCTTCGCCCCGGGGGCGACCGTCTCCCTGCTCCAGCAGGATGTGCCACAGACCGTGACGGGCACCGTCCGCGCGGCCGCAGCATCCGGCCTGCGAGCGACGGACGGTGACGAGGCCGCATGGCAGGGGGATCAGGCCGTCGAGCAGATCCTCACGCGGATGGGCCTCGACGGCGACGCATCCTTCGATTCGCTCTCCTCCGGCATGAAGCGGCGCGGGCTGCTCGCGAGGGCGATCGTGTCGCAGCCCGATCTGCTCCTGCTCGACGAGCCCACCAACCACCTCGACATCGAGGCGGTCGAATGGCTCGAGGAGTTTTTGAGCCGCTGGCGGGGCACGCTCATGTTCGTCACCCACGACCGCGCGTTCCTCCGCCGCATGGCCGACCGCATCCTGGAGATCGACCGCGGGCGGCTGTTCGACTGGTCGTGTGACTACGACACGTTCCTCGTGCGCAAGGAGGAAGCGATCGCGGCCCAGGAGAAGCACGACGCGCTCTTCGACAAGAAGCTCGCAGAGGAGGAGATCTGGATCCGCACCGGCATCAAGGCCCGACGCACCCGCAACGAGGGACGCGTGCGGGCGCTCGAGGCGATGCGGCGGGAGCGGGGGCGGCGTCGGGAACAGCTCGGCAGGGTGAACCTCCGGATCCAGGAAGCCGAGCGGAGCGGAGCGCTCGTGGCGGCGCTCGAGAACGTCTCGTTTGCGCGTGGCACGCGGACGATCCTCCGCGACCTCTCCACGACCGTGATGCGGGGAGACCGGATCGGCATCATCGGCCCCAACGGCGCCGGCAAGACCACGCTCCTGCGGCTCCTGCTCGGAGAGCTCGCTCCCACGGAGGGCTCCGTGCGGCTCGGCACGAACCTGCGGATCGCCTTCTTCGACCAGCTCCGCGACCAGCTCGACGACGAGAAGACCGTGGCCGACAACGTGGCCGACGGCTACGAGACGGTGCAGATCGGCGGTCAGGCCAGGCACGTGATCGGCTACCTGCAGGACTTTCTCTTCACGCCCGACCGCACCCGCACGGCGGTGAAGTTTCTCTCCGGCGGCGAACGCAACCGCGTGCTGCTCGCGCGGCTCTTCGCGAAGCCCGCCAACCTCATCGTGCTCGACGAGCCCACGAACGATCTCGACGCCGAAACACTCGAGATGCTGGAGGAGCGGCTCGTGGAGTTTTCCGGCACCGTGCTCGTCGTGAGCCACGACCGGGCGTTCCTCGACAACGTGGTCACGAGCACGCTCGTCTTCGAACCGAAGGCCGGCGATCCGGCGTTCGCCGTGAACGAGTACGTCGGCGGCTACGCCGACTGGCTGCGGCAGCGGTCGCCGCCACCCGAGGCCTCGCGGCCGAAGCCGACCGCCGCGAGACCGGAGCAACCCGCAACCGCCCCGACGAACCCAGCGGGCCCGGCCAAGAAGAAGCTCTCGTTCAAGGAGCAGCGGGAGCTCGACTCGCTGCCGGGGAGAATCGAATCGCTCGAGGCGGAGATCGCCGCGGCCCACGCCGCCATGACCGCGGCCGACTACTACCGCCAGCCGGGCGACGTGCTCGCCCGCGACCAGGCCCGGCTCCGTGAACTCGAGGCCGACCTCGCCGCCGCCTTCACCCGCTGGGAGAGCCTCGGGTGAGAAGAAATGGCACCCATTTCACCGCGTGCCGACGAAGACGCGGTTCCAGCTGTTGCTCGTCGGATGCGTTCGGGCCTTCACCACCTCGACGTCGAAACCCGCCGCCTCCATGGCCGCCGCGAAGGCCGGGTCGTCGCCTGCCGACCACACGGCGAGCCGGCCGCGGGGCTTGAGCGCCGCCCGCGCGGCCCCCAGGCCGGTCGCGCGGTAGAGCCGGCCGTTGGCCGCGGCCGTGAGCCCGGCCGCGCCGTTGTCGACGTCGAGCATGATCGCGTCGAACTCACTGCGGCTCCCACGAAGCAACTCTGCCACGTCGCCCACGACGATTTCCACCCGCGGGTCGTCGATCACGTCGGCGGTGAGACCGTACGCCGGATCGCGATTCCAGGCGACGACCGCGGGCACGAGCTCGGCGACGACCACCCGGGCGTCGGGCCCCGCGTGCCGCAGCGTCTCCCGGAGCGTGAAGCCGAGGCCGAGGCCGCCGATGAGCACGGCGGCGCGAGGCCGGTCACGAAGCCCCGCGCAGGCCAGCTCCGCGAGCCGCTCCTCCGAATGATGCTGCCGCGTCGACATCAGCTCCACGCCGCCGACGCGGATCGAGATCGTGCCGTCGTGCTCGTGGAGCGTGAGCGGCCGGCCGTCGGGCGTGACGGCCCTGTCGAGAAGACGGGTGGGTTTCATGTCGGGGTCACCCGTCACTCAGGAAGCGCGGTCCAGCGGTCGAACGTCGCCGCCTGGCCGTGGAGGCGGCCGTCGGCGTCAATCACGTTCCACAAGATTGCCCGCTCGATCCGGAATCGTCGGCCCGTTCGCGAGATCCGGATGCCGGAATAGTCGTCCACGTAGCCATCTCGCGTCGTCCTCGCCAAGAGCCTCGCCCGCTCGTCGCGGTGGACCGGCTCCGCGGTGAGCCGGGAGGGCGTCTGCACGAACGACTCGAAATCCATCTCCCAGAGGTCGAGCGCCGCGCGGTTGCCATAGTTGAGCACGGGATCGGCCTCGGTACCGTGCGACACGACCACGAAGGGGGCGAAAAAAAGCCGCTCCGCCCGCTGCTCCGCCGAGCCATCCCCCGGCAAGAGCTCGCGGCCGAGCAGCCTCGCGAAAGAACTCAAAAGGAGCTGCGCATGACCGCACCTCCACGGATCGTCCCAAGCGGTTTCTGCGGCGGATTTTTCCAACGTTCTTCGTTTCGGCTACGAGACGTCACCGAGACGCCCAAAGCCTGAATGCTGCATGTTTGGACGCCGCCACGAAATCACGGTCCGTGGACAACAGCGTCAGGTCGTGCCTGCGACAGAGCTGGATCAGCAGCGCATCAATCGTGCCGATCTGCACTCCGCGGCGACGGCACGCATTTCGCACCTCTGCCGCCTCGATGTGATCCTCTCGGTCCGGTTGCAGGAACGCAATCGACGCGAGCCGCTCCGCGAGTTGATGGCGGGCCTTCGGTCCAGTGAAACCCTGGAGCAACTCCTGCACGATGAGGCCCGTTGTGAAGACGTCATCCGCGCCGACGAGCGCGGAACGCAACGCCGCAACCTCCGGCGCGGACTGCTCGCCATCTCGGCGAAACGCCAACGACCAGACGCTTGTATCGACAAGGATGTTCATCGACGACGCGATCGCTCGGACTTGTAGTCGAACGACGGATCCCACTCCAGTTTTCCAAACAGTTCGGCGACCCGCTTCTGCTGCCGTCGAGCGATGAATTCCCGAAGCGCGCGAGTCACGGCAGCCTTTTTGGTGGGCTCTCCGCTGATGCGAAAGGCCCGGTCAAGAAGATCGGGGTCGAGTGCGAGATTGGTTGCCATGTGTGATACCTCCAGCAGAAGCTTACACACGGTCGGCCATCCGGCAAAGCAGCCTGCGTCACCATATATGATCGTGATCCGGTCACCCGTCCATCCACGCGTATGCACCACCCCTCGCTGCCACCGGCCCGCTCCCCGACGACTGCCCACGACGTCGTCATCGTCGGGGCCGGCGCGGCCGGGCTCTTCGCGGCGATCCACGCCGGCAGGACG
Organism: Pirellulales bacterium; assembly: GCA_044337015.1. GTDB lineage: Bacteria > Planctomycetota > Planctomycetia > Pirellulales > UBA1268 > UBA4655. The sequence continues at coordinate 51,517 of JBIIOJ010000001.1, forward strand.
GCGCGGACCCGCGGCATCCCGGTCTCCATCGCAGCGGTCGACGGCGCGCGGAAGCTCGGGGCGAAGATCCTCGTGGCCGGCGGCGGACGCTGTAACGTCACGCACTGGAAGGTGACCGAGGGAGACTTCGCAGGCAGCACGCCTCCGGCGATCCGCAGGGTGCTCGCCCGGTTCGACGCCGACGCCGCGGTCGCATTCTTCCGGGAGGCCGGGGTCGAGCTGAAGCGGGAGGAGACGGGGAAGCTCTTTCCCGTGACCGACTCGGCGAGGACGGTGCTCGAGGCGCTCCTGCGGGAGGCGATCGACGCCGGCGCCGCGCTGCTTCATCCGGCGAGGGTGACATCGATCGAGAAGACCACCGACGGATTCCACATCGTGATCGACGAAACCGCGATCGACAACACCGCAGCGGAAGCCCGGTCGCTCACGGCACGGCGGGTGATCCTCGCGACGGGAGGCAAGTCGCTGCCGAAATCGGGGTCCGACGGGCTCGGGCTCGAGCTCGCCAAACGCCTCGGCCACTCGGTGACGAGCCCGGTCGTGCCCGCGCTCGTGCCGATCGTGCTCGAGAGCGGTCACTGGATCACGTCGCTCTCCGGCCTCACGCTGCCCGCCGAGATCGTCCTCGTCTCACCGACGGGCAAGCGGCTGCAGTCGTGCACCGGCAGCACGCTCTGCACCCACTTCGGCCTCTCCGGGCCGGCCGTCCTCGACATCAGCCGCCACTGGCTCGTGGCCCGCGACGCCGAGCCGCGGGTGAAGCTCACGATGAACTGGCTGCCCGGCATCCCGCCCGAGGTGTTCGACCGGATGCTGCTCGACGCCGCGCCACGGCCGGCTGTCGCCGTGCTTCGCGACCACCTGCCCGACCGGCTCGCGAGGGCGCTCTGCGACGTCGCCGGCGCGACCGCGGGCGACCTCACCCGCGAGGCGCGGCGACGGCTCGTGCAGGCGGCCACGGCCACGCCGTTGCCCGTGGTCGGCGACCGCGGCTTTGCGATCGCCGAGGCGACCGCGGGGGGCGTGCCGCTTTCGGAAGTGCGGCTGGAGACGATGGAGAGCCGCCTCTGCCCGGGGCTTCACTTCGCTGGGGAGGTGCTCGACGTCGATGGCCGCATCGGCGGCTTCAACTTTCAGTGGGCCTGGGCGAGCGGCTTCGTCGCAGGCTCGTCGGCCACCGCGTCTTTCGCCGGCGGCGAGAAGGTGATCTCGTAGACCCGCTCCCCCTGCGTGAGGTCGATCGACCGGACGTCGGCGGCATCGGGCAATCCGCCACGGCTCGCAAGCAGGCCGTCCACCGCCGCCACGACGTCGCGGATGTCGATGTCCCGCATGCAGACGTCGTTGATCGGGCAGGGAACCCGCAGGTTGCAGGGAGAGCACGACCGCGACGCGCGGACGAGGGCATGCGGCGTCTTCCACGGGCCCCAGCGAGACGGGTCCATCGGCCCGAAGATCGCCACGACCGGCACGCCGAACGACGCGGCCAGGTGCACGAGGCCCGTGTCGATCCCCACGCAGAGATCCATCCGGGAAAGCAGCGCAGCGGTCTCCCGCAGCCCGAACGCATCGGAAAAATCGTGGATCCGCCCCGCCACCTTCGGGCCCACCATCGCAAGAAGCGTCGCGTGGGTCCGCCGGTCGGCAGGGCCGCCGCAGAGGAAGATGTCGGCGTCGCGGGCCTGCACGATCGCCGCGATCGCGGATGCGAACCGGTCGAGCGGCCACTGCTTCGACGGGTTGGTCGAGCAGGGGGCGACGAACACCCGCGGCCCGTGTTTTTCCGGCAGGCTACGCGCGACCGAACGCACCGCCTCGGCGGCGACCCAGTTCTCGTTGTGGCCGTCGTCCACCTCGATGCCATCGGCCCGCAGGAGATCGAGGAAGAGTTCGGCCTCGTGCCGCGTTTCGTCGATCCGCACCGCCCGCGAAAAGAGGAGACCTCTCCCCTCCGACGCGAATCCCACGCGGTGCGGGATGCGGGCAAGCGCGCAGACCAGTGCGCTCGAAAACGATCGCTTGAGCACGTAGGCCCGATCGTAGCGGCGCGACCGCAGCCAGCGGGCGGTGGCGAGGATGTTGGCGATCGCCCGCGGCATGAGCCCCCGCTCGGCTGCGGGGCGGTGCCAGGTGATGAGCTCGTCCTTGTAGGGGCAGTCGGCGAGCACCTCGCCCGACCCGCGGTCGACGAGCACGTCGATCACGGCGTCGGGAAAATGCCGCCGCAGGTTCCGCAGGAAAGGGATCGCGAGCACCGTGTCGCCGATGAATCGGTTGCGGACGACGAGAATCCTCGGGCTGCCGTCGCGGCCCGAAGATGCGGCCCGCGGCGAGGTCTCGTCGGCGATTTCGTCGGCGATTTCGGTGACGGCGATCATGCTAGCGTGCGAACCCGACGAAGAAGCTGAAGAGCTGCTGGCTGTCGTAGGGGGCGTAGACCACCGGCACCGCGAAGTCGAGCGCGATCGGCGCGGGGCCCATCGCCGGCAGCGTGATCCGCAGGCCGAAGCCGGGCGATACGCGGAAGTTCTTGATCGTCACGTTGCTCTCGACCGTGCCGAAGTCGGTGAAGACCACGCCGCGGAGCGTGTCGTCGGCGGTGATCGGAAACAGGTACTCGATGGTGTTGAGCCACTGGAAAGGGCCGCCGACGATCGCGGCGTTCTGGTTGCCGACCGGCTCCGTGCCGCCGACGGTCTGCCGGGGGCTCGCCCCGCGGAACACGAAGCCGCGGAGCGTGTTGTAGCCGCCCGCGTAGAAGTTGTCGTAGGCGGGCGTATCGGGGCCCGACATGCCGAGCACCGAGCCGACCGAGAGGACGTGGCGGCCCGAGCCGTCGGCCCGCTCGTTGAGCAGGAAATACTGCCGCCCCTCGAGGATGCCGCGCGGGTAGTTGAACGTGCCGATCACCTGCTCGAACTCGAACGTCGCGAGGTGGCCTTGCGTCGGCATGAACGGGCTGTCGCGGGTGTCGTGGATGACCCCGCCCGAGAAGCCGTAGACGCTGTTGGTGCCGAGCATCCTCGAGATGTCGGGCGTGAGGAGCCGCGGGTTGTAGATGTCGACATTCTCACCACGGATGCCGCAGTTGACCGAGAGGTCGGGGGCGAACGCGAACTGGTAGCCGAGGCCGAGCCGGCCGCCGATACGACCCTCGGCCCAGTCGTAGAAGAATCGCGTGTAGTAGGAGCCGCTCGCCGAGAGCCCGATCCGCGTGTCGAAGAGGTAGGGCTCCTGGAAGGTCGCCGTGTAACGCTGCAGCTGCGTGCCCGGCGCCGCCTCGAGCCGGAATCGCTGGCCCGCGCCACGGAAGGCGGTGCCGTTGCGGATGTCCTCCCAGCTCCGCGGCAGCCGGAAGAGGTCGAAGTTCTGCTCGTCCACGACGAAGTTGCCGACGAGGCCGGCGTTGGAGTTCACGCCGGCGCCCATCATGAGCCGTCCCGTCTGCGTCTCCGTGGCATCGACGTCGACGATCACGTAGGGCTCGCTGCCCGGAAAGACGTTCACCGGCTCCTGCGGAAACGCCGGGATGCCGGGCTGGCCAGGGAATCCGGGCGCAGGCTGCCCGACCGGCACCGCCGAGGGAGGACCGCCGGGGAAGAGCGGCTGGCCGGCCACGGGCTGCTGCGCGACGTAGACCGGGGGAGGAGCGTAGACGGGTGGCGGGGCGTTGCTCCGCCGGTAGTCGATCGCCTCGGGGCCCGTCGGCGCGATCGCCGCGCCGCCCCAAGCCGGCTGCACCGGCGCGGGTGCGGCCATCGCGGCCGGCTGTTGCACTGGTGGCTGTTGCAATGGCGGCTGCTGGAACGGCTGCTGGGGAGCGGCAGGCTGGGGCTGGAAGCCGGAGGGCGGCGGGGCCGCGGAAGGCTGCCACGGCTGCGGGCTCTGGCCCCGCCAGACCGGCGGCTTCTCCGCCTCCGTGGCGGGCGCGGCCTGCGGAGGCTCGGGCGCGAGCTCCCCCTCGAGAACGAGGTCGAGCACGGCGTCTTCCTCTCCGTCGGGGCTCTGCCCGCGAAAGCCGGGCCGCTTCGGATCCCGCGCGATCTGCTCGCCACCGTCCTCGGTGTTCTCCGGCTTCGAAAAGACGATCTTCGGGCCCTCCCCCTTCGCGGCGTCGGCCAGGAAGAGACTGCTCGACTTGATCCTGCGTTCGTCGTCGCGGAGCTTACGGATGTCGAGGATGTCGCCGGGCCGTAGCGACAGCCGGTTCAAGATCGTGCTGTGCTTCGTATGCGGGTGTTCGCCACGAATGCGGACGTTGATCTTCCCGACGCGATACCGCTGCCCCTCGGCGACGTTGTAGACGAGATCGAGCTGGCCCGGCTCCTCGAGAAACCGCGGGTCGGCCCGGATGTCGGCGAAGACGAACCCGCGGCCGCCGTAGATGTCGCGGATCATGTTGAGGTCGAGATCCATCTTCGACTGGTTGAACGGCTCGCCGCTGGTGAGCTTCAGCTCCCGCTCGAGGAACTCGCTCTTGAACTTCGTGTTGCCCATGAAAGAGACGTTGCGGATCGAATACCGCGGCCCCTCGTTGATGACGAACGTGAGCATGGCCCAGTCGCGACCGCCCCCCTTCACGACCTCCAGCTCGCGGCCCACCTTCGCCTGGAAGAAGCCGAGGCTGCGGTAGTAGGCCGTGAGCAGGTCGACATCCTGGTCGAGTTTCTCGCGGTCGATGTCGCCGCCGATCAGCCAGAAGACGCCCGGCTTGCTCTTGATCTGGGTGAGGAGCCGCGCGTCGCTGGCGATCGTGTTGCCGACGAAGCTCGTCCAGAGCGACTTCTTCGCGCGGCCCTCGTCGATGAGGAAGACGGCTCCCTTGTCCCCGGGCTTGCTCCCCTCGACGGTCGTGACCTTCGCCGCGTCGTAGCCTTTCTCGTGGTAGAAGGACTCGAGCCGGCGACGAGCCTCCTCGACGACGTAGGGATCCATCGAGTCGCCGATCTCGATCTCCGATTTCTTCTTGAGCGTGCGGGTGCTCACGAGGTCGTTGCCGACGAACTTGACGTACCGAAGCATCGGCCGCTCGACGACCTGGAAGATCACGACGATCCCTTCGGCCACGCGGACGTACTTCGGGTGCACGTCGATGAACTTCTTCGAGCGGTGGAGCGAGCGGACGTCCTCCTCGATCGCGTTGGTATCGAAGATCTGTCCCGCGCGGGTCACGAGCTTCGGGAGCTTCGCGACGTCGGTGGCATGATTGCCCTCGATTCGGACCTCGACGATCCGGTTGGCGTCGTCCTCGGCCGGAGTTGCCGCCGCGGGCAGGGCAGCGGTTGGCGCGGAGGCCGGCGGGAGCGGCGTCTGGCCGTACACCCAGGCTGCCGGCCAGCCGACGGCAAACGCGACGAGCACGCGCAAGGCGGCCCGACGCGCCGGACGGATGATGACCGGGGGGCTTTGGAGCATCGTGCGCACGTTCCAGGGGCTCGGCGGGAACACAGGGGGCGAAGCAATACCGGACCGCGGAGAGGGACCACAAGCCGAAAACGCCCCCGAACGCCCGGTTCCGACCGTCGGCTCGCCGTTCCACGGCCGCCGCGGCCCGCCCGCCGCTTTCCACGCTTGCCCAGACCGCGATGCTTCGCTCTTCAGCCCACTGCGCAGCAGGGCCCGACGGACAGCAGGTAGGATGGGAGCATGCCTCCAACGTTCATCGAACTCGGCAGCACGGAGGACAGCCGCGACGTCGTCCACAGGGCCGTTCAGGCGCTCGCCGAGGGGAAGCTGGTCGCCTTCCCGACCGAGACCGACTACGTCGTGGCCGCGGCCGCCCGATGTGTCGAGGCGGTACGCAGGCTCGCGGCTTTCGTATCCGCCCGCACCGACGAACCGCGGCTCTCCCTGGCGGTGAAGAGCGTCGATGAGGCGCTCGACTGGGCACCCAGGCTCAGCCCGCTCGCCCGGCGGATGGCCCGGCGGTGCTGGCCGGGACCGGTCGCGATCGTCGTGGAAGACGACCATCCGGAGAGCCTCGTCCACCGGCTGCACGAGGACGCCCGCGAGGCGCTCGTCGGCGGCGGCAGGATTCGGCTTCGCGTTCCCGGCCACCCGATGCTCTCCGACTGCATGCGGATGCTCTCGGGGCCGGTGGCGCTTGCCGAGCCGCGCGGCGACGCGGGGGAATGTCCCGCCACGGCAGCCGAGTGCGTGCGGCTCGCCGGACCGGGCGTGGCGATGGTCATCGACGACGGCAAGACCCGGTATGCACAGCCGCCGACGGCGGTGGAGGTCGATCCACGCGGCTTCCGAGTCGTGAGGCAGGGAGTGGTGCCGGAGGAGACGATCCGTCGGCTCTCGAGCCTGCTTGTGCTCTTCGTCTGCACGG
>JBIIOJ010000182.1:0-6378 GCA_044337015.1 Pirellulales bacterium
TGGGTATGGCGGTGGCGGCGGCGGTGGATACCGCGGCGGCGACCGTTATTAATCCGCGGTTCCTCTGAAATCATGCGTACGGGCCGTGATGCCTTGCATCACGGCCCGTACTGATCATATTGCTCATATTGCTCCCGTTACTCCCTTCAGTTCCCCCACAAGCAGCTCAACACGGTTCATCATGCCTCCATTCGGCAAAACCTCGAAGTTCGCCAAAAAGAAAGCCAAGCCCCGTCCCAAGGTGAAGCGGCGGGATCCGATCTTCGTGGACGGCGCCCGTCCGAGGCCGATGTACGTCGACTACAAGGACCTCGAACTGCTGGGCAAGCTCATCAACCGTCAGGGCAAGTTGCTCGCGCGGCGGAAGAGCGGGTGCACGGCGGCCAGCCAGCACGCGGTCACGAGGGCGGTGAAGCGGGCGAGGTTCATGGCACTGCTGCCGTACGTCGCGGAGTGAACACCGCGTTCTCGGGGAAGATTCGGATCGTCTGATCGAATGGCAGCCCCGTTTCGCACGGAACGACGCGTCGAGTTTCGCGACACCGACGCGGCAGGGTTGGTTCATTTCACGGCATTCTTCCACTGGATGGAGTCGGCCGAGCACGCTCTCTGGCGGGAGATTGGCGTCGAGCTGGTCGCGAACGAGCCCGGCAGCGGGATCGTCAGTTGGCCCCGCGTGTCGGCGGCGTGCGATTACGAGCGGGCCGTGCGGTTCGGCGACGTCGTTGGGATCGAGGTGAGGGTCGCGAAGGTTGGCAGGTCGAGCGTTTCCTTCGCGTTCGCGTTCTTCCACGACGAGGCGGCAATCGCCTCTGGGACCATCGTCGCAGTCCGATGCCGCCTGCAGCCGGGAAGGCCGCCCGAGCCGCTCCCTATCCCCGAGGACGTCGCGGCGAAGCTCGACGGCTACACCTGCTAGCCGAATCGCCGGTCGGGGCGCGAAAGGGCTCGTCATGCTCGAAGTCGATGCCGTCACGAAGTGGTTCGACACGCCGGCCGGGAGACTGACGGTGCTCCGCGACGTGAGCTTCACGCTTCCGGCGGGCCGACGGCTCGTCGTGATGGGGCCGAGCGGCTCCGGCAAGAGCACACTGCTTTCCATCGTCGGGGCGATAGACGCGCCGTCGTCGGGCACCGTAAGGCTGGACGGCGAGTCGGTGCTCAAGGGCTCCGGCGAAGAGCAGGCGATCTATCGCAACCGCAACGTCGGATTTGTTTTCCAGGAGCACCGGCTGCTCGACGCCTGCACGGCGCTCGACAACGTCCTCCTGCCGGTGCTCGCGACATCTTCGGCGAGCCGCGACGACGTCGCGAGGGCGAGGGAGATGCTCGAGCGGGTCGGGCTCGGCTCACGGCTCGGCCATTTCCCGTCGCAGCTCTCCGGCGGCGAGCGGCAGCGGGTCGCCGTGGCGCGGGCGATCATGCTGCGGCCGCGGCTCGTGGTTGCCGACGAGCCGACCGGCCAGCTCGACGCGGCCACCGCCCGCGACCTCTCGGGAATTCTCGCGGAGCTTTCCGCCGAGGGGCTGTGCAGGCTCGTGGCGGTGACGCACTCCGACGCGGTCGCCGAGTCGCTCGTGGCGGACGGACGCGGCGAGATCGCCCGGCTTGTCGATGGCCGGCTCGCGATCGGGTGACGCCATGCCTTCCTCGAGCACGCCTGACGCCCCCTCATCGCCTGACTCCGCACGGAATCCGCGAGCCGTGCGGACGCTCCCCGGGCTCTGTCTCAGGCTCGCGGCCGGATGGTGGCGGAGCGTGGTGCCGCTCGCTGCGTCGTGCGGGCTGCTGGCGACCGTGATCGGCGGCAGCGTCGGCGTGGGCGACGCGATCGTGGACAACCTCATCCGCCGGGCCTCGGCGAGGCTCGGCGGAGTGCTCGCAGTCGTCACGTCGGAGCGGCCCTTCGAAGCCGACCTCGCGTCGCGGATGGACGCCGTTCCCGTGTTCATGTCGCCGGTTTCGATCGAAGCCACGGGCACGGCCCGCCGGGCGACGCGGGCCACGCTCCTCGGCATCGAGGACTGCGGATCGCTCGGTTTTCCAGAGGCGGCGCCGAAGCTCGACCGCGAATCCGTCGCCGTGAACGGGCCGCTCGCCCGCGACCTCGGTTTGGCGGTTGGCGATACGGTCGTGCTCCGCGTGCTCGAGCGGTCGGTCATTCCCTCCGACAGTCCGCTCGGCCGACGCGTCACAGGATCGCTCGGCCGACGCGTGAAGGTCGTCGCCATGCTCGATGATGCGGGGCTTGGCGGGTTTTCACTCGAGCCCTCGCAGTCCGACGAGCCGCTCGCGGTCGTGTCGCTTGCGACGGCGCAGGAGATCGTCCGCAAGCCGGGAATGGCGAATGCTGCGGTCGCCGTGGATCGATTGCCGAGGGATGTCGGCGGTCGCGGTGCGGGAGCGGAGCGATCCCGCGAGGCGGCCCGCCGGCTCGCCCATGCAGTCCGGCCAACGCTTCGCGATCTCGGTCTTTCGCTCGAAATCGTCCGCGGCGATCTCGCGCGGCTCGCCTCTGAATCGCTCGTCGTGCCGCCGGAGGCCGACCGCGCGGCGGAGGCCGTGCTCGCGCCGCTCGGGGGAAGTCCGGCCATGCTCTTCCTCGCCAACGCGATCGCGGTCAGCGATGACGAAGAGTCGGGCGGGTCCGCCGGCGCGAGCGTCCCCTACTCCACGGTCGCGGGAATCGACGCCGCCGAGACGCCGTTCGGCCGGCTGCTCGGGATCGATGGCGGGCCGCTCCGGCCGCCTGGGCCAGGGGAGATCGTGATCGATGCCTGGATGGCCGACGACCTCGCCAAACAGGGACGGCCGGTGGGGCCCGGTTCGCGTCTCACAGTGACGTTCTTCCTGCCGGAGACGCTGCACGGCCGCGCGATCGAGGCATCCCGCACGTTCTCCATAAGCGGCGTCGCGCAGATGGAGGAGGCGGCCGTGGAGCGGTCGCTCGTGCCCGAGGTCGAGGGCATCACCGATCGGCGGTCGATCGACGACTGGGAGCCCCCCTTCCCCTTCGACGCCTCGCGGGTCCGCTCGACGCCGCCTCACGACGAGGACGACCGCTACTGGAAGGACTACGGCGCGACGCCCAAAGCGTTCGTCTCGATCGACGACGCGAGGGCAATCGCCGCCGGACGCTTCGGCCACACGACCACCTGGCACTTCAGGCTGAAGTCGGGTGGGTCGCTCGAGGATGTGCGACGACGGCTGGAATCGGAAATCGATCCGGCGGCGATGGGGTTCGCCGTGCGACCCGTGCTTGCCGACGGTCTCGCGGCCGCCCGCGGCTCGACACCGTTCGCCGGTCTCTTCATGGCGCTCTCGAGCTTCGTCGTCGTCGCCGGCCTCACGCTCGTCTGGCTGCTCTCGCGGCTGCTCGTCACGACCCGCGTCGCCGTCGCCGGTGCGCTCGCCGCCATCGGCTGGCCGCCCGCGAGGCTCGCGGCGCTTTTCGGCGGCATCGGCGGCCTGGCCGCCGCGGCCGGCTGCCTTGTCGGGGCGGCGATCGGTCCGGCATGGGCGTCGGTGCTGCTCGCGGTGCTCGCTCGGGGATTCGCGGGCGTCGAGAACGCCGCCAGCCCCGCGATCTTCCAGCCGACATCGCCACGGCTCGCCACGATCCTGACGGTGGCCGCGACAAGTTTCCTGCTCGCCGTGATCGCCCCGTGGCTGGCGGCCCGCCGCGTCTCGCGGCTGGGCGTCCGGCAGCTCTTGGCCGGCGCCGATTCGGCCGCGTGTTCGACGCATCGGCCGCGAACGCTCGTCGCGGTGCTTTCGGCCGTCGCGATATTCGCCGCTCTCGCCGTCGTCGCGACCGCGGGGCCGGTCTCGCAGGAGGCCGGTCGGTTCTTCGCGGCTGGAGCGCTCGCGCTCCTCGGAGGCTGCGGGCTCGTCCGCGGCTGGCTGCGGCCCGGAGCGGTGCGGAGCGGGGCCGGGCTCGTGCACCGGGCCATCTCGCTCCATCCGGCACGAACCCTCGCCGTGGTCGCGATGGTGGCAGTGGCGGAGTTCCTCATCGTGGCCGTCTCCTCATTTGCCGTGTCGCCTCCCGCGAACCCCGCCGACCGGCTTGGTCCCACGGGAGGATGGACGCTCATGGCGACGCTCGCCGAGCCGTGCGCGGCCGACCTATCCGACCCCGCGACGCTCGAGTCGCTCGGCCTCTCGCCCGACGAGCGGCGGGATCTCGGTCGTGCGACGGTGCTTCCGATCCGGGTGAGTCGCGGCGAGGATGCCAGTTGCCTCAACCTTCAGAAGGTGAGGGTTCCTGCGGTGCTCGGTGTTGGGCAGGCCTTTCGCGAGCGGGGCGGGTTTCGATTCGTCGCGTCGCGGCCTGTCGCCGACGGCTCCGCAGCCGGGGCGTCGCCCTGGCAGCTCCTCGGTCGGCGGACCGGGAAATCGAGTGATCCGATTCCCGCGGTGATGGACGAGGCGACGGCTCGCTACGCGCTCGGGCTGTCGGGCGTCGGCGACCGCTTGAGCGTGACCGACGATCGCGGCAAGCAGGTCGAACTCGAGATCGTGGGCCTGCTCGCGCCCGGCATCCTCCAGGGCTGGGTCATCGTGGCCGAGGAGGATTTTCTCTCGATCTTCCCGTCGACGACAGGATTCCGGCTCCTGCTCGCGGACGTGCCCGGGGGGCGGGAAGATGTCGCGCGGACGGAGGCGGCGATTCGAGCCGCCGCCGCCGATTTCATCCCGACGATCCGCTCCTGCACGGCGCGGCTCGCCGCGCTCGCGGCCGTGCAGAACACCTACCTCGCCGGCTTCCAGGCGCTCGGCACGCTGGGCTTGCTCCTCGGCACCATCGGGGTCGCGGCGGTGCAGGCCCGTGCCGTGCTGGAACGGGCCGGCGAGATCGGGCTTCTGACGGCCATGGGGTTCACCCCATCTCGGCTCGGCCGGCTCGTCGCCTCCGAAACCCTGGTGATGGTGGGGCTCGGCCTCGTCCTCGGCACGCTCGCCGCTGCGGTCGCCGTTTGGCCCCAACTGGCCGCCGGACGGGCCTCGCTCGCGGTCGGGTGGGCGCTGGCGGGCGGGTTCGGGACAATGCTGATCGCGTTGGCCGCCGGCGGAATCGTCGTCGGACGGCTCGCGTCGGTTCGCCCCGCCCAGGCGATCCGCGCCCCGGAGTGACCGCCCCGAATGCCCATGCATCTGCTCGTCATCCTCCCCCGCTGGGTCGGCGATGTCGTCATGTGCACGCCCATGCTGCGGGCGCTGCGGCGACGCTTCCGCGGCGACGCGAGGATCACGGCCGTGGTTCGGCCTGGGCACGATGCGCTCCTCGCCGGTACACAGCTCGACGGCACAAGCTGGATCGACGATTACCTGTTCTACAACCTACACTCGCGCGATCGCTCCTTCCGCCTCGGACCCGTCGCCCGCAGGCTGCGGGAACACCCGGCCGACGCCGCGATCATCGTGCCAAACTCGCTCTCCTCGGCGGCGCTGGCATGGCTCGCCGGAGCCCGTCGGCGGATCGGGTTTTCCCGCAATGGACGCCGTCTTCTGCTCACCGACCCCCTTCGGCTTCCATGGAAGGGCTGGAAGGTCGAGCCCTCTTCGACCGCCGTGGCCGCGATGCAGCTTGCCGAACGGCTTGGAGTGGCTCCCGAGCCGCTGCGTCTGGAACTGGCTACGAGCCCTGCGGACCGCGCGATGGCCGACGTGCTGCTTTCCGAGATGTTTGGAACCTCCGAGGGGCCGCTCGTGATCCTCAACGACAACGCCGCCACCGGCACGAGCCGAGCCTGGGGCCACGAGCCGTTCGCGGCCCTCGCCCGCATGATCGTCGCGGACCATCCCGACGCCCGCGTGCTCGTGCACTGCGGGCCCGACGACCGGCAACAGTCCCGTCGGATCGTCGAGATGTCACAGAGCCGATCCGTGCGGGGCATGCACGACATCGAGCGGTTGCCGTTTGGCCTCTCGAAGGCGATCATCGAGAAGGCGCGGCTGCTCGTGAGCAGCGACAGCGGCCCAAGACATATCGCGGCCGCCTTCGGAATACCTACCGTGGCGGTCTTCGGGGCCGCCGACCCGCGGCTCGGCCGATCCGACCACCCCGGGCTCGTGGAACTTCGGGTCGACCTTCCCTGCGTGCCCTGCAACAAGAAGGAATGCCCCCTCGGCCACCGCGACTGCATGCGGCTGTTGCGGGTGGAGGACGTCTACGCGGCCGCGGCCCCCGCCCTCGCGTGACCGGTACGTTGAAGCGGTCTCCTGCGTTGATGCCCGGTCAAACGTCCTGCCGCTCGCGGGCCAACTCCGCTGGGTTCGGGGCTGCCCGTATGCCGCTCGCCGGACGCTCGCTTCGGGCATCCATGCCCTCCGCTCGCTCGGAGGTGTCTGCGCTCTCGCCCTCCGGGCTTCGCT
>JBIIOJ010000183.1:0-6333 GCA_044337015.1 Pirellulales bacterium
AGGTTCGGTTCGAGGGCCGTCCCCTGCCCCGCGACGAGGAGTCGCTCCGCGCCTACCGGGCGACCGTCGGCACGGTCTTCCAGGCCTACAACCTCTTCCCCCACCTCTCCGCCCTCGAGAACCTCCTCCTTCCGCTCGTCCATGTCCACCGGCTCACGCGGCCAGAGGCGATCGAGCGGGTGCGGGAGCCGCTTTCACGGTTCGGCCTCGCCGATCATGCCCACAAGCGGCCGAGCGAGCTTTCCGGGGGGCAGAAGCAGCGGATCGCGATCCTGCGGGCCCTCGTCGTGAGGCCCAGGATGCTCTTTCTCGACGAGCCGACGAGCGCGCTCGACCCCGAGATGCGGGGTGAGGTGCTCTCGATGATCGGCGAGCTGAAGTCCTCCGGCACCCGGTTCGTGCTCGTCACCCACGAAATGGCCTTCGCCCGCAGGGTCGCCGACGAGGTGGCCTTCATCGCCGCCGGCGAGGTGGCCGCCCACGGCCCGGCCGCTACGATCTTTTCGGACGACGCCCCGCCGGTGGTGCGTCGGTTTCTCGACAGGATCCTCGCATGAGCTCCCCGCTGCCCCCGCTTCCGAACGCCTTCCTGGGGTCGCTCGTAGCCGATTCCGTCGCGATGCCCGTGCATTGGTACTACGACCGCGAGGCCATCGACCGCGATTACGGGGCCATCGAAGGCTACCGCGAGGCCAAGTCGCCCCATCCCGACAGCATCCTCTGGCGGTCGAGCTACGTCGCCCCCAACGAGAAAGGAGAGATCCTGCACGACCAGGCCGCCTACTGGGGCAAGCGAGGCATCCACTACCACCAGTTCCTCCATGCCGGCGAGAACACGCTCAACCAGCAGCTTGCGGTCGAACTCGCCGAGTTCGTGCTCGCCCGCGGAGGCTACGACCCCGCGGCATGGTGCGACCGCTACATCGAGTTCATGCGGACGCCCGGTCGCCACCGCGACACCTACGTCGAGGAGTATCACCGGATTTTTTTCACGAACCTCGCCCGGGGCGTGAAGCCGCTCGCCTGCGGCGGCCCGGACGTCCACATCGGCGGCCTCGTGCCAGTGCCCGCGATCGTCGCGGTGCTCGCCGGCTCGATATCCCCCGTGGATCTGCGGAGCGTCGTACAGGCCCACGTCGGCCTCACGCACAAGGATGCGGGGGTTCTCGCGGCCGCCGACGCGCTCGTGAAGATGCTCCTCGCCGTTGCCGGCGGAACCCCGCTCCGCGAGAGCATTCTCGAGCATGGATCGGCATGGATCTCGAAGGCGAAGCTGCGGCAGTGGGAGGACCACGCCGACCGCATCGTCGTCGGCAGGATCCTCAGCCCCGCCTGCTACATTCCCGATGCGTTTCCTGCGTCGCTCTTCCTCGCCTGGCGGCATGCCGGCGATTTCCGCGCGGGGGTTTGTGCCAACGCATCCGTGGGCGGCGACAACTGCCACCGCGGTGCGGTCGTGGGGTCGCTGCTCGGCGTTGCGGGCGACATCCCGACGGATCTCGTCGACGGGCTCGCGATGGCCGGCCGGGTGCGAGCCTGCTTCGACGAACCACGGACGCAGCCCATAGCGGCCGGAGGCGCGGCATGAGTGGCCACGGCACGGACGATTCACGACCGCTGGCGGAGGGAGCGCAACTCTACGAGACCGACCGATCGGTCGCCGAGTATCTCGAGTTTCACTACGGGCCGGAATGCCTCGGTGTGCCAAACTTTCCGACAGCCTGTGCGGAGGCCGCGGTCGCGGCGGTCGTGAGCGTTGGCCATGCTGGTCGGGCCCGCTGCCTCGACGTCGGGTGCGCCGTCGGACGATCGTCTTTCGAGCTTGCTCGCGACTTTCTCCACGTCGATGCGGTCGACTTCTCCCACCGATTCATCGAGGCCGCGTCGCGGCTCGCCCGCGACGGCAGGATTCTCTGGCACGCAGCGACAGAAGGGTTTCTCTCCATCGAGCGGTCCGCCTCGGTGCCGCCCGTCCCGGCGGACCGGGTCCGATTCCTGCAGGGAGACGCCTGTCGGCTCACGGCCGATCTTTCCGGCTACGACCTCGTGCTCGCGGCGAACCTGATCGATCGTCTCCACGACCCGGCCGCGTTCCTTGCCGACATCGCCGAACGAGTCGTTCCCGGCGGCGTGCTTGCGATCACCTCCCCGTACACCTGGCTCGAGGCCTACACGCCGCCCGAAAAGTGGCTCGGCGGCAGAGTCGTCGATGGCCGCCCGGTCTGGTCGTTCGAGGGGCTCACGGCGTCGCTCGCCGGCTGGTTCAAGCTCATCGACCGCCGGGACATCCCTTTCGTCATCCGCGAGACCGCCCGCAAGCACCAGCACTCGATCGCAGAGTTCACCGCGTGGCACCGCCGCTGACGGCAAAAGGATCGTCGGGCCACGCATGCTTTGGGTAGCGGCGACGAAGCTCCTTGCGGACGACCGGGTAAGTGTTCTTCCAGAAGCTTTCCAGATCGTCGGTGACCTGCTGCGGCCGCATGTTCGGCCCGAGCAGGTGGAGCAGCACGGCGATCCGTCCTCCCGCGATCCGCGGCGTCTGGCGGACCCCGAAGAGTTCCTGGATTCTCACGGCGAGCACCGGCGGCCGTCCGGGCTCATACACCAGCGGGCGGCTCTTGCCGGCCAGGTCGATGCGTTCCGGTGCGAGACGGTCGACTTCCATGAGCCTGCCGTGGCCGATCCGCGAGGCGATCGCGTGCCTCCAGTCGGCCGAGGGAATCTCATCGAGAGACCGCAGGCCGAGGCAGACCTCGCCAAGCATCTCGCCGATATCGCTTTCGGACATCGCGGGCACGCCGGAATCGGGCACCGCTGCCGCCAGCCACCGCAGCCGCGCGAGGAGCGAGCCCGCCGCCGATTCAGCCGGCGGCAGCCAGCGGTGGATGTCCCGCGAAGCCTCGGCGGCAAGCAGGCGGGCCGCAGTGACTGGATCATCGATCGCGATCGGCGACTCGTCGAGCACGAGGTCGAGCCAGCGGGTCCGCCTGCGGGCCTCGATCTGTCGACGCGACGGGTTGAACAACAGCTCGATCGCCGTCGAGAGATTGCCCGCGACAGACTCGTCGTCGAGCCAGGCCCTTTCCACGGCCGACGCCATCCGCACACGGGCCTCCCCCCCGGCGTCGTCGAGGTCGACCGCGAGCAAGAGCGGCTCGTCGCGAACCCGTGACGACGCGTCGAGTCGAATGCCACGGCCGCCGACCATCACGCCGCGGTCCCGTGAGCCCTCCCGCGATCGGACGAGTCGGTCGGGAAACGCCTCGACGAGGGCCCTCGCAAGGGCTGCAGCCGGATCGTCTGCACGTGCCGCGAGCGTTGATTCCACGAGATGGTAGAGCTGCTCTGCCGCCCTGAGCACGCCGCTGGCCGCCCCGGCGTGGAGATCCATGCCGAGCGAATGGGCCGGCACACCCGCATGAAATGCCTGCAGGGCCAGCACGCGATCGACGACGTCGGAGCGGCTGCGAACCGTCTGGCGATCCCTCGGGCCGCTTGACGCGTGCGATCCCGCCCGGAAGGGGTCACGGTCGGAAAGCATCGCCGCGGCGACCGACGCCTCGCGGAGCACGCCATGCCGCGCCCCGGCCAGCAGAAGCCTCGCAAGCCGCGGGTGCGCCGGCAGCCTCGCCATCTCGTGGCCCATCGGCGTGATGCGGCCTTCGCGGTCCGTGGCCCCGAGCATCGTGAGCAGGCCCACTGCGGTCGCGAGGCTCTCCGGCGGTGGCGGATCGAGCCAGGGAAAGTCCGCCGCGCTCGCCGACTCGCCGAGCGACGCGAGGTGCAGGCACGCCTCCGCGAGATCCCCCCGCAGGATTTCCGGGACATCGGCGTCGGGCCGACGGTGGTGCGAGGCCTCGTCCCACAGTCTGTGGCAGATACCCGGCCCGGTCCGACCGGCCCGGCCCGCCCGTTGCTCCGCCGAGGCTTTCGAGATCTGCCCCAGTTCGAGCCGGGGCAGGCCCGTCGCGTTGCAGACCACAAGCCGCCTCACGAGCCCCGAGTCGACCACCGCGGTCACCCCCGGGATCGTCAGTGAGGTCTCCGCGACGTTCGTCGCAAGCACGATCTTCCTTCGCCCCATGTCGTCGAGCACGGCATCCTGCCGCTCCGGCGGCAGTTCGCCGAAGAGCGGCAGTAGGTCGTGCTCCCCTGCCCTCGCAAACCCTGAGAGGGCCCGTTCGCACTTCGCGATCTCCCCCACGCCGGGCAGAAACACGAGCACATGCCCAGCCGTTTGCGCAACCGCCTCCTGCACCCTGCGGCCGACCATCTCGACGAGATCGTCCCGGCAGCCACGCTTTTCATACCGTATCGCCACCGGATGAAGCCTGCCATCGGCCGACACGACCTCGCAGCCGCCGAGCCGCTCGCTCACCCGCACGGCGTCGAGCGTCGCGCTCATCACGACGATCCGAAGATCGGGCCTGACGCTCTCCTTCAGCCGCAAAAGCAGCCCAAGCACGAGATCGATCTCGATCGACCGCTCGTGGAATTCGTCGAGCACGACGGCTCCGATACCCTCCAGACAGCAGTCATCCACCAGTCGCCGGAGCGTGACGCCGGTCGTCTCCACGATGAGCCGCGTGTCGCGGCCGACGCGGGCGTCGAACCGCACGACGTAGCCGACCTCGCCGCCGATGTCGCCTCCCCGCAGCCGCGCAATCTGCGATGCCACGGCCCTCGCCGCGAGCCGCCGCGGCTGCAGGAGCAGGACCTTCGCGGGCGCCGCCAGATCGTCGAGGATCGCCGCCGGAACGAGCATCGTCTTGCCCGAGCCTGGCGGTGCCGTAACCACGACGGCGCCCGACCGCGAAGCCTCGACGGCACGGGCAAGCACCAGCCGCACCGGCAAGTCCTGCGGCAACTCGATGCTCTTCACGCCAGCAGCTCCGCCAAAGGGCGACTCGTCACAGGGGTTCCACGTCTCCCCGGGGGGATTACACTCCCGTCACAGGGCCGAGGCAGGAACCCATCCCATGGTACCCGCCGCCCACGCGGCGCCATGCCCCGACCGAAACCAGGAGGCTTCTCCATGGCCATCGACGTCCAATGTGAGTGCGGCCGTGCCTTCGCCTTCAAGAACGACCTTGCGGGCCGCAGCGTCGCCTGCCCCGACTGCGGCACGACGCTCTCGATTCCGTCGATTTTCGCCCAGGCCGATGCATCCTTCGACCGCGATCGATTTCTCCTGCGGCAGAAGCGGATCGCGATCAACGAGATCTATGACGTGCGAGACGAGCACGATGCCTCGCTCCTCTACGTCCGCAGGCCGACCTACCCGTTCCGAAGAATTCTCGCAATTCTCGCCGGAATCTTCGTCGCCATCGCGATCCTCGCGGCTTCGATCGTCGTCCCGATCGAGATGCTCGGCGGACGCGACGCCCCCAACTCTCCGCTCCTCGGCTTCGCGGTTCTGGCCGGCACGATGTTCGCCATCGTCGCCGGCGTCGCCACGGTCGTCGGTCTTTCCCCCAAGCGTCACGTCTCGTTCTACCGCGACCCCTCGCGGAAGGAGTGTGTGCTGGAAGTAAAGCAGGACGCCAAGTTCATGCCGGTGCGGATGACGTTCACAGTCGTCGATCCGAAGGCAGGTCCGATCGGAAGATTGTCGAAAAACCTCCTGTTCGACCTGTTTCGGAAGCGGTGGCGGGTCAACGATCCGGACGGCGTGCCGGTCTGCACGGCGCTCGAGGACTCGATCATCCTGGCACTTCTGCGACGGTTCCTCGGCCCCCTCTTCGGGCTCCTGCGGACGAACTATCTCATCGTCCGCGGCTCCGACGTCAATGGCGAACGTCTCGGGGAGTTCAATCGCAAGCTCACCCTGTTCGACCGCTACGTGCTCGATCTATCGGCAGACCCGCTGCGGTCCCTCGACCGCAGGCTCGCGGTGGCGCTCGGCGTCATGCTCGACACAGGGGAGCGACGATGACCGCGGAAGCAGGCGATGCCCCGAAACCGGCGGAAATCCTGCGATTCACCGCCGACATGCTCGACAAGCCGCCGGTCGACCGGCGGCTCGAGTTCGAGCGTGGCATGCGGTATTTTCCACCGATCACACAGGGGATGATCGCGGCCTGCTGCGCCGCGTTCGCCTGGCAGGTGACCTCCGGTGGCTTGGGAAACGCCGAAGCCCTCGTTGCAAGCGGCGCCCTCGTCGCGGCCAACCTCGGCGACGGGGAGGTCTGGAGGCTTTTCTCGTCGCTCTTCCTCCACGCCAGCGGCGACCACCTGCTCGGCAACATGGTCGTGCTTTTCATCGTGGGCATCGCCTGCGAGCATGCGTTCGGGCCGCTCACGATGCTCGGCATCTACCTGGCCTCGGGA
>JBIIOJ010000184.1:0-6308 GCA_044337015.1 Pirellulales bacterium
AGCCAGGGCAGGAGGCCACTCTCACGTTCACGATCACGCCCCCCGCGGCCGGCTCCCACCGCGTCGCGGCCCGGCTGCCCGACGACGTGTTGCCCGACGACGACGAGTCGTTCGCTGGCCTTGATGTGCGTGGCCGTGCGACGGTGATCGTCTGCCGCGATCCGGCGAAGGAGGGCACGTTCGCCTCTGCCGGCGGGTTTCTCTCGCTCATGGCGGAGGTGGCTGCCCGCACGAAGGGAGAAGCCGGGCCGCTTCTGCCGGGAGCACCGGTCGTCGTCGAGACCTGCACCGAAGACTGCTCCGCGGCGAAGCTCGCGAAGGCCGACGTGGTGGTCGTCGACGGTGGCAGCCGGGTCGATCCGCCGCTCGTGGCAGCGCTCGGCCAGCGGGTCGATGCCGGCGGGGCGGTCGTGCTCGCGGCCGAGCCGTCGATCGATCGCGACTCGTGGAACTCGGCGTTTGCTGCGGTGGGGCTTTTGCCGGCGCGAGTGGTCGGCGCCGTGGAGGGCAGCCCCGGCATGGAGCCGGCCCGCAGGCTGCCCGGCTCGGCGGCGGTCTTTCATTCGTGGCTCGATCTCGAACCGGTCGCGGGGAAGTCGATCGTGCTCAAGTCGTTTGCCGACGGCGGCCCGTTCGCGGTGGCGCTCGCCCGTCGCGGCGGCACGGTCGTGGAACTCGCGGCCGGCCTCAATGGTCGCATCAATAATCTCGTGGTCTGTGCCGACGTGCTACGGCTCTTCATCGACCTCGTGACGGAGGCGATGTCGCGGGCGGCCTATCCGCGGACGGTGCAGGTGGGCGAGCCGATCACACTCGCACTTCCCGCGGCCGATGCTGCGGCGGGCGTGACGTTCACGATCGGTGATTCGGAGCCCGAGCCGGTGGAGCCCGCGGCGGTCGTGCGGCTGGCCGGCGGTGCGAAGCGGAGCGGCCTCGCGAGTTTTCTCGTGCTGCCGCGGGATGCGGCCCAGGGGCCGCCCGAACGGATCTGGATCGGCGTGCAGGGCCCACGGGCCGACGCGGATCTCGCGGCCGTCGCGAAGGATCGCGAGACGGCGCTGGAGTCAGCGGTGGATCTCGCCACCGTGGGGTCGTGGGAGGAACTCGACCGGCTCCTCGAACAGCGGCGCACCGGCCGCGACTGGCAGCCGTGGGTCTTCGCGGCCCTCGCCGCCGCACTCCTCGGCGAAACCGCCCTCTGCCGGAGGTTCGTGTGACATGAACCCGATTCGCTCGACGGAACTTGCGATGCGGTTTGCCGGTGAATGGTCGCCGGTGTGGCTGCTCGTCGTGCTGCCGGTCGTCGTGGCGGTCGCGGCGTGGCTTTTGCGCGGGCAGTTCCCTGACGTGCGGCGGCCGCGGTCGCTCGCACTCGCGGTCTTGCGGCTTCTGCTCCTCGCCCTCGTGGCCGTGCTCGCCTTTCGGCCCGATCTCGTCCTCACCGAAACGCTCACCTGGCCCGGCCGCGTGATCGTGCTCGTCGACAACTCCGCGAGCATGGGCGTGGCCGATCCGGCCCTGCCGACGGGCGAGGCCCTGCGGCTGGCCCGCACGCTCGACGCCACGCTCGAACCCCGCGGCGACCACGACCGCGCCGAAACGCTCCTCGCCGCGGCCGACGTGCTCACGCGGTTCGAGCCGGTCTCGCGGGATGGCGACCGCGACGACGACGCCTTCTGGACAAAGGCCGAGGCGGCCGAAAAAGAACTGGGCGACCTGCTCGCCGAGGCCGACCAGGCCGACCTGCTGCCCAGGATCGCGCCGCTCTTCGGCGGCCGCGGCCACGCCGGCGGACGGGCCTTCGCCGAAGCCCGCGACGCTCTCGCCGAGGCGGCCGCCGCGATTCGCAAGGAGGGCGACGCGAAAGACGGCGAGATCGTGTCCGAGGCGGCCGCCGCCGCGGCGGGTCTCACCGCCGCGCTTGCCGACATGCGCGGCCGCAGCCGGATCGATCTCGTGCAGTCGGTGCTCGCGCGGCTGCCGAAGACGCTGCCCGAGCAGCGGCTCGAAGTGGTGCCGCTCATTGCGGCAGACGTTAGCGATCCCCTTGCGATTCACGATGGCGGCACCGACGTGGGCAGACGGATCGCGGGCCTGCTCGCCGACCCCGATCCTGAGGCCTCTGGCCCGATCGACCGCGCACCCATCAATGCCATCGTGGTCGTCGGCGACGGCCGCGACACCGCTTCGCCCAAGCGGCCCCCCGCGGCGGTTCTCGCGCGGCTCGCCGAGCGGAAGACTCCGGCGCTCACCTGCGGCGTCGGCGGCACACTCGAGCCCACCGATCTGGCCGTGCTCAACTTGGCCGTGCCGCCGATCGTGGTCGCCGCTGAGCCCGTGAATCTCGCCGCCCGTATCAAGACGGCCGTCGCCGCGCCTGCCACGGCGACGGTGCTTGTGCGGCCCGCGGGGTCGACCGCCGATCCGCTCGCGCAGACGCAGCTCGCTCTTGATGGCACGGCCGCGGATCAGAAGCTCGTCATGCCGCTTTCCCTCGCGGCCGCGGATGGCCCGGCGCCGCCGCAGCGGCTGGCGGTCGAGATCGCGCCAGTGCCGGGGGAGGTTGTGCCGGCCGACAACAACCGCCAGGAATTCGTGGTGGCCGTGCGGCCGGAGCCGGTGCGGGTGCTCCTGCTCGATGCGGTGCCCCGCTGGGAGACGCGGTTTGCGATCAACACGTTCGAGCGGATGCCGTTCGTCGAGACCAACACAATCGTGGCGAGCACGCGGCCGCAGGGGCAGCTCGCGCGGGGCGTGCAGCGGGGCGCGTGGCCGGCCGACGAGGCGACGCTCGGTCTCTTTTCCGTGATCGTGCTCGGCCGGCTGCCCGACGACATGCTCACCCGCGAGGAGCAAGAAGCGATCGATCGCTGGGTGACGAATGCGGGAGGCACGCTCGTGCGCCTCGCCGCCGACAATCCCTGCCCGATCCCCGTGGGCGACTGGCAGCTGCGGCGGACGCAACTGGGGATGGTGCATCCGCTCACCCGCGGCCTGCCGGCTCCGCTGCTCGACGACGCCGTCGCACAGCCCACGACCGCGGTCGGGCAATCGCCACTGCTCGTCACGCTCGATCCCGCTGGCGGCCCCTCCGTCTCGCTCATCGCGGCCGGCCGCGACGGCAAGGGAAAACGGGTGACGATCGCCACCGACGAACTCTGGCGGGTGCTCAATCCGCGGAGCCTCGACGCCCACACAGGCATCTATGCGGAACTCGTCGAATGGGCCGCGCTCGCCGCGGCGCCGGAAGCTGCGCCCGAGGCCGACGTGCGGCGTGCGACCGACCGGCTCGCGATCTCGGTCGCGCTGCCGGCAGCCGCAGCCGATGGCGCCGAGGTGGAGATCGTCCGCGACGAGGAGACGGTCGCCAAGGTGGCCGCGCGGGGTGGCGTCGCGATCCTGCCGCCGCAGCCGGCGGGCACGCTGCGACTGCGGCTCGCGGGCAGCGACGCCCTTTCACAGCCGGTCGAGATCGTGGCAGACGATCCCGAGCGGAAACTTCTCGGCCGCAACGACGAATGGCTCACCGCGCTCGCAACGCAGAGCGGCGGCCGCACCGCGGGGCTCGTCGATCTGCCGCGGATCGTGCAGTCGGTGCCGCCGCGGGCGCACGTCGAACGCCTTGAACGGGTCTGGCGGCCGTGGAATAGCGGCCTCACGATCGCGGTGCTCGCGGGCCTGCTCATCCTCGAATGGATCTGGCGGAAGTGGGAGGGGCTCGTATGACGCCGCTTGCCGCCATCGATCGCGCACTCGCCCGCTTCGGCCGCCGGCTCTTCGCGAAGCGGCTGCTCCGCTGCGGCCTCGTCGCCCTGGCAATCCACGGGCTGATCGTGCTCGTGGCAACACATCTCGACCGGTTCCTGTTTCTCGATGACACGACGCGGCGGCTCCTCTCGGCGGCGGCGATCGGCCTGCCGATGGCGCTCTTCGCCGGACTCGTGATCTGGCTCGTCGCCACGCGGCCCGACCGTCGCACGCTCGCCTATCTCTTCGAGGAGGCCGGTGGGGTCGATCGCGGCGAAACGATCGTGACGGCCGAGGCCCTGGGCCGCGAACAGGCCGGCACTGGTGCAAACCCTGTCCGCGAGGAACTCGTCGCGGAACTCGTCACCGCGGCCACGGCCGAAGCGAAGGCGGCGGCGCGAAGGGCCCGTCCGCGGGACCACTGGCTCTCCTCCGCGGCGCTCGCGACGGTTGCCGTAGCCGCCGTGTGGGGGGCGCTCGCGGCCTGGCCTGCCTACCAGTTTCCGCTCATGCTCGAGCGGGCCTACGCACCCTGGCGCGACCTGCCGAAGCCGAGCTTCATGCGGATCAAGATCGTGCCCGAGGCGATCCGGATCGGCCGCGGCGAGGAGCTCGTGGTGCAGGCCGAGATCGAGGGGGAGATGCCGTGGCTCGTCGAGCGGCTGCTGAAACTCTCCGGCAGCGACACGCGAAGGTGCTTCATCGAAGTCGCGGATCAGCCCTCCGCGGAGATGACCCGCGTGCATCGTCGGCTTTTCCTCTCCACCCGCGGCGACGTCCGTGAACCGCTCTCCTTCCGCGTGCGGTGTGGCGACGCCCGCACGCGGCTGCACGACGTGGAGGTGATCGCGCAGCCGGAGGTGGCAGCGGTTTCGATCGCGATCACGCCCCCCGCCTACACGGGCCGTGCGGCGGAGACGCGCACCGCTGCGGCCGAGCCGCTGCCGTTACTCGTGGGCTCGAAGGTCGCCGTCGAGTTTCGGGCCGATCAGGATCTCGAGACCGCGGCCGTGACGGTCGGCGGCAAGCCGCTCGCCGGCGCGACGTTCGATCCAGCCACCCGCACGGGGAAGTTTTCCTTCGACGTCGCCGAGTCGCAGGAGATCACGATCGACCTGGTGAATACAAAGGGTTTCCATGCGGTGCGGCCCACGGTCCTCGCGATCGAGGCGGTGGTGGACCAGACACCGGTCGTGAACCTCGAGGCCCCCGCCGCGGAGAGCGAGCAGGTGCCGGCGGCGCTCGTGCCGCTGAAGGGGACGGTCGAGGACGATCTGGCGATCACGGCGGCCACGGTGGTCTGGCAGCTCAACCCGCAGCTCGATCCCGACGCTCCGCTCCGCGAGCTGCCGATCGAACTCGCCGCGAAGAACCAGCCCAAGCTCACGTTCGAGTCGCCGATCGATCTCGACGCCACGCAGGCCGTGCCTGGCGACGAGATCGTGGCGTTCGTCCGCGTCCGCGACTCGGTCGGCAACGACGGCGAATCGGCGCCGTTCACGATCCGCATCGTTTCGTTCACCCGCGGCGAAAACGAGCGGCAGCGGCTCGCGGTGCTGCGGTGGCTCGCGACCGCCGCGGCCGCGGTGGCGGCTGCCGGGAATGCCGCACCCGCCGACGACGTGGCGGCCGCGCTCCGCGAGGAAGCCAAGCGGCTCGGCCTGCGGCAGGAGATCGCGGCCACGCGACCCGCAGTTCTCGACCTGCTCGCCCGCGAGGCCTACTTGAGCGAGACCTCCCGCGACAAGCAGGATGTGATCGCGCTGCATGGCCTGTTCGCGGCGGATGCCGGCGTGCCGGCCGAGGCGATCCTCGAGCTCACCGGTCGGCGGCGACTGGAGAACGTGATCGTGCGACTCTTCGGCATGCGGCGGGAGGCTGAACGGCTGCGGGAGGCGATCACAGGCGGAACTGACGTTGCGGCCATTGACCGCCGCGCGTCGCTCGGCCTGAAGACGCTCGAAGAGATCGGTGGCGACCTGCTCGATCTGGCGCGGACGTTGCCGGCCGCGGGCCTCGACCCCGACCGGCTCGTCGAGATGCAGGCGGCGGCAAACGAGGCGGGCTACCGGATGACCCGCGGCTCCGCTGCCAAGCGGGCCACGGCCTGTGGGAAGCTCGCCGATGCGATCACGGCCGTCATCGAGGCCGTGCGGCCTGCGTTGCCGGGCCTCGCCAAACTCGAAACCGTCACGCGAACGCAGGTGGGGCGAGGCCTGGAGGGCGTGGCCGTGGCGCTCCTGAAGGCGACCGACGAGGCAGGCCGCGGGACGGCTCGCGAGTGGTTCCGTCGCCGGCTCGAACTCCTCGATCTCGATCCCTTCGTGGCCGGTGGCGACATCCTCACCGCCCTTGCGACCGCGGGGGGCGGACAGCCGCCTGTGTTGCCGCCCGCCGCCGCGGCGGCCGAGCGGGACTGGTGGCGGTGGCTCGCGGCGGAATGGGAACGGGAACAACTCGCGGCCGTGGGGGACATGGCCGACGACGAGCGGAAGACGCTCACAGACTTGCTCGCCTTGCGGCTGCCGGCAAAGGCTCCCGCGACACGCTTCGCCGATGCG
>JBIIOJ010000185.1:0-6304 GCA_044337015.1 Pirellulales bacterium
CCTGCCGAAGCAGGCCCACGATCTGCTCTGCACTGCGTCGCTTCTTCATCCGAGAACCCTTTCCAGCCCCACCAGGGGCACGAGGATTCTCTCACAAGACCTGGGTCAGGATTTGGGGAGGGGGTCATCCGGACGGCCGAAACGACCGATCGCGCAGCTCACGAGTCGTCCGTCAGCCGAAAGACCGTTGCCGAAGTGCCATTGGCCGGGCTATCCTTTGGTCACACGACGGGAAATATTGGGGTTCGTGAACGCTACGACGCGTACCGGACTTCACGGTAGCATTCCGCCGATTGCAGATAGCCCAGCGAATTCTATTCCGGGATCGAGATGGGCGTCCTTACATCGCTGCTCGCTCGACTTGTCGAACATGTGCCGGGACTGCGATCGCGCCGTGGCAAGGCCGTTGAGCACCCGCTCCACACGAGCCCGCTTTTTGATCGCGGCTTTTACCTGGAACGGTATCCCGATGTCGCGGCTGCAGGCGGGGATCCCGCACTGCATTATCTGACGACCGGATGGAAGGAACTGCGTGACCCGTCTGCAGCATTCAGTACGGCATGCTATCTGCTCGATCATCCGGACGTCGCCCACGCGGGCGTCAACCCGCTCGTCCATTTTCTGAACAATGGATCGCGAGAAGACCGCATCTACAGGCCCTCATCGGCCTCGGCAGCTGCCATCGACGTCCTTTCCAGTGGCATTGACGCGGAGTGCCGGGCCATCCGTGCGTCGGGCCTGTTCGACGAGGCGTACTATCTCGCCCTCAACGATGACATCGATCCGCCGCCCATCGATCCCATCCGTCATTACTGCGAGCACGGCTGGCGGGAGGGCCGCAATCCGTCCGAGGATTTCGACTCCGGCTTCTACCTGGAAGCCTACGCCGATATCCGTGAATGCGGCATCAATCCATTTTACCACTACGTCATCGCCGGCAGGGCCGAACAACGGCGCTCGATCCCCGACGGCGAGGTGGCCTACGAGGACGATGTCTGGTTCGGCGGCGGCGAACCAGACGTGCGACTGATCGCCTTCCATACCGTTCCCGACTGGCAGGCAATTCGAAGGCAGCGGGCCGTGTTCCAAGGGCACGTTCCGCCGTGCACGCCGCACAAAAGCATCGGTGCCTACCACGCCGCCGATCCCCTGGTGCTGGATCGACAGGCGCGGATGGCGAGGCATCACGGCCTGTGCGCCTTCTGCTTCGAATTGCACATCGACATGGCCGGCGGCTCACCGCTGGCGACATTCCTCGCAACACGCGACATCGCGTTCGGACTCTGCGTGCGAGTCGTGCCGCAGTCCGACGGTCGGATTCCGGCTCTCGCGGCGGCGATCGCGGCCGCGTGGGCCGACCCTCGCTATGTTCGCATAGGATCGCGGCCGATCGTCCTGATCGTGACCCCTCGTGGCTGCCCCGACGCCGACACGTTTACCGTTAACCTGCGTCGGGCGCTCGCGAAGTGTACTGGCATGGAGGCGTTTCTCGTGCTGCAGGGAGACGCCGGTCTCGGGCCGCGGGCAGCCGACGCGGCGCTCGATCTGCCGCTCGTGCCGGTGCCCCGGGAAACGGGCCCGCTGGCGCCCCGCGTCCGCGACGACGTGGACGTCGTCCCCTACGGCGAGGTGGCATTCCAAGGCGTACGTCGCGCCCGGGAGGCTGGCACGGCGGCGTTTCCCGTGTGGCCCGTCGTCTCGCTCGCCCGCGCGGTCGAAACCGGCCCCCGTGGCCGTCCGTTGGCGTACACCAGGTTCGAGCCGTATCTCTACCGGCGTTGGATCGACGCCGCGATCGTGGCCGCCAGAGGCCGCCCCGAACCGGAGCGGCGCTTCGTCATCGTCGAGAGTTGGAATGATTGGGCCGCGGGCATCGCCCTCGAGCCAGATCGGCAGTCGGGCTTTGCGCGCCTCAACGAGACGAGCCGCGCCCTCCGCAACCTAGCCTCGGCGGCCCGGATGCCGAAGGTGTCGGTCATCGTGCCGAACGGCAACCACGAGCCGTTCCTGCGACGTCGCCTCGACAGCATCTACGGTCAGACCTACACGAATATCGAGGTCCTCCTGCTCGACGACGGCTTGAACGACGGCAGGCGCGCGGTGTTCGACGAGTATGCGACCGCCCATCCGGAGATCACCCGCACGCTCGACAACGCCGCCCACTCCGGAGCCGTCTTCAGCCAGTGGGCGCGGGGCATCAAGGCGGCGACTGGTGAACTCGTCTGGATCGCGGACAGCGCGGGGGACTGCGATGAACGCTTCCTCGAGTCACTCGTGAGGTGCTTTGATGACGAGGCAGTGCTCCTCGCCCATACGCGACCGACTTTCGTCGATCATGAGCGCTGTCCGACGGACGATGCGTTTACGAATTGCGTGGGCGACCTCGAATGCGCCGGGAAATGGGACCGGCCTCACGTTGAGACAGCGCACAACGAAGTGACCGTCGCTCTCGGCACGAAGAACACGATATGGAACGCGAGCGGAGTGCTCTTCAGGCGTCCGGTCGACTTGCCACTGCTAGACGATCCGGCATGGCTCGCGATGCGGTTCGCGGGTGACTGGGTCTTTTATCTCTACGTGGCGCGCGGCGGCAGAATCGCCTTCACGAACGAGGTCACGAACCGTTTCCACCGCCGTCCAGGAAACGCGGCGGAGCAGAACTTTGACGGAGAGGCCTATTTCCGCGAGATGGCGATGGCCAGCCGCACGGTCGCAACACTCTACAACGTGCCGCTTTCCACCCTCGAGCGGTGCCGCGAGAGACACCTTCGGGCCTACTGGCAGACGGTGGGCCGAGACGAAGAGGAGTTTCATCGCTGGTTTGACTATCCGTCGATCCTGCGAGCACGGGAGAGGCGGATGCCGAATGTCATGATCTGCACAGCCGGTTTCTATCCCGGCGGCGCCGAGATCCTGCCGATCCGCCTCGCCCACGAGTTCCGGCGGCGCGGGCTGTCGGTGCTGATGCTGAGCGCGGGGTTGCATCGCCGACAGGGAGGTGTGCGCCGCATGTTACGCTCCGATATTCCGCTCGTGGAGACTTCGCTTGTCGAGGCGACGCGCGACCTGATGCGTGACTTCGGCATCGAGTGTCTCAACTCCCACCAGTGGCATATCCAGAAATACCCGGCCCTGCTGCCCGACGTCTTCGATGCACTGTGTGGACACGTCGCTTCGCTCCACGGGATGATCGAGCACGGCAACGCCGTCACTGCGGAGGAACTGCGAGTCGCCGACACCGGCGTGACGACATGGGTCTACACGGCCGACAAGAATCTCGAACCGTTCAGGGAGTACGGGCTCTTCCAGGCCGACTCACCGCGATTCACGAAGATTCCCAACGGTCTGGAACCGCAGGATATCGTTCCAATCCCGCGTCACGAATTGGGCCTCCCCGAGGATGCCTTCGTGCTGTGCTGCGTGAGTCGGGCGATCCCCGAAAAGGGTTGGGCCGAGGCGATCGAGACGGTGTCGCGGGCGCGTGTGCTCAGTGGCCGTGACATTCGTCTCGTCCTCGTGGGCAACGGACCGGTCCACGACGAATACTACCAACGGGGCGTGCCCGCCTTTGTCTGTCTGGTCGGTTTCAGTGAGAACTCGGTGGGGCACTACGCCGCCGCGGACATGGGCATCATGCTCACCACGTTCAAGTCGGAGAGCTTTCCGCTCACCATCGTCGACTGTCTCTTTGCGGGCAAGCCGTACATCGCGAGCGATATCGGCGACATTCGCAGCATGCTCACCACGGCGCACGGTATGGCGGGAGCCGTAGTCGAACTGCCAGACTGGGCGATACCGGTCGATGAAGCGGCGAGGTTGGTCGCCGCATTCGCCACCGACGAAGCACTCTACGCCCGGGCGCAGGCACGGGTCGGGGAAGCCGTAGGCCGATTCCACATCGGTGCCGTGGCCGAACAATACATCCGGTTGTTTGTCGAGAGCGTTGGCCGCGGTTCCCAGGGCAGTCGGAGATCCCAAAGCGTGCGGGACGCCCCACCCGTTCCTTGATGGATTCGGCGCGGTCGCACCGGGATAGCCGACGCCACGACCAGCTCACGCCGCGGCACGTCTCAGCGTGCCGCGATGCGCGGTCCGCCACCAGTCAATTGTGGAGCGCAGACCTTCCTGGAATTCAGTTTGCGGCTGCCAACCGAGTTCCCTCTCGGCTTTGGCGACTTCGAGCACGCTCCTGGTCACGTCGGTGCGGCGAGCGGGCACGTGGATTCGCGCAATCGGCATTCCGATCTCCTGCTGGATCGCCTTGATTACGTCGATCACGGTGCGTCCCCGACCGCTGCCAATGTTGAACACGCCGCAGCCGGTCGAGGGCAGCTCCAAGGCAGCCCAAAAGGCATCCACGACGTCGTCGACGAATACGTAGTCGCGCTCGGCCGTACCGTCTCCCAGCACCTGCGCGGGCAATCCACGGGCCACGCGATCGAGGACGGCGGGAATCAGGCCTTGCCCCTTGCGGACCGCCTGCCCCGGCCCGTACGCGTTGGCAATCCGGAGGATCATGACCTCGAGCCCATCGACGAGGGCGTGCATACGCAGATGATGCTCGATCGTGAGCTTGTCGAGGCCATGAAGGCAGATCGGTATGGTGGGGGCGTCCTCGGGAGTGGGCGTCGCGGCCTGCGGACCGTAGACCGTGCCACCTGACGAAGCGAACACATACCGACGGATTCCCGTGTCGATCGCGGCCTGCATGAAGGCCAAGTGTGGCATCACGTTTTGCCGCATGGCAAGCGTTGAACACCGTTCGTACGACGCCGGGCTCGAGCCGCTCACCAACTGCACCACGGCATCCAAACCTTGGAGCGACTTGAACGTGGCTGACGAATCCTCGAAGTCGGCCTCCACGAACTCCACGCCCCCCGACAGGCAACGGCGGAGTTCCGGGTCAAAAACCCGCGAGATCGCCCGCACCGGCCGCTGCAGGTTCGACAAGCGTTGCAGCAGGCTGCGGCCCAGGAACCCGTTCGCTCCATAGACGCCGATCATGCCATGTTTCCACGGGCCCATCGTGCCGACATTCCCGGGCTCCTGCCTTTCAATTGCGGCACGGGATCATAGGAGAGCGACTGGGCCTTCGCCAGCCCAGGCTTCCCTGCCAAAAAGCCGCGGAATCCGCTCTTCGCGTGGGCGGCGACGGGTCGGCGTCGCGCCTACGCTTTCTCCACCGCGATGAATGCGTCCCACTCGGAAAGGCCCGCATGCACCAGCAGAATCCTGCCGCCGTGCAGGTTCATGCCCGTGAAGACGTCCAGATCGGCCTTCTTGATGTCCTCAATGATGTAGATGCCGCCCGTGCGAAGGTGCCTGTACAGCGTGTTGTACGACGTGATCATGTCCGGGATCAGATGGCTGCCGTCATCGACGATCAGGTCGAACCCGACGTCGCCATTCTGCCGGTGAATCTGCGCGATCGCGGTCTCGAGTGATTCGGGACTCGACTGGTCGGCGTGCAGGCAAGTAATCCTTTCATCGTCAAAGAGGCTTCGGGTGTTGATGTCAAAGCCGTAGATTTCAGCGTGCGGAAAGTAGTCCCTCCACGCCCTCAGACTGGCGCCAACGACGTATCGATCTCCCACGATCGGTTTCATCAATTCGCTCGAACCTATTCCAATCTCGATGACGTTTCGGACCGCGGGCCTGCGGCAGTTCAGGAGTGCGTGGTATTGCTCAGAATAGCTGTGGAATATCTGCGGGCATTTATCGGATCCATACGCATAGAACAGCCGGCACAGTGTGGTCTTCGGGGCTTCGGTGGTCTGGGCGAACATATTTGGCTGCTACCCCTTGATGAACCAGGCCTCGGTGTCATCCCCATCCGTCTGGACAAGATTCAACACTAAGTTCCGTTTTTTGAAGAAGTCATGGACAGCCTGTTTGCACCCAATCCACCATCGGTAGTCGTCGATCAGGATGACGCCGCCTGGACTCACCTTGTCGTACAGCAGTTCCAAGGTGGTCATCGTGGACTCGTAGTAGTCGCCATCCATCCTTAGGAGCGAAATGCCGTTCGGCATGTGGTGGAGCGTGTCCTTGAACCACCCTTCCAGCACCGTCAGATCGGTGTGCTTGATGTTGAAGGCCTGCAGGTTTTCAAGGAATGCCGCTTTGTCGACTTTTAAATACCCAAAGTCGAAAGTGCTCGCGTGCGCAAGATTAAACATCACGTCCGCTGCGCCCGGCTTCGGCAGGCCCATGAAACTGTCACAGGCGACGACATGTCGCTTCGGCGTGATGCGGCGCTCGTCGTTGTAGAAGAAAACGACGTCGCTGAGATACTGGAGGTACT
>JBIIOJ010000186.1:0-6301 GCA_044337015.1 Pirellulales bacterium
GCCGACGAGACCTGCCTCTTTCTGCGGAGCGGGCACCACTGGAGCCACTGGGGCCAGGACCAGGGCAACCTCGCGCTCTACGCGAAGGGCGCCGTGCTCCTGCCGCCGCAGCCCTACCAATATGGCGGGCCGAAGGACCCGGCCTTCCCCGACAAGAATTTCCTCCGCTTCGGTGCCCCCACCAACGACATGCCGCACGCGTGGGCCGACAGCAACATCCTCGACGCCCGGTTCGGAACGAGCGTCGACTACGCCTGGCACTCGACCGGCTATCCCGACTGGTGGATCACCCCCGGCGGCGCCGCTGGCTGGGCGAAGGGCGTTCCCAACGTGGCGAGCGAACGCGACCGCAGGGTGCTGCCGAACCTCGGCCAGGAGGAGGGCGAGTTCACCTGGGACCGGCAGGTGATGTTCCTCAAAAGCCCGACCGCCAAGGGGGCCAACTACTTCGTGCTTCGCGACGGCACGCAGGGCGAGGGCCGGTTCGCGAGCTGGTTCAGCCTCAGCCTGCTCGGCCGCAAGGGCAACGTGACGATCACGGGGCAGAAGGTCTCGCTCGACACCGAGTGGCCGACGAAGCTCGAGATGGTCTTCACCGACCGTGCGAATCCCGCCTTCGATCTAGCCGAGGACGATCTGCCACTCGCCCTCGGAGCCTACAGCAAGCCCACCGGCACCTCCCGCGACTGGGTCGCGGGCAAGGAGCAGCACGTCGCGCTGCGGCTACAGAGCGCACCGGGGCAGGACGTGGCCTGGGTGCTCTATCCGCGCGGGCCCGGCGAGGCGCCGCCGACCGCCACGCAGCTCGCACCGGGCGTCACGAAGATCGTGACCGGCGAGGGCACCGACTACGTCTTCCTCGCGACGCTGCCGCTGGTGTTCAAGGGGGAAGGCATCGAGTTTGACGGCACGGTCGCGGCCGTGCGGGTGCCGAAGAACGGCGAGCCCGAGCTCCTCCTGCTCCGCGGCAGCGCGCTCAGCTTCAAGGGCAAGACGGCACGCGGCCCCGCCGCCGCCAAGCCGCAGGTCACGGCCGAAGATGGCAAGGTCAGATTCGTCGCACCCGCGGCAGAGTACGTGAAGCTCACCCACGGCAACGTCGGCGTCCGCGGCATGGGGCCCTTCGACCTCACGTTCACACCAGACGGGATCACCGGCACGGTCGACGGCGACATCCGCACGATCGTCGCGACCTGGCCCGAGAAGATCGTGCGGCCCGGCTACTGGATGGACGGCATCCGCTGGTGCGCGGGCTTCGCCGACGAGCACTCGCTCGTGAAGGGTACGGCGACGCCGCAGTTCGGCATCGCCTTCGGCGTCTCGGCCGGCAAGCACGACGTGAAGATCGCCGAGTGGGAGTGGCCGCAAGTGCCGATACCACCGTCGCGTGCAAAGCTCCTGCTACCATGACGGGATTCCCGTCGGAGTCTCCATGATGCGATTCTCGCTGCCGATCGTTCTGTCGGCCGCTCTCTCCGCCACCCAGCTTTCGGCGGCCGACTGGGAGACGATCCCGCCGGCCGATTGGAAGGGGCCGGTCTCGGTGGAGGTGGAGCCGCTCGGCCGGCAGGCCGCTGCCGCGATCGCGGTTCCGAAGAAGGAGGCCGCGCCGCTCAGGATCCAGACGCGCGAGCCGAAGCCCGCGGGCCTCTACGAGGTGCGGCTCACGCTCCGCGCCTCCCATGCCCACGAGCCGGTCTCGTTTCATTCGTGGGTGGCGTGCGTCGCGGGAGGCTCAACTGCCGGGCGGTGGGAGGCCTCGGCGTTCGCCCTCAGCCACCAGCCGGAGATTCGCACGGCTCGCATTCCGCATCGTGGCAAGGGGCCGCTGGCCTTCTCGATTCGCGCCGACGCCGAGGAGGAGACGGTCGCGAAGCTCTTCGAGAAGGAGATGGTGAAGCGGGAGCGGCCCAGAGTCGATCCGTCGGCTGACGCGCTCGACGCCGACCTTCCCGGCGGTGAGGGTCTCGACCTCGACCTCACGCTTCGACCGGCCGATTCGATTTACTTCCTGCTCGACAAGGTCGAGATCCGGCCGGTGTCGCTCTCGGCCGCCGTGACCGCCCTCGCGATCGACAAGATCCGCTACCGGCCGGGAGAGACGCTGCGGGGCGTCGCCACCGTGACCGACCTCGGCGACGGCGGGGCGGGCACGGTCGAGATCCTGCTCGAGCACGGCCCCGGCGACCGCACACGGGTGAAGAGCCTGCCGGTGAGCCTCGCCGCAAAGCCGCAGGAGATTCCCTTCGAGCTGCCGCTGCCGAAGGACGAACTCGGCTATTCGATCATCGCCGAGTTCGTCTCGGCCGATGGCCGCGACCGGGCCGGCGTCGCCGAGTATTTCTCGATCGCGGAAAACTTCCAGCGGGTCGCCATCTTCGGCGGTGGCCTGGCCACCCGCGACGTCGTGCTCACCGAGGCCGACGAGCCGCGAATCCGGCAGCAGCTCGCCGAAGGACGGCGAGACTACTGCAACGCGGTTGAATACTTCGCCTGGGCTCCTGATGACATGGTCGAGATGAGCCCCGGCGAGGAGTTCTGGAGCTCCGGCCAGACCAACTACCGCATGCATCGGGAGACGATCCGCCGGCAGATCCGGCTTGCCCACGAGCAGGGCATTGCGGTGGCCACCTACGGCAAGTTCGTGATGAGCGGCCTGGCCGGTTGGCAGACGGCCTACGACCGTCCGCTCGACCATCGATTCCAATACAACTATCCCGTCGGCATGTGGGAGGGTGTGGACGTGACCTCGCTCGACCGCAGGAGGGACGGCGACTTCGCCGTCTACTCCAAGATGCCGACCGTCCCTGGGGCACAGCCCTTCAACAACTGGTGGGCGAGCTTCCTGCCGATCAACCCCGATCCCACGCCGCGGATGGCACGCATCGCTGCCGAGGAGTGCATCCGCTCGATCGAGATGTTCGGGTGGGACGCGATCCGCTGGGATGGCCACATCCGCGCGGGCGGCCAGTGCGGCCGCAGCGGCGGCTACGACGCCCGCGCCGCCCGCCGCACGCAGAGCCTTACCCGCTACTTCAAGGAGATCGTGGCGGAGCGGTTTCCGGACTTTCGGCACGGCTACAACTACCTGCTCATCGAGCCCGACAAGGCCCGCGACTGGGCCGTGGGCGACTACGAACTCGACGAAGTGTGCCGCGGCGGCGGGCTTCTCATGAACGAGTCGATCGGCAACGCATCGGCCGGCTGGACCTTCGACCAGGTGGCCCGCAACCTTCAGGCCGACGGCGACCTCTGCCGCGAGCGGGGCGGCTACTATCTCGGCATCAGCTTCGCCGACCGCAACGCCCCCCGCGACCCGGTCATCGAAAACGCTCTCTGGGCCGCCGCGGGCTGCCGGCCCTACGGCGGGATGAGCCGCGAGGTTGCCCGCTACTGCACCCGCTACGGACAGTACACGTTCGACGAGCGGCTCCGACGGATCGTGGCGCCGGAAAAAATTCTGGCGGCCCGCGGCGAGACGCCGCTCGACTGGCGGCGGTTCGTCTACGAGACGCCGGCGGTGGGCGGCACGCGGCAGCTCGTCGTCAATTTCCTCAATCTCCCGTGGACCGCGGTGCGGCCGCCCCGTGAAGGGGCTAAGGTGCCCGTCTACGACATGCCGCCGGGAACCACGCCGGCGGAGTTCGCCCTCGCGCTGCCCGAAGGCGTCACGGCGAAGGAGGCGAGGCTCATCGAGCCGCTCACGCTCGAGGTCGCGCCGCTCGCGATCGCCGAGGGCCGCTTCACGATCCCGCCGGTCTCCACGTGGGTCGTCGCCGTGATCGATCTCGCGGTGCGGGAGGGAAGCCCGTCGCCGGCCGACCTGCACGGTGTTCCGCCGACGCTCGGCGTCGCGAGGCCGGATGCTGCGGCTTCGCCCCTTCCGGAGGTCGTGCTCGACCCGTCGGTGGAGATTTGGGAGGTGAACAAGCGGATCGGCACGCTCGACGAGGCGAAGCGAAACAGCGAGCCGCCCGCCCGCCGGCCGACCGTGGACGAGCTTGCGAAGGATTGGTGGAAGGGCGCGGCCATCCCCGCCGATCAGGCGCTCGCCGCGAACCCGCCGAAGTTCGGCGACCTCGCCCCGCGGCGCAACGGCCGCGTCGACATCTATTACGCCCGCGGCGCCATGGACTACCGGCTCCGGCTCCACGAAGCGTTCGCAGGCTTCCCGCGGGTCGGCATCCACCATGCCGGCCTGTGGGGCGCCGTCCGCCAAGGCCCCGGCATGGGGCTCGCAAACGGTCTGACCGCGAGCCGCTACCCCGAGTTCGATTGCATGGTCTTCACCGGTATCCCGCACTGCGCTATCGGCGTGGAGAATTCCTACGCCCTCGTGGACTGGGTGAAGGCCGGTGGCGGCGCCGTGTTCACCGGCGGCGAATATGCCTTCGGCAAGGGGGGCTACATGCACACCGTGCTCGAGCGGGAGCTCCTGCCGGTCCGCATGAAGGCCATGAAGGACACGGTCACCGACGAGCCGAAGGCCTTGGAGCCCGGGCCCGATTTCGCGGAGCTTGGCATCGAGGCCGACTTCTCGGCACGGCCTTCCTTTTGGGTTCGCAACGACGTTGTGGTCGAGCCGGGTGCGAAGGTGTTTCTCGCAAGCGGCACCAGCCCCGTGCTCGTCGGCCGGCAGGTCGGCAAGGGCCGCGTGGCCTGCCTACTCGTCGACCACCGCGGTCTCTCGGAAGGAGACGTCACCGCCTTCTTCGACTGGGCCGACTGGCCGCGGCTGTTCGAGGCCGTGCTGCGGTGGGCGGCGCCGGAGGCGACCTCGGGCGGGATGGC
The DNA here is from genome assembly GCA_044337015.1 of Pirellulales bacterium. Classification (GTDB taxonomy): domain Bacteria; phylum Planctomycetota; class Planctomycetia; order Pirellulales; family UBA1268; genus UBA4655. The sequence continues at coordinate 4,792 of JBIIOJ010000186.1, forward strand.
TTCCGCCACGGCAGCCGCGAAGCCCAGGCCTGCCAAGCCGCGTGAAAAAGCCGTGGATGACCTCCTCGAGGAATCGCTCGACGACGATGGGCCCGACGAGAGCGTGGTGAAGGTGCCGAAGACCGAGGCCGAACGGCGACAGGAGCAGCGCGACGGCGTGCTCGCGATCGCCGCGCTCGCCTCGCCTGACCGCGTGGACGACGCCGTGAAGAAGGTGGCAGCCTGGAACCGGCAGGAGGCCGAGGCTCTGAAGGCCTTCGCCCGCGTGGTCGGCGACGATACGGCCCTGCTCGCCTCGGCCCGCTGCCTCGACGCCGACGCGACGTTCGAGCGGCTCGGCTGGCTCGCCTACCTCGCCCGGCACCGCCGGGCCGAGCACGGCCGACAGTTCCTCCGGGAATGGCTGATGGCCCGTCAGTATGCGGATGAGGCCTACCGCACCGGTGCGAACCTCATCGAAAAGGACAAGCTCGAGGGCAGAAAGCGGGATCTCGTGTCCACGAAGTGGAACGACCTGGCGGGGCGGTTTTCCGCCGCGCAGGACGCGCTCTTCGCCGATGCCGAGACGGTCTTCCGCACCGCCCCCGACGAGGCCGCCGAGCCGCTCCTGGCCGCACGGTTCGCCCCGGCACGGCACGCCGCGATGAATCTCCTCGGCCGGATCGACCCTGCCGAGAGCCGCGGCGTCCTCGAAAAGCTTGCGGCCGACGCCCATCCCGATCTCGCGGCCTTCGCGCGGGCACGGCTTCGTCGCGTACAGGAATAGCCGGCCGGCGGCGCGGCTCACGGCACCCATTCGCCTTCGGTTGGGCGGCCTGGCGGCTGAAAGATACGATACTTCCGTAGCGTCGTGGTCGTTAGCCACGACACACGCGGGAGGTTCCTGTGCGATCGGCAGCCCGAAAGCTTGGAAATCGAACTCGCCGTGGCGACGGTGCCAAAGCTGCTCGATCTTCCCCCCTTCACGACTCGCTCGGGACGCCGCGTCTGGCCTGCCTGACCATGGCCTGCACGACGCTGCTTGCGGCCATGGGCATGGCATCGGCCACGGAGGCGGAGCTGCCGCCGCTCGCTCAGGCGGCCACTGGCGTGTGGAAGGTCGATCTCGATGACGATGGCCACGACGACCTGGTCGTCTCGCATGAGCAGGGGTATGGCGTCTACCTGTTCGTGCCACCGGATCGGGCGAAATCGCATCTGGGATGGAAGGCAGGCTGGACCCGGGTGATGCGGGAGGGAAAGCCCGGCGACGAGGATGAGCTGCCGCTGCTCACCGGCCCCGGGGTGACGTTCACCGACGGCGCGATGCAGGCCGGCGACGTGCGGATGACCTACGAGGAGCTCTTGCAGGTGCCCGGCCCGAGGCCAAGGAGCCCGCAGGAATCCCTCCGCGCGATGCGGCTGCCGAAAGGATTCACCGCGACGCTCGTGGCTTCGGAGCCGCTGGTGATGGACCCCGTGTTCATCGACTGGGACGAACGCGGCAGGATGTGGGTCGCGGAGATGGGCG
>JBIIOJ010000027.1:0-20176 GCA_044337015.1 Pirellulales bacterium
GACCGCATTGGTTCGCCGGTCGGTAAACCGCTCCGGCGCCTCCGGCGATCGCTACTCCCCGCCTGAGCGGCATGGCTCGCTTCCCGTAAGCCGCGTATCGCCTGCGGCTTCTCCGCGCTTCACCAACCAGCTCCTCAGCATCAATGTGCCTGTGTAATTCATTGAGCACCACGCTTGACGGTTCGGGGCTGCCCGTGTGCCCGAGACGGCGTAGCTGACCAGCGCAGCCAGGATGGCGAAGCGCCAGTCAGCTCCGAGCGAGCGAAGCCCAGGATGGGCGCAGCGAGCGTCCGGCGAGCGGCACACGGGCAGCCCCGAACCCAGCACGCTTGACGAACCGCAAAAGACGTTGCAGCAGGGCAGACCGTGAGGTGTTCACCGGGCTCTGGAAACAACCGCAAGCATTTGAAACAATGCCCAAGAAGGAGCCGCCGAGCATGCGAACGACTTCGTCGGAGTGGATTGCCATCGCGTCCGTGGCGATCGTATGGTCGACGGCCGCGACAGTGGCCGCGGAGGGCGACGCGGCGGCCGGCCCATCGCGAGCCGAGCTCGTGTACAGCTGGGATCTCAACAAGGACGGCACGATCGACGAGGCGGAGGCGGAAGTGGCCCGTGCGAAGATGCGGCGGGCGAAGGCCGATCTCTGGAACAAGCCGTCGAGCGAGAAGCCGCTTGTCCCGGGCGTCCGCGACGACGAGCCGAAGGTGGGTCCTGCCGCGGTCGACGGGGCGGCGAGGCTCGAGGGAGATCCGCTCGGCGATGCATTCCGCCCGGTCGAGCCGCCTCCGAAGAAGGTTGCCCCCGATGCCGGTCGCGATCCACCGAAGCGAAACCGCGACCTCAACGCCGGCCGGTCGAGAGACGACGGACTCTCGACGCCGAACGCGCCGGGAATGCGAAGTGCCAACGGCATCGGCAGCAGCGCAGCGAATAACGGCCAGGGCAGGGGCGCGGTCACCGGCGGCGTGCGGGCTGGCGCGCCGGCGCTTCGGCCTGGATACGGCGCCGGTGGGCCGAAGGTCGATCTCAACGCCGGGCGTCTCCCAGCGGGACTGCCGCCGGCCCAGGGGATGCGTCCACAGGTCGGCTCCGCCCCGTTCCGCACCGGCCTGCCGGGCGTCGGGCAGGCTCGCGGCAGCGACCCGCGTGGATCGATCACTCGGCCGGGTGCTTCAGAACCGCCGAGGCCACCGCTCATGCCGTCTTCGCCGACTCGCATCACTGCGGAGGATATCGGCCTGCCATGATTGCCCAGGGAGTGGAGCCATGCTTGGATCTTCAGGCTTTTCGTCGTTCGTAATCGCGGCGATAGCCCACGCATCGATCGTCCTGACCGCCAAGCCGGCCGCGATCGCCGACGAGCCGTCTGCGGCGGTGTCCGCTCCGATCGTCTCGCCGTCGGATGCCGGCCGCGTGTTCGTGTCGGGTGTCGGCGGCACGTTCCAAAAGGTCCGCGACGCCGTGGCGAAGGCGAAGCAGGAGACCGGACGAGACTACAGGGTGTTCGTGCTCGGAACCGCCGGCAGCGATCCCGACGCCGCGGAGCGAGCCCTCGACACGATCCTCGATCGCTGGCGGGCCTCCGACGCACCCGGCTTCGACCCGTCCAACGACATCACGATCCTGCTCGACGTCCGCGGCCGCTCGCTCGCGTATCGCGCACCGTGGGGAGTCGAGGTCGCCGCGGGGCTCGACAAGGACACGATCAAGCAGCAGTTGCTCGATCGCGTGTTCGTGCCGAAGGCGAAAGACGGACTCTACGACGAGGGGCTCGCCGATCTCGTGACCGCGACTGAAGTCTGGGTGAAGGAACGCAAGGACCGCGAAGTCGCACGGGCCGAGGCTGCGAAGGTGTTCCGCACCCGCACGCTGCCCGTGGGGGCCGCGGCGCTCGCTGGCTTCGGATCGCTCGCCCTGTTCTTCATCCAGCGGGCGAGGCACGACCGGGCGATACATGCGGCGCGCAGGAAGCTCGACGAGTTCAAGGGGGAGGTCGTCGCCCTCTCCGATCTGCTCGATTCCCAGCAGGAGCGGCACCGCATGCTGCCCCACGCCGACCCCGACTTCAAGACGCCGATGGTGGGTCTCACCCGCGTGGCCTACGACGGCGTGCAGCAGTCGGTGAGAAGCTACCGCGAGCGGTGGCTCTCGCTCATGGACATCTGGGAGAAGGCGCAGGCCCAGATCGACTCGGAATGGTTCCTCGGCACCGCCTCGGCGGAGAAGGCCCTCGCCATGCTCGACGGTGCCGATGCGCGCCCGCCGCTCGACCAGGTGGCGGCGGCGTGCAGGGTTCCCCTCGACACGCTCGAGTCGGCCCATGAGTCGGCCCGCGAGGCAGCCTCGCGTCTCGAGGCCGCCATCGTCTCGGCCAAGGACCGGGCGGCGGCGATCGCGAAGCGAGGACGCTCCGCGGCCGTCTTCCAGCAGCCGCTGGCGGCGGCGGATCGGGCGCTCGGGGTCGCACGGGCCGAACTCGAGGCCGACCCGGTGGCCGCCCGGGGCCGGCTCGAAGGGTCGGAGGCGTCGCTCGCCGAGATGGTCGGCCGCATCGAACGCCTCGAGGGAATCGACGACCGATCGAATCGGGCGCAGGAGGAGATCGACCGCATTGCGGGCAAGATCGCGGCCCGTCGCGCCGAGGGCTGGCTTCTCTCCGAGCCGGGCGCCGATCCCGACGAGCCCCTGTCGCAGGCGCGTTCGCAACTCGAGACGGCCGCCGGACTGCTCGATGCCGGCGAGCTCGACTCGGCGGAGCGGCACGTCGTGCGGGGAGAGCAGCTCACCGCGGAGGCCGACGCACTTCTCGAGAGCGTCGTGGCGGCGAAGGCGCGGGTGGAGGACATCCTGCCGGGCTGCGAAACCCGGCTCGAATCGCTCGGCTCACGCCGCGGCCAGGCGGAGCGGGCGCTCGAGCACCTCGCGGCCGGATTCGCCGAAGCCTCCTGGAGCGACGTCTCCGGAAACCTCGAAAAGGCCTCCGAGGGCCTGTCGCGGGCGAGGGATCTGGTCGCGGCGGCGAGGGCGTCGATCGCGGCCAATCTGCAGCACTACTTCCGTGGCGTGGCCCTCGCGGAAGAGGCGGTGAGACAGGCCGACTGGGTCGATGTCTGCTACACCGCGGTCACCGACCGCCGTGCGGAACTCGACGCGCTACGGGCGTCGCTTCCCGGCCGAACGGAGGCGGTGGCGAGGAAGGCCGCAGAACTGCTCGCGGGACTCGAGCGGCAACGGACTGATCGCATCCGCGCCAACGAGCGGGCTCGCGAGGCGAAGGATCTCGTGCGGGTGGCCGCGGAGGGCTTCTCACGGACGAGGCCGAATCTCCGGGAGGTGTCCGCGATGGTCGACGCGGCCGACCAATCGGTCGAACGGGCGAGGGAGCTCGCTGCGGAGGACGAACGGCTCGCACGGCAGGCGATCCACGAGATCGAGGAGACGGAAAACCAGATCAGACGTATCGCCTCGTGGTACGAGGAGGGCGTGTCGGTCGACGTGCATGCAGCCTCCGGGTTGTGCGAGCAGGCGAAAGGGCTGCTCGGACGGCAGCGATACGAGGAGGCGATCAAGCTTGCCGCCGAATCGGCCGTCCAGGCGAGGCAGGCCTACGGGGCCGCCACGGCCGAAGCTGCGAGGAGGAGGCAGCAGCGTCTCGCGGAGATCCATCGCAGGCAGCTCGAGGAGTCGTTCTCCCGCATGAGCCGCGGTGCCGGGCCGTGGGTGATCCAGCTCCCGGGCGGCCGGTTCGCCGGCCCCGATCCATGGCGATCGCTGCGGGCGCCAGGGTTCGGCGGGAGCGGCGGCGGCTCGTCGGGAGCACGCACGACGTCTTCGAGCTGGTCGAACGACACCGTGCAGGTTCGCTGGTAGCGCGAGTTCGTTCTTCTTCTCGGGCGAACAGCGGGGCGGCAGGATCGGCAAGCCGCGCAGCCTGCGGGAACTCCCGCCGAAGGGATGGGAAGCCCGCGTCGCCGCGGCAGCGGCGCGAACATGCGGCAATGCGGCGGTGTCGGCGACGATGAAACCGTTTCTTCCAGTGAGACGGTTCGTGACGACGATGATGCCCAGCACGTTGGTCGACGTCGGTGCGGCCGCGGGTGTTCGCGCGGAGAGGGAGGGGATCATGGCTCGCTTTCGTATGCTGCTTCGTTGGGACTTGGCCCTGGGGTCGCTCGGACTTCTCCTCGCGGTGGCGTCCGTGAACGCCGACGAGCCGCCGACCCTCCCGCTCTCGAGATCCGCCGTCGCACAGTCGCCGGTCCGGCTCGCCGCACAGCCCAACGGCTCCGGCCGGAGTGTGGCATCGCGGATGCCGATGCGGAACGGCGTGTCCACGACGAAGCCGTCCACGCCGGCGGCAGCCGCGGAGCCGGCGCCTAAGAAGCCAGTGCTCATTCCGGGCACGGGAACGGTCGCCAAGAACGCCGGCGACGACTTCGAGGATGAGAACTGGAAGTGGAACTACCGCCACCCAAAGAGTTCCGAGGAGCAGGACGAACGGGTCCGCGGGCCGATCGGCACGAGCGTCAACCGCAAGTGGTTCGAGGGGATGAAGCGGGGCACCCCCGACCTCGTGAAGCGGATCGAACTGCCGAGCCCCGGCATCGATGGAAGCACCCACGGCCTCCTGCTCGCGACGCAGCACGCCGGCATCCCCGGCAAGATCACCTACCAGATGATGCAGGACGACTTTGTCTTCGACAGTGGCCGCTTCATCGGCGGCTCCGGCATGTCGGTGGCCGACAACCCGAGCATCGTCACGCGGGTCTACCTGCCTCCGTTCGAGCAGTGGGAGAAGCGGACGGGCCCCTCGTTCGGCTTCCGAGCCGGCTGCTATACGCATGCGATCATCACGGGCGAGGACCACCCCGACAAGGGAGAGTTCGGCGTCGAGGAGTACTGGCCCGGCATGTTCATCTGCTTCGAGAAGGGGGACGGCGGCGAGAAGCCCGACTCCGCCCACATCCGCGTCCGCGGCAACCGCAACGGCCGCGAGATCCGCGGCCCCGAGATGACGGAACTCGGCTGGTGGACGCTCGGCATGTCGTTCACGCCCGACGGGCAGATCCACTACTTTGCGAGCCCCGGGGTCGACGAGCTCACCATGGACGACCACATCACGTCGCAGTTTCCCTACGGCTACAAGACGGAACGCGTGAAGACGTTCTTCTACAACGTCTGCACCCGCGACGACGGCAAGACCTGGAGCACGCCCTGGGTCATCGACGACCCGCAGATGCACTTCGTGAAGCGTCCGCAGGTGGCCGGCTCGAAGAGCGGCACGAACCGCTGACGACACGGGCATTCCGACGCCACGGGCTTTGCCGCTGGGGGAGCGGACGCCTCGTCACGGCAGGCAGGTTTCGGCGACAACGCGGAAGGCTTCGACCTGCGACCGCTGCCAGGCTTCGTCGCGGCCGAGCTCTGCGGCCATGATCGACGATACGACCGGGGCGGCCTCGATCGCGGCCCGGGCGTCTACGACGAGGTCCCGGGTGCGGCGGGAGAGAACGTCGTCAACAGTACGGGCCATCTCCTCGCGGACCGCCCAGACGACCTGTGCCTTGATCGTCGGAAGCAAGGCATGGATCGGCACTGCGAGCCGCGGGTCCTCGGCTGCGAGCTTGCGGATCGACTCGGCATCGGTGCCGTAGACGGCGAGAGGGTCGTGGGATGGTCGCCAGGCGGCCGTGCCATCGTGAGGGCTGCCGTGGATACGCAGCGAGCGGGTCGTGCAGGGGCGGTGCGAAAGTCCGGCGACCGCCTCGACCCGGTCGACCGCGTCCTCCGCCATCCGGCGGTAGGTGGTCCACTTGCCCCCGGTGATCGTGAGGAGCCCCGATGGCGAGACGAGGATCGCATGGTCCCGCGGGAGCGACTTCGTCTCGCGCGACGATCCGGCGGCGACGAGCGGGCGGATGCCGGTGAAGCAGGCGAGGATGTCGGCCCGGCTCGGTGGCATGGCGAGTTGGCCCGCGGCGAGGTCGAGAAGGAAGTCGATCTCGCCGGCGAGTGGCCTCGGGTCGGGCGTCGGCGACGCGATCGGCGTGTCGGTCGTGCCGACGACGACGCGGTCCCGCCACGGGATCGCGAAGACGACGCGTCCGTCGGGAGTCTTCGGCACGATGAGGGCCGTGTCGCCGGGCAGGAACCGCGATGGGAGCACGACGTGCACCCCTTGGCTCGCAGCGATGATCGGGCGGGCGTGGGGATCATCGAGCCGTCGGACGGCGTCGCAGAAGGGGCCGGTCGCGTTCACGACGCCGCGAGCGAGGCAATCGAAAGACTCGCCCGTCTCGCGGTCGCGAAGCACTGCACCGCCGATCCGTCCTCCACGCGACACGAGCGCGACGGTGTCGATTTGGTTCGCGACGCAGCCGCCGAGAGAGATGGCCGTCGCCGCGAGGTCGACTGCGAGCCTCGCGTCGTCGAACTGCCCGTCGGCGTAGAGCACGCCGCCGCGAAGCGGACGGCCCCCTGGCGACGCAGACAGTCCCGGCAGTCGCCGCAGGATTTCGGCCGACGACACGATCCGTGAACGGGCGAAGCCGCCCGCAGCGTCGCGGCTCCCGGAGGAGAGCAGGTCGTAGAGACTCGTGCCCACCCCGTAGAACGCCCGCTCGAGAACACCGTGACAGGGGATCGCGAACGTGATCGGGTGGACGCAGTGCGGGGCGGCCGCCCGGAGGATCGCCCGCTCCCGCAGCGCCTCGCGGACGAGCGAGAGGCTTCCCTGCCGGAGGTACCGCAGCCCACCGTGCAAGAGCTTCGTCGAACGGCTCGACGTTCCGCAGCCGAAGTCGCCCCGCTCCACGACGGCGACGTCGTGGCCCCTCGACGCCGCGTCGACCGCGATCCCAAGCCCCGTCGCCCCGCCCCCGATCACGAGGATGTCCCACGGCCCTCGCCGTTCCCGCAGGCGTCCGATCGCGTCGTCACGCTTCATCGCAATTCGTCCTGCCGCCCGGTCGAGTCGCCGAGCCGCCAGAATCCGGCGAGCAAACTGCCGATGCAGGAATGGACCACGCTCGAGATCGCACAGGGCACCGCGACCAGCGGCTCCGAGGGAAAGTGCTTCGTCGCGAGCACGACGCCGAGGCCGGAGTTTTGCATGCCCACCTCGATCGATATCGTTCGCGACACCTTGCGGTCGTAGCCGACGAGCCTCGCGAACGCGTAACCGACGCCGAAACCGATCGCGTGCAGGAGCACGACCGCCACGAGCAGCCGCGGGGCCGACTCGCGAATCGTGACGGCGTTGCGGCCGACGATGCTCGCGCAGACCAGCGCGATGAGCACCACGCTCACGAGCGGCGCCACGGGCAACACGGCCCTCGACAGTCGCGGCAGGTACCGGTTTATCGCGGCCCCCGCCGCGACCGGCAGCACGACCACCTCGGCCGTGGAGGCGAGCAGTCCCCACGTGTCCACCGCGACGAGACGGCCCGCGAGCGCCTTCGTCAACAGTGGAGTAAGCACGACGGCGCCGATCGTCGAGCAGGTCGTCATCGCGACCGAGAGTGCCACGTCGGCCCTGGCGATGAACGTGACGACGTTCGAGGCCGTGCCGCCGGGGCAGCAGGCGACGAGGATCAGGCCGACGGCGAATGGCGTTTCGAGCCGCATCGCCGACGCGACCGTCCAACCGGCGAGTGGCATGATGACGAACTGCGCCGCGAACCCCGCCGCCACGACCGAAGGCCGGGAGGCCACACGCGAGAAGTCATCGAGCGAGAGGGTGAGCCCCATGCCGAGCATGATCACGCCGAGTCCGACGACGATCGCCGCGTCGCCGAACCAGGTGAAGAGTTCCGGCCGCACGAGCGCGAGCGAACAGGCTGCCAGCACCCAGAGGGGGAAGGCATTGGCGAGGGTTTCGAGGATCCTCGACATTTCAGCGGCCGGGCGAGGCCCGCGCGGTCCGCAGGAAGTCGCCGGCCGGCGGCAGCAGACGCGCGACGGCGTCGCCGGAGACCATGCTCGACACCTCGTCGGGACCGAGCCTCGTGATTCGGAGCGTGCCGCTGGCAGGACTGCCGTCGGCGAGCGTGCCATCGACGAGAATCACGATCTGATCACCATCCTGCGACCAGGTTCCCTCGGCGAAGCCGCCGTCCGAGCAGAAGATCCACGAGCGGGTCGACTTCGCGACCGGATCCCAGCCGATGATCTCGGTGATCTCGCGGTCGCTCTTCTGCTCCGCGGGCGTCTCGAAGCTGACGACTCTGTCGCCCTGTTCGTGCTCGTCGGACGGCCGTCCTGACACGACGTGGCTGCGGACGAGGTAGGCGTCGCGGGCGCTCCAGAAGCAGTGTGTTGATGAAACCTCGGCTTCCTTGCCGGCACTCTCCCAGTGTCCGAGCAGCCACTCCAGCTTCGCGAGCGGCTTCACGACGTCGGCATCACCCGGCGTCGGCATCGCCGCCTCGCGGACGCTCTCCAGCAGCCAGCGACCTTGCTGCTTCACGAGCACCGCCGAAAACCGACTGCGGGCCGGCTGCTCCCCGGCGCAGGCAAGAGTCGAGACCCCATCGACGATCGCCACTTCGTCGCGGATCGGCCGAACGGACGAGACGTCGATGCGGACGTTCGCGTCGGCCTCCCGCTCGAAGAGCGACTCGAACACCCGGCCGATCGAATCCCGCCCCTTCGTGGACTCGCCGGAATCGAGGTCGATGCTCTCTCCCGACTCGCTCCAGTGGGAAACGAGCGACGCGACATCCCGCTTTCTCAAGGCTGCCATGTAGCTTCTCATCGTGCCGCGAACCTCGTCGATGGTCGGTGAATCCGCGGAGGGAAACTCGATCGGCTCCACATCTATCGCCTCGGCCGGCGGGAGCCTCGCGATCACCGAAGGGGGGAGCTCGAACAGCCGGGGCTTCGAGATCACCTCGGGAATCGGGCGGATCGACCGAGCCTCGAGTGGCTTCGCCGACTCGGTCGCCGAGACCGGGGCCTCGGAGTGCGAGGCGAGCGTTGCCGAGGCGGCCGGCTTGCCGGACCGGCCGGCGGCCGTGGGCCATGGTTCACTCTTCGCAGAGCACCCGCCGACAGCGGCGGCGATGAGAAGCCCCAGGGCAAGCAATGGCGACCGTGTCACGAAAATCCCTCCGTGGAACGTGGAATGACGGTTTGTTCACCCGCGGATCCTACCCGCGGGTGTCGGGGAGACGCCAGATGGGGGGCTTCCGATCACTCCTTGCCCGCAGTGATGCCGGCAAAGTCGTCGGTGCGGAAGGGCGTGAGGGGCAGACCCGCAGCGGAATACATGTTGCAGACCGGGTTGTCGGCCCAGGCATACCGCACCGCGACGGGGTCGGCAACGGCGGGGCTCGAGACCTCGATCCGCCCGTCGGAGAGGATCTTCGCCTGCGCCTGCACGAACTTTCGATCGGCGCCGGCGATCGTGAAGCCGACGGGTTCCGCGACGTCGAACGGCCGCCAGGCGTTGGCAGCCGACGCAACGTGCTCGAACGAAAGCACGATCGCGGAGCCCTGCTTTTCCATCGACTTGTAAAGCGGGCTCCTGCAGGCGATGCCGGGCACCTTGTAGGTCTCGACGAGGGCCCATCGGGCGAGCCTCTTGGCGACGTCCTGCTTGTTCTTCGGGTGGATGTCCTTCCCTTCGCCGATGTCGATGATCACCGCCTCGCCCGTGGCGGGCAGGGCCTTCATCGTCATCGTCTGTGCTTCGCGAAGTTCCGCCCAAGCGCTCTCGGACGGTTCCGGCTTTTCCGCCATGAAGTCCGCCAACTGGACCCAATAAAAGGGGAAGTCGCCGAGGCCCCACTCCTCCCGCCACGACTTGATCATGAAGGGAAACAGTTCGCGGTACTGGTAGGCCCGGCCCGAGTTGCTCTCCCCCTGGTACCAGATCGCCCCGCGGATGCCGTATCCGATCGACGGCGTGAGTACGCCGGAGTGGATGTTGCCGGGCCTTTGGTTCCCCTTCATCTGTCCTTCGTCGCGCTTCTCCGCCGACTCCATCTTCACCCACTTTTCATGGAGCGTTCGGAGTTTGTCGTTGGCAGCCAGTTTGTCACGCTTCACCCACGCCTCGGCGGCGCTTCCTCCCCAGGCGTTGTTGATGAGGCCGACGGGAACACCAAGCGTCTGGTGGAGTTGCCGGCCGAAGAAGTAGCCGACGGCTGAGAAGCCTCCGACCGTCTGCGGGGAGCAGGCCGACCATTTACCGTTGAAGTTCCACTGCGGCTCCTGGGTGCCAACCTGCGGCACGGAGATGAGCCGGATGTTTGGGAAGTTGGCCGCCGCCTTCTCGACATCGGGATCGTTCGAACTGTTCACGCTCCACTGCATGTTCGACTGCCCGGCGCAGACCCAGACCTCGCCGATGAGCACGTCCTCGAACTTCACCTCGTTATTCCCCTTGACCGTGAGCGTGTGGGGACCGCCGTATTCCTGGACGGGTTCGAGGAAGACCTCCCAGGCACCGTCCGCGGCGGCGACGGCCGAATGGGCCTGAGCGCCGAGAGTCACGGTGACTTTCTCGCCGGGGTCGGCCTTGCCCCAGACCTTGTTGCGGATTCCCTGCTGGAGAACCATGTGGTCCCCGAACATGTTGTTCAGCGAGACGTCTGCCAAAAGTGGCGTGCACGCCAGGGCGAGGACGGCCACCGCAGCGGCACGGACGACCGGGGAATGGATGGGTGCCATGGGCCTTGTTCTCCAAAAGACAGTTCGTCGATCGCGATACCGATCAGTCTGAAATCATCTCCCTGGGCCGCGTCCATGCAAGGCGGCGGGCGAGCTGGCGGGCGGAAACGGCCATTGAAGTCCCCCCGGAGTGCAAACCCCGCCCCCGGGGCATCCCGTCCCATGGGATTGGATGTCTGCGCTTGGAAATGTCCCCGAACGGGCCCAAGCCACCTGCCATCGGAAAGCGGCTACCCTCCACCTTCCCGGTCTGAAACTGGTCCAGAAGCGACGTGGAATTTGGGTTTTTCCACGTTAATACGGGCATATGCCGGCGAGGCTCGTGCCCTGGGCACAGAATCAGCCTAAATTGCCCACCCAGCTCACGCCACAAAAACAACCCAGGCCTTGAATTCGATTTAGTCTCATCTATCCTTTGCAGCTTAACAGGCGGTCGAGTGGTTCGGTCGCTCCTGAGGTGAAGGGTCTTTCGATCGACCGACTCCCGGTGACATCGAATTCAGCCCGTGGTTTCTTGTTCTTGGTTTCTGTTTCTCTTACGGAGGTTTTCTCAATGCGTCGATTCATGGCTCTGAGCGTTGCGACGATGGTCGCCGTGCTCTTCAGTGCCACCTCGGCTGACGCCGGGTGTCACAAGCACCGCCGCCACCATGGTGGCTGTGCGGATTGCTCCGCTCCCGCGGGCGACTGCGGTGGCGATGCTGGCTGCGGCGACAGTGGTGCCGCTGCCGGTGATTGCGGTGGCGCCGCCACCAAGACGGTGTACCAGCGTCAGTACGTGACGGAGATGCGTCCGGTCACGTCGACTGAGTACACCACCGAGACCCGTGAGCGGACCTACACGGTCCACAAGAGTGTTCCGCGGACCGAGGAGAAGACCCGCACCGTCACGGTGATGGTCCCCGAGACCCGCACCAAGACCGTGAAGAGCACGGTCATGAAGAACGTGACGGAGACGAAGACCTCCGAGTACACGGTCCAGGTCCCCTACACCGAGCAGGTCGAGCAGACCTACACGGTCCATGAGGCCCAGTCCGAAGAGAAGACCAGCACCTACACGGTGAAGGTTCCCTACACCGAGCAGGTCGAGCAGACCTACACGGTGAAGGTCCCCTACACCGAGGAAGTCACCACGTCCCGCACGGTCACCAAGCGGGTTCCCGTCACCACGATGAAGACGGTCACGGTCAACGGCGGCCACTGGGAAAACCAGTCGGTCACGGTTGACGGCGGCGTCGACGCGTGCGGCTGCCCGTGCCCCCCGAAGACCTGCTGCAAGAAGGTCTGGGTGCCGAGCTGCGAGACGAAGGAAGTCGCCTGCACGACCTACCAGTGCGTGACCGAGGAAGTCCCCAGCACCCACACGGTCACCAAGCACCGTGAGGAGCAGCGGACCCGGACGGTCAGCGTCACGAAGCACCGTGACGAGGAGAAGACCCGGACCTACACCGTGTCGAAGATGGTCCCCGTGACCAAGACCCGCACGGTCAGCGTCACCAAGCACAAGTCCGAGACCCGGACTCGTGAGTACCAGGTGACCAAGTGCGTCCCGGAGACGGTCGAGAAGGAAGTCACCTACACGGTGAACGTCCCCTCGCAGAAGGAAGAGAAGTACACCGTGACGGTGTATGACTCGGTGCCCGAGACCAAGACCGAGAGCTACACGGTCAAGGTTCCGCACCAGGTCACGAAGGAAGTGGCCGTCCAGGTCTGCAAGATGGTCGCCGTCGAGGTGCCCGCCGATAACGGCGGCTGCGGCGGTGCTTCCAACGGCGGTTGCGGTGGTAACGGCGGTTGCGGCGGCCACGGCGGCTGCCACGGCGGCTGCCACTGAAATCGGCTCCGGTCGCTGACCGGAAATGATTGAGAAACGAGCGGGCCGGACGCGTGCGTCCGGCCCGCTTTCTTTTGTTGCCGAACGGCCGGGGAGGCGACCAGTCGCTTGCACTCGGACATCGAAAATGATCGGATGATCTCTGAAGTCTTTCCTGCGATCTCGGCGGCTACACGCACACGAATTCCGTTCTCCGGGGGAAACCAAACGATGCTTCGACCGACACGCTGTCTGATCTCCGCGTCACTGCTCCTGGCCGCCGGCTGCTCGCCCCCGCAGTCGAGCGCCGACGACCCGCCGTCCGCCGTCAAGTCACCGGACGTGGTGAAGGCCGTGAATGCGGCCAATGCGGCGACCATCACGGCCTTCAACAAGGCGGACGCCGCTGGAGTGGCGGCCCAGTTCGCCCCGTCGGGCGAACTCGTCGACGAGAATGGCGGCGTGCACTCCGGGCGGCAGGCGATCCGCGAGGCATTCACGAAGTTCTTCGAACGCTTTCCGAAGGCGCAACTCGCCATGGAGGCGGAGTCGGTACGAGCGATCGACGACGACCTGGCGATCGAGGAGGGCGTGAGGCTCGTCACGGCCGACGAGGGCGCGACCGCCGCCCGCGTGCGGTACACGGTGGTCCGCGAGAAGGACGGCGGCGACTGGCTCATCGCCTCCTACCGCGAGTTCGCAGACGACCCTCCGCCATCAGCGCAGGAGATGCTCGGCCAGCTCGGCTGGCTCGTGGGTGAGTGGGTCGACGAGAGCCCTGAAGGCCGGACGATGATCTCCTATCGCTGGAGCGAAGATGGCAGCTATTTGCTCGGCGACTACAACCTCTCCGTGGGAGGCCAGCCCACGTCGACGAGCCAGCAGCGGATCGGCTGGGATCCCGTCGAACTGACGCTGCGCTCGTGGACGTTCGACTCCGACGGCGGCTTCAGCGAGGGGGAATGGACCCCGGACGATGCCGGATGGGTGGTGAAGTCGGTCGCGACGCTGCCTGACGGCACGACCGGTTCTGCGACGCTCTTGCTCGCGCCGACCGACGCCGACCACGTCACGATCGTGGGATCGGACCGGGTCGTTGCGGGAGCGGTCGAGCCCGACTTCAAGGTCATGATCGCTCGCAAGCCTCCCCGGCCGGACGCGGAGGCCCGCTGAGCACCGGTTCCACGGTACTGGAGTCGCGGCGTTTCAGTGCCAAAAGTTTCTGTTCGAAGGGCGTTTCGAAGTGCGTAAGGAGTGGCTCAAATGAACATGGGGCGGGTCGTGCGTGGCGCGTGGGTGTCCCGCGTGGAGCGATGGCTTTCGGTTTCGTTTGTGGTCGTCTGCTGCTGCCTCACCATGGGCGAGGCAGCCGCGAGGCCGATGGCGGGCCGTGGTGGCGGTGGGGGCCGCCCGTCGATGGGCCACGTCGGCGCCGGTGGTGCCCGTCCTTCCATGCCCGCGGCTCGACCGTCACCCGGGCCCATGGCACGGCCCGCTCCCGCCATGAACCGTCCACAGGCGCCGATGGCCCGCCCCATGCCGTCGCCACGACCGCAGATGCCTGCAAACATCTCGCGGCCGCAGATGCCGCAAACTCGACCATCGCCGGGCGTCGCGCGACCGCAGGGCCCCGGCGGCGGGCTGCCGCAGGCCATGAACAGGCCCGCTCCCGGTCGACCCGGGGGCATGCCCGGAGCCAACCAGCGGCCGTCGTTCCAGCGGCCGAGCGCCGACCTGGGCCGCCCGAACCTCGCCCGACCCTCTCTGCCGACCGCCGCAGGCAGGCCGAACGGGCCATCGTCCGGCCCATCGATCACCGGCCCGACGACACGGCCGTCGTTTCAGACGCGGCCGGGCATTGGGGCGATGAGGCCGCCCGTTGGTTCGGGCCCTGTCGCGACGAAGCCCGCACCGGGGACGGGCATCCCGGGCGTCGGCATCCCGGGCGCAGGTGGCCCAAGTGGACTCAACCGCCCTTCACCGCTGCCCGGCGCCGCAAGCCGCCCCGGAGGCGGTTTCGCCACGCGACCTTCGCCTTCGCTCAAGCCGGGTGATCTCGGCATGACAAGGCCCGCCCCAGGGCAGCAGCGGCCGGTGCGTCCCGACTTTCCTCGGCCGGATGGGGGTGCCCCAAGGCCCGATGGCGGAGGGCGTCCCGGCCTCGGGGGCGATCGCCCTTCGATCGGTATGACGAAACCCGCTCCAGGGTTGGAGCAGCCCGTCGGGCTTCCCGGGCGGCCGGGCATCGGCGGCAACCGCCCGAGTGTCGGCTGGAACCGACCCGAAGGCTGGAACCGACCCGGCATCGGTGACAACAACAACATCTGGAATAGCGGCAACGTCATCAACAACATCAACAACACCCACAACAACTGGTTCGCCAACAACAACTTCACCAACGTGAACATCAACAACCGTCCCGGCTACGGCTGGAACGGCGGCGGCTGGGGCCTGCCCGGCTACGGTGGTGGGTGGTACGGCGGCGGGTATGGCGGCTACGGCAACTGGGGCAACAACTGGTATCGCCGGTGCGTGAACCCGGGCTACGCCGGCTGGTACCACGGCTGCTGGAACGGCAACTGGGGCGGCTACAACGGCGGCTTGTGGGCTCCGTTCCTCTTCGGTGCCGCGACGTGGGGCCTCGCCTCGACGTGCACGAACTGGGGCCTCGGCTACTCCTGCCTCGGGTACGGCGCGGGTGGTTACGTGAACCCCTATTACGCGTCGATCCCAGCGGCGGTCGTTGCGGCGAGCCCCTACGACTACTCGCAGCCGGTCATCGTCAACAACTACGTCGCGAAGGACGGTGAGGCCGCGGGCGCAGGCACAGTCGCTGATGAGGGCTCGGAGCCTGAAGCCAAACCGGCCGCCGATCCGGTCGTCGAGAAGGCGCTGGCCGAATTCAAGAACGGCGAATACGACGCCGCTCTTGCCGGTCTCGACAAGGCCGTGAAGTCCTCGCCGAAGGACTCTGTCCTCCACGAGGTGCGTGCTCTCGCGCTCTTCGCCCTCGGCCGCTACGACGAGGCGGCGGCCACCCTCAACGCGGTGCTCGCAGCCGCGCCGGGCATGGACTGGACGTCGATGAGCGGCCTCTACGGTTCGGTCGACGACTACACGACGCAATTGCGACGTCTCGAGGCCTTCTGCAAGTCCAACCCGGGGAATGCTGCGGGCTACTTCGTGCTCGCCTACCACTACCTCGTGGGCGGCCATGCCGACCTCGCGGCCGACGCCCTGAAGGTCGTGGTCGCGAAACAGCCCGGCGACGCCGTTGCCAAGCGGCTTCTCGACGCCATTTCTCCTCCCGCGGAACCTGGCGATTCGAAAGAGTCGAAGGATGGCGAGGGCGCGGCCCCGCCCGGCGAGGCCGCCAAGCCGGAGACAGCCGACGTTTCGGCCGACGCAAAGTCATCCGGACCGGAGACCGATCTCGTCGGCTCCTGGAAGGCGACGATGGGGGACGACGCGGTCGAACTGACCGTGAAGGAAGACTTCACCTTCACCTGGAAGGCGATGCCGAAGGGACAGCCGGCGGTCGAACTGTCGGGAAAGATTTCGACCACCGCGGACGCCGTCGCGCTCGAGAGCGAGAAGGCGGGCACGATGCTCGCGAAGGTGAAAAGCCAGGGGGCCGACGCCTTCGAGTTCTCGCTCGTGGGCGCGCCGAAGGACGCCACGCCGCTCGTATTCCAGCGGCGGAAGTGAGTCCCTCGCACCGGCCGTTTGCGTCGTTCCGAACCGTAGGGTAGGCATGTTCGTACGGAAGTCGGGAATGGCTCCGACCCCCGGGATGTGCCCATGCAACGACGTGACTGGTCACTTTCGATCGAGCGGTTCGAGCCGCGGACGGTGCTCGACGGCGGTGCGGCCGTCGACCTCGCGATCCACCTCTCGGACGGGCGGGAGATCTACCAGCCGGCCACGACCGCGACGGAGACGATCGTCGTCACGAACGCCGGTCCCGCGACGGCGTCGGCCGCGCGGGTGCGGAATCCTGCCCCGGCCCAGGTGACGGCCACGACCTGGACCGCCACCTACTCGCCAGGCGCGACGGGGCCTGCGAGCGGCAGCGGCCCTCTCGACGCGACGATCGCCCTGCCCTCCGGAGGGGCGGCGATCTTCACGGTCGTTTCCACGGTGGCGTCGCAGGCCTTTGGCGCACTTACGAGCACGGCGACGGTCGAGGCCGGCGTGGGATCCCTCGACTCCAATCTGTCCGACAACACGGCGACCGACATCGACAAGCTTCCGTCGATCGTCGTCGGATCGGCCGTGGGCTACGAGAGCACTCCTCGCGTCTCCGTGATCGACCCGTTCACGGGTTCGGTCCGCGATAGCTGGCTCGCCTTCGAAGAAGGATTCCGCGGTGGAGTGAACGCGATTCTCGTCGATCTCGACGGCGACGGCGTCGACGAGGTGGCGGCCGCTTCGGGCTCCGGCCGTGTCGCGGAGGTGCGATTCTTCGACCTGCGTGGAAATCCGCTCGCTGGATACCCACCTCTCTTTCCATTCGGCGAACGCTACGAGGGCGGTTTGAACATCGCGGGCGGTGATCTGGACGCGGATGGTGACGGCGACCTGGTGGTCGCGAAGGCCCACGGCGCCGGCGACGTCAAGATCTACGAGAGCCGACCCGGTGCCGCCGTGAAGCTCGTCGAACTCACTTCGAAGGCGTTTCGTCCTTTTCCCGCCACGTTCCAGGCCGGCGCCACCGTGGCGGTCGGTGATGTGGGCACGTTCGGCGGCGGCAGCCTTCTGAATGCCGCCACACCGGACCGCCGCGGCGAGATCATCATCGGCAACGGCCCCGGGAGCGGCGCGGAAGTGCTCGTCTACGACATTTCCTTCGCCGACGTTTCCGGCACTCCTCGGCAGGTCGATCGCATCACGCCGTTCTCGTCTTCGATGCGGGGCGGCGTCGCCGTCTCGGCCGGCCGGTTCAACGCCGATGCGATCGACGACGTCTTCGTCGCCGGAGGCCGCGGGGCGGGCTCGGTGACGGAGATCTACGACGGCACCGTCGCGGCCGCCGCGAACGTGAGACTCGCCGGGCAGGCGGCGTTCGGCTCACTCCCGCAGTCGAACGCCCCGGTCTTCGCAGCGGGCCTCGACATCGACGGCGACAATCGCGTCGATCAGCTGTTCGCGACCCAGGGCCTCGGTGGAGGCGGCCACGGGATCCGAAGGATCGCCGCAAACGGGTCACTGCTGCCCTTGATCACGACCGTCACCCAGCAGCTGCGGCCAGCCGCATCCCCGCCGCGATCCGATGCATCGCTCGTGACGACGACGACCGGCCTGCAGTACCGCGACACGAAGGTCGGCGGCGCCGTGGCCCGGGCCGGCCAGACGGTGCGGGTGCACTACGTCGGCAGCTCCAGAAATGGCACGGTTTTCGACAGCTCGAGGGACGTGCGTCCCGGCCGCAACGGATCACCCTTCGAGTTCAGGCTCGGCAACAGGGAGGTGATCGCCGGCTGGGACGAGGGAGTCGCCGGCATGCGGGTCGGCGGCCAAAGGACCCTCATCATTCCGGCGAACCTCGCCTACGAAGGCCAGTCGGGCAGGCCGCAGGGGACGCTCGTCTTCGACGTCGAGCTCATCTCGATCGGCTGACGCCGAGGGTCACCAACGGGCCTCGAGGCCGAGGCTCGCGCCATTGAGGAACAGACCTGCCCCGTGGTCGAGGCCGCGGCCACTGTCGTCGGTGAACGAAAAATCGAATTGGCTCGGCGCGAGCGCCACACCCGAAAGCCAGAGCATGTTGTACCCGGCCCTCAGCCCCCAAACCCGATTGATGCGGTAGATCGCCGCCAGGTTGATGTCGGCGATCATGCCGACGCCGCCGGTCGACGACGACCGGGCCGTTCGTGCCACGAAGCCGGTGATCGGACTCGCGATGTCCGACTGCGACTGGTAGAGCGTCGCACCGGCGAGAGCCGTCTTGACCCCTCCTTCGAAAGCCACCCGCCGCCATTCCGTCCTGCCGCGAACGCCGACCTGCAAGCCGAGGAGGTTCGAGCTGGTTTTCACCGTGTAGGGAGTGGGCCGGTCTCCGGCCCGCCCGATGACGCCGAGCGTCGCCTGCTCCTCGAGGCTCGCCCATCGAAAACCAGCCAGCCAATCGACGCTGCTGCAGTGGTAGCATCGCTTGCACGCAAGCCGGGCGCACGGATCGCAGCCTTCGAACACGTTGGATCGGAAGACGTTCAACTCGGCGGTGTTGAGTGACGACCAGTAGTCGGCTTGGACGAACGTCGCGTCCGTGAACCCCGGCACGTTCTCCCCGAGATCACCTGGGACGTTCACCTGCCTCGTTCCCGCGGCGAGCGCGTCTCCGTACATGCCGTAGACGCCGAGGTAGCCCGCCTCCCAGCCCGTGCAGTCGGACAGCCTCCGCCCGTAGAGCAGCCTCACGCCCGGTGCCACGGTCGGCGTCATGCTGCGGGTCGTCATGAGGAAGGCGCCGGGGTTCGGGGAGTTCTCGTTCGCGATCGCGAACGGCTGGTTGTTCGTCGCGTCGTCCCGCTGCAGGAAGAGCACGTCGAATACGGCGTAGTCCCTCCGCGGCGTGCCGCAGAAAGGAGGGCATTCCGTCGCCACGACCTCCTCCTCTTCGGGCATCATGCCGGGTTCCGCGAACTCGACGTATTCCTCCATCTGTGGAGCGATGATCTTCTTCTCGACAGGAGCGTTCTTCTCCTCCTCGTCGTCGGTCTTCGAAAGCACGCTCTTCTTCGACAAGTCGAGTTCGTCATCCGCCGCCGACTCACTCTTTCCCAGGAGGGCCTCGTCGCGATCCTGCTCGACGACTTCTTCTCCTCCGGCCGGATCGTTCGATTCGGCGAACGCCATGAACGGCAACAAGATCGTCGCCACGACGATGGCCCAGCCCACTCGGGCACGAACGCGGACTTGAATCATGACACGCCTCCCTGCTGCGACCCCGACACGCTTCCCGACCGAACGATTCGTCTCGACACCGAAAGCCGACGCCAATCCGGCGATCGTCACGAGGAGTCGATTCGGAGCATTCGTCACGGTCGCATGAGCGCAGCGGGTGCAGCCGTCAATCTCTGCCAAAACCACGCAAGAAGGCTTGCGCCATCGGCCGATATTCCGTACGGGGGGCAGCTTGCCCAGTCATCCATACGCCATCCATCCCACTGGAGCCCATTCATGCTCGTCCTCTCACGCAAGCAAAGCCAGCGCATCCGGGTAGGCAATTCGATCGTCGTGACGGTCGTGCGAGTCAGCGGCGACAAGGTCCGGCTCGGGATCGAGGCCCCCGATGGAGTACGAGTCTTGCGGGAGGAACTGGAGCCGATGGACGACGAGCGGCCGGATTCACGCGCCGCCTGACACCACGGTCACCGCGATGGTCGTGCGGGGGGTAAGATCTCCGCGACCTTCGCCCCTGGTGTCCCATGCGAATCGCACTCCGCCGGATCACCCGCACCGCCTCGCGGGCGATCCACGGCAATCCGGTGGTCCGCTCCGCCAAGAACCTCCGCAACGGGCTCGTCGACGGGGCTTTCCGCCGCACCGCGGCGTCGAACGGTCGGCGGCTCGCGGACGAGCTCGTGCGAGGCGGGGTTCGCGAGGCGGCCTTCACGATCGCGTTCAACACTCCCTGGGCCGTGGACCTGCTCACGCACCAATGGTCGAGGCACCATCCCGATC